>DATHWV010000297.1:0-20885 GCA_035460205.1 Ramlibacter sp.
GCCAGCTGCTCGGGCGTGCGCTTCATGATCCACACCGGCTTGCCGCGCCATTCGACGGTGAGTTTTTCGCCCGGCTTCAGGGCCGAAATATCGACCTCGACGGGAGCCCCGGCGGCCTTGGCCTTTTCCGATGGCTGGAAACTGCTGACGAAGGGCACGGCAACGAAACCGGCGCCCACAGCGCCGGCGCAACTGGACGCGATCAGCCACGTCCGTTTGCTGGCGTCCACTGGGGTGTCACTCATGGGGGTCCTCGAGGTATCGCTTATTGGGGTCAACCCGCGATTGTAGCTGACCGTTTTGGGCGGTTTCAACGCGTACGTTGCGTTTGACGCAACGACTTTCCCCTGCATACTCGCGCGATCAACTGCGGGAGTGGACATGGGCATGCTGGCTGAATTTCGCGAGTTCGCGGTCAAGGGCAACGTGGTCGACCTGGCCGTGGGCGTGATCATCGGCGCCGCATTCGGCAAGATCGTCGACTCGATCGTGGGCGACCTCATCATGCCCATCGTCGGCGCGGTGTTCGGCAAGCTGGACTTTTCCAGCCTTTTCGTCGTGCTGGCGCAGGTGCCGCCCGGCACTGCAATGACGCTGGACGCACTGAAGAAGGCCGGCGTGCCGGTGCTGGCTTACGGCAACTTCATCACCGTCGCGGTGAACTTCATCATCCTCGCGTTCATCATTTTCATGATGGTCAAGCAGGTCAATCGCCTGCGCCGCGAGCCGCCCGCGCCGGACGCCGCCCCGCCGGCGCCTGCCGAAGACATCGTGTTGCTGCGGGAAATCCGCGACAGCCTGCGCGGCCCGAAGGCCTAGGTGCCGGCCAGGCGCCGCGCCGCGCGGATCGCTTCGACCAGGCTCGAAGCACTTGCGCGGCCGGTCCCGGCAATGTCGAACGCCGTCCCGTGATCGGGGCTGGTGCGCACCAGCGGCAGCCCGAGCGTCACGTTGACGCCGTGATCCACACCCAGGTATTTCACCGGGATCAGGCCCTGGTCGTGGTACATCGCGACCACCACGTCGAATTCGCCCGCCTTGCCTGGCGCCGAACGGGCCCGCATGAAGACGGTGTCCGGCGCGAAGGGGCCGCTCACCTCCAGCCCTTCCGCCCGCGCCGCCTCAATGGCCGGCATGATGACTTCGATCTCTTCCCGCCCGAACAGCCCGCCCTCCCCCGCATGCGGGTTGAGCCCCGCCACGCCGATGCGGGGCGCGTGGCCGAGCGCGCGCGCGAGCGCTTCGTGCGTGATGCGCAGCGTCTGCAGCACGTTGTCGAAAGTGACGGCGGCCAGTGCCTCCCGCAGCGACATGTGGATGCTGACCAGCACGGTGCGCAGCTGGTCGCTGGCAAGCATCATCCGCACCGGCACCTGTTCCACGCCCTTGCCCAGCCAGGCAGCCGCCTCGGCCTGCAGCAATTCGGTGTGGCCGGGGAATTTGACGCCCGCCGCGGCCAGCGCTTCCTTGTGCAGCGGCGCGGTGACCAGGCCGGCAATCTCGCCATTCAGGGCCGAGCGCGCCGCCCAGGTCACGCAGTCGGCCGCCGCCCGGCCGGCCTGCGCGCTAACCTGGCCCCAGGGCACCGGTTGCGCCAGCGTGCCCATCGGCAGCACCGGCACGCAGCGCGGAGGTGATGCCAGCGCCGCGCCAGGCGAATCGATCACCGCGACGGGCACCTCGACGCCGCCGAGGGCCTGCGCCGCGCGGCGCATCGTCGCCACGTCACCCACGGCGAAGCAGCCCCGCGTGTCGTCCCCGAAGTCCCGGAACGCCCGGACGATGATTTCCGGCCCGATCCCTGCCGGGTCACCCATCGTGATGGCGAGCGGACGCTGCCCGGCTGCGGCTTTCATGCGGGGTTGTCGATCTCGATGAAGTGGTGCTCGGCGCCGAGCTGCGCTGCCACATGGGCGGCGACGGCCGGTGCGCCATAGCGTTCGCTGGCGTGATGGCCGCAGGCCAGGAAGGCGACGCCGCATTCGCGCGCATAGTGGGCCTGGGGTTCGGAGATTTCGCCGGTGATGAATGCGTCGGCGCCGGCAGCGATCGCGGACTCGAAATAGCCCTGCGCGCCCCCGGTACACCAGGCCACATTGCGGATCGGCCGCTGCGCGCCCTCCACGCAGGTCACCGTGCGGCCCAGCACCTGCCGCACATGGGCAGCGAGTTCCTGCGCATCCGCGAAAGCGCCACCGCCATCGCGCTGCCCCAGGAAGCCCAGGTCCTGGTCGCCGAATCGCGCCTGCTGGCGCAGTCCCAGCTTCAGTCCCAGCTGGGCGTTGTTGCCCAGTTCCGGGTGGGCATCCAGCGGCAGGTGGTAGGCGAACAGGTTGATGTCATGCGCCAGCAGCAACGCGAGGCGCTGCTTCATCCAGCCGGTGATGCGCCCGTCATGGCCACGCCAGAACAGGCCGTGGTGCACGAAGATCGCATCGGCGCGCGCTGCAATGGCCGCCTCGATCAGCGCGCGGCTGGCCGTGACGCCGGAGACGATGCGCGCCACGCCCGCCTTGCCTTCGACCTGCAGCCCGTTGGGGCCGTAGTCCTTGAATCGCTCGGGCTGCAGCAGGGCGTCAAAGGCCTGCAGGAACTGGGAGGCGGTGGCCATGGGCAAGTGGGATGCTGTCCAAAGCTTGATTGTCATCCAAGCCCGGTTGATAATAATTTCGTTTTCATAATGACGCCGGAAGGGGGCCATGAGCACGCACGAGCTTGTCATCTGGAGCATGGCCCTGGGCTCGATCGCGGGCGTGATCCTGGCCCGGCTCGTCGACCTCGTGTACCGCCCCAGCCTGGCGCAGTTCCAGGGCGTGGCGTACCACGTCACCGTCTTCCTGCTGGTGCTCATCCTGAGCGGGGTCGCCGAGGAACTGTGGCCGCGCCTGGACGGTGCGCGCCTGCACTACGCGCAGGTGCTGGCCGGCCCGGTCTGCGTCGGCCTTTCCAACTTCTGGATCCGCGGCTGGCTCGACGCGGCGCAGCGCGACCGCATCATGTCCGGGGTGTTGCGCGGCTCGGCGCTGCTGCTGCCGTTGGCAGGGCTGGCCTGCATCGCGCTGCCGGTGCCCGTCCAGATGCCGGTGGCCGCGGGGGCCTCGCTGGCCGGGGCCAGCGTGACGGTCTGGTTGACCATCCGTGCCTGGATGCTCGGTGACCGGCTGGCGCCGGCCATGGCCGCCGGCTGCGTGCTGACGCTGCCCGCGATCGCGGGCATGTATGCGATTGCCATGAAGGTTCCGCTCGGCGTGGTCGTGGGCAGCCTGCTGGCACTGTGCGCGGCCGTGAGCAACGGGCTCACCGCCCTGGCCCTGTGGCGCCGCGACCGCCACGAGCGCCGCGCCCGCGGCGGCGACGGCGTGGTCTCGCAATTCGACCCGGTCACCAAGCTCTACAGCGGCATCAGCCTGGTGAAGAAGCTGATCAAGGCCCAGCGGCGGCGGCGCCGCATGCGCCGCGATGGCGCCGTGCTCGCCATCCTGGTGTTCGACGTGGAGCGCATCGCATCCCAGGTCGGCACCTCCGGCGTCAACGAGATGTTCATCTGCATCGCCAGCCGCATCCAGCGGCAGGTTGGCGTCGTGAACCCGGTGGGCCGCTACTACGACCGCTGTTTCATCTCGCTGGTGGAAACCATCCACTCCCCGGCGTGGCTGCGCACGCTGGGCCTGCGCGTCTCGAGCAGCCTGCGCCGCCCCATCGAAGTCATGTCGGCCACCGGCGAGCGCATGGAGATCCGGGCCGACATCGGCGTGGGCGTGGTTCACCTGACGGGGGGACCGGCGGCGGTCGAGGACATCCTGCACGACGCGCAGCGCATGGCGGAAGCCGCCCGTGGCATGCGGTCGCGCGCGGCCATCCTCGACCCGTCCAGCGGCGACGTGGTCCCGGTGGAGCAGGCCAACCTGGGCCCGCGACGGCCGGGCCAGCCCCGCTACGTGCCGCACGCGCCGTGACGCGCGCCGGCCCCGCGCTGTGCGGTGCGCGTCTACACTTGCCGTAATTCATTTTTCGGGACCACCGGGCTTTCATTCATGCGTCGTTTCTGGCTCCTTTTCTCCCAGGCGGTCACCGTGCTGCTGGCCGCGTACTTCGTCGTCGTGACGCTCAAGCCCGACTGGCTGGGCCGCTCCAACACCATGTCCTTGCGCACCGGCGTGCCGCTGATCGAAGGCACGGCGACCACGCCCGCCGTGGCGCCGCCCGGCAGCTTCCGCCTGGCCGCGCAGCGGGCTTCGGCAGCGGTGGTCAGCATCAACACCAGCAAGGCGCCCGAACGCCATCCCCATGCGAGCGATCCGTGGTTCCGGTTCTTCTTCGGCGACCAGGGCAACACGCCGCAAGCCGGGCTCGGCAGCGGCGTCATCATCAGCCCCGACGGCTACCTGCTGACCAACAACCACGTGGTCGAAGGCGCCGACGAGATCGAGGTCGTCCTGAATGACAGCCGGCGGGCGCATGCGAAGGTGATCGGCACGGACCCCGAGACCGACCTCGCCATCCTGAAGATCGGGCTGGACCGCCTGCCGGTGATCACCATCGGCAATTCGGATGCGCTGCAGGTGGGCGACCAGGTGCTGGCCATCGGCAACCCGTTCGGCGTGGGCCAGACCGTCACCAGCGGGATCGTCAGCGCGCTCGGCCGCAACCAGCTGGGCATCAACACCTTCGAGAACTTCATCCAGACCGACGCCGCGATCAACCCGGGCAATTCGGGTGGCGCGCTGGTCGACGGCACCGGCCAATTGATGGGCATAAACACGGCGATCTACTCGCGCTCAGGCGGCAGCCTGGGCATCGGCTTCGCGATTCCCGTGTCCACCGCCAAGCTGGTGCTCGAGGGCATCGTCAAGGACGGGGTGGTGCGGCGCGGCTGGATCGGCGTGGAGCCGGCCGACCTGTCGCCTGAACTGATGGACACCTTCGGCGTGCGCGCCAAGCACGGCGTGCTGATCACCGGCGTGCTGCAGAACGGCCCGGCGGCCCAGGCGGGGATCCGCCCTGGCGACGTCATCGTCGAAGTGGCCGGCAAGGAGATCGCCAATGTGTCCGAGCTGCTCTCCAGCGTGGCCGGGCTCAAGCCCGGGACGCCTGCGCACTTCCGGGTGGTGCGCCGCGAGGAGCGGATGGTGGTGGATGTGACACCGGGCCTGCGGCCCAAGTCGCCGCGGCCTGCCCAGCGCCCGCAGGAACGCTAGCAACCGGCAGCACGCCCTAGGGCGCTGCCGTGCCCTCTTCGGGTGCCTTGGTGTGCTTGATGAACACCTGGGCCGCCCAGATGCCGACTTCGTAAAGCAGGCACATCGGGATCGCCAGGGCCAGTTGCGACACCACGTCGGGCGGGGTGATCACGGCGGCGATGATGAAGGCCACCACGATGAAATAGGGCCGGAACTCCTTGAGCTTCTGGATGGAGACCAGCCCCATCCGCGCCAGCACCACCACCACGATCGGCACCTCGAATGCGAGCCCGAACGCGATGAACATGGTCAACACGAAGCTGAGGTAAGCCTCGATATCCGGCGCGGCCGTGATGCTCTTGGGCGCGAAGCTCTGGATGAACGAGAACACCTGGCCGAAGACGAAGAAGTAGCAGAACGCCACGCCGATGAAGAACAGCAGCGTGCTGGAGAACACCAGCGGCAGCACCAGCTTCTTCTCGTGCGAGTAAAGGCCCGGCGCGATGAACGCCCAGGCCTGGTAGAGCACGACCGGCAGCGCCACCAGGAACGCGGCCATCAGCAGGATTTTCAGCGGCACCAGGAAAGGCGAAATCACGGAGGTGGCGATCAGCGTCGCGCCCTTCGGCAGGTGCGCCACCAGCGGCGCGGCGAGGATGTCGTACAGGGCGCCCGGGCCGGGGTACATGAACAGCACCGCCGCCACCACACCCACCGCGATCATGGCCTTGATCAGGCGGTCGCGCAGTTCGACGAGGTGGGCAACGAAGGGCTGCTCCGTGCCGGCGAGCTCGTCTTCTTTGTTCGTTTCGGCCATCAGTTGAATTTTTGCGGGCGGTAGCGGGCGACCCGCGCCGCGCCGGACAGCGCCTTGGTGCGGATGCCGTTGCGCGCCTTGTACCAGTTGGGCGTGGCGCCCTGCTTGATGCGCCACTTCTTCTTCGGGTGCCGGTATTCCGGGTAGCTGAACGGCTCAGCCAGGGCTGCGGTCTGCGCGGCTCCGGTGGCTTCCGACCATTCCTTCTCGAACTCGCTGGCGCCGGTGCGGATGGAACTCTCGACGTCGCGCGCCGCAGTCTCCACCGTGTCCTTCATCTTCTTGAGCTCTTCCAGCTCGATCGACCGGTTGACCTCGGACTTCACGTCGGCCACGTAGCGCTGCGCCTTGCCGAGCAGCGTCCCCACCGTGCGGGCCACGCGCGGCAGTTTTTCCGGACCGATGACGATCAGCGCCACGGCGCCGATCACCAACATCTTTTCTATGCCGAGATCGATCATGCTGGGGACGCCGGCCGCCGGTGGGAGCCGGGACCTGGGGTGGTCAAGACCTGTTCTTCGCTTCCACGTCGATCGTGGTCTTGTCGGCGCCCGGCTGGGCGGCGGTCACCTGGGTGGGGGGCACCGGTGTTTCGGGTGCCGAGCCATCGCGCACGCCGTCCTTGAAACCCTTCACGGCGCCGCCGAGGTCGGAACCGATGTTCTTCAGCTTCTTGGTGCCGAAGACCAGCACGATGATCAGCAGGACGATCAGCCAATGCCAAATGGAAAATGAACCCATGATTACTCCTATGCAGACTTGGATGGATTCTAGTCGCGCGGCCTAAGTTCAGGCCCGCAGGGGCCGCTGCTCAACCTTTGAGCCAGGGACGCGGCCCGCCGAACACGTGGATGTGCAGGTGGTGCACTTCCTGGCCGCCGTCGGCGCCGGTGTTGATCACCACCCGGTAACCCCCTTCGGGATAGGGCCTGCACCCCTCCTGCAGCGCCAGTTTGGGAGCCATGGCCATCATGCGGCCCAGCAGCGGAGCCTGTTCAAGCCCGGCTTGCGCCAGAGAAGGGATATGCGCCTTGGGCACCATCAGGAAATGCACCGGTGCCCAGGGGTTGATGTCGTGGAAGACGAACATGTCGTCGTCCTCGTACACCTTGCGCGAGGGAATCTTGCCTTCGATGATCTTGCAGAAGATGCAGTTCGGGTCGGTCGTGCTCATGGATCAGAACGGGGGTTTGTAGTCGGCGAAGCGCATCCAGCCGCGGATGCAGCGGTACAGGTACCAGATCCCGACGATCACATGCGCAATCACGCCGGGCAACAGGAGCAGCAGGTACAGCGGCGCCGTCAGCACCAGCCACAGGATGCTCCACCAGAACGTGGAAATCATGTAGTTGTGATGGCTCGAATAGACCGCGTCGTGTTCGTCGGACCGCTTGACGTAGTTGACGATCATCGCAACGATCGCCAGCGTCCAGTACGTGAAAGGCGCGGCTACATGCAGGCCGTAAAGCACGTGCATCACCGTCCGGTCGTTGGCCGTCTTGCCTTCAAATTCCGCGAAATCAGTTTCCGCCATGCAGACTCCTTGTGGGCGTCAGTCGCCCGCGCCTTCCCGTTGCTGCGCCTTGCGCAGCGCCTTTTCCTCGATGCCGCTGGTGCCTTCGCGGCGCTCCAGTTCGGCGATCACATCGGCCGGCTTGAGCCCGTAGTGGGCCAGCGCCACCAGGGTGTGGAACCACAGGTCGGCGATTTCGTTGACCAGCTTCTGCGGCTCGCCGCCGTGATCGATGTCCTTGGCGGCCATCACCGCCTCCGTTGCTTCCTCGCCGATCTTCTTGAGGAAAGCGTCGGGCCCGCGGTGCAGCAGGCGCGCCACGTAACTGGCGTCCGGGTCGCCGCCGTTGGCCGCCTTGCGGCTTTCGATGACCGCCGCCAGCCGGGCGAGGGAGTCGTTGGAGTTCATTGTTCGCTTACTTGTAGATGGAACCCGGGTCTTTCAAGACCGGCTCCACCGATTGCCAGGCGCCATCGCGCAAAAGCTGGAAAAAACAGCTGTGGCGGCCGGTGTGGCAGGCGATCGAGGGGTCATGCCCTTGTTGGGTGACCTTCAGCAGCACCACGTCGTTGTCGCAATCCAGCCTGACCTCATGCACCACCTGCACATGGCCCGATTCTTCGCCCTTGTGCCAGAGCCTGGCGCGCGAACGGCTGAAATACACCGCTCGGCCCGTTCGTGCGGTCTCCTGCAGCGCCTCGCGGTTCATCCAGGCGAACATGAGCACGTCGTTGCTGCCGACTTCCTGGGCGATCACCGGGATCAGGCCCTGCGCGTCCCATTTCACTTCGTCTAGCCATTCCATGGCGCTATTGTCCGGCATCCGCCGGCGGCCGGGATCAAAGGCGTACGGGAATGCCACGTTCGGCCATGCGGGCCTTGGCCTGGCCCACGGTGTACTCACCGTAGTGGAAGATGCTGGCGGCCAGGACGGCGTCGGCACCGCCCTTCTGGATGCCGTCAGCCAGGTGGTCAAGGTTGCCCACGCCGCCCGATGCGATCACCGGCACCGTGACCGCATCACTCACGGCGCGCGTGAGTTCGAGGTCGAATCCGGCCTTGGTGCCGTCGCGGTCCATGCTGGTCAGCAGGATCTCGCCGGCGCCGCGCCGCGCCATTTCGGTGGCCCAGCGCACGGCGTCCAGGCCGGTGTTGCGGCGGCCGCCATGGCTGTAGACGTCCCAGCCGGGGCCGATCGCGCGGCCTTCGACCAGCCGCTGGGCGTCCGACTCCGATCGCCGCTTGGCGTCGATGGCCACCACGATGCATTGGGCGCCGTACTTGGCCGAGGCGGCCGAAATGACTTCCGGGTCGGCGATGGCCGCTGAATTGAAACTGGTCTTGTCGGCGCCCGCGTTGAGCAGGCGGCGGACATCAGCCACGGTGCGCACCCCGCCGCCGACGGTGAGGGGGATGAAAACCTGTGAGGCCACGGCCTCGATGATGTGCAGGATCAGGTCGCGCCCGTCGCTGGTGGCAGTGATGTCCAGGAAGGTGAGTTCGTCGGCGCCCTGCTCGTTGTAGCGGGCCGCGATCTCGACCGGGTCGCCGGCGTCGCGCAGTTCGACGAAGTTGACACCTTTGACAACCCGCCCGCCGGTCACGTCCAGGCAGGGGATGATGCGTTTAGCGAGCATTCATTTGCCGAGTTCGTCGGCCTTGGCCTGTGCCTTGACGAAGTCGAGGTCGCCGGAATACACGGCACGGCCGCAGATCACGCCTTCGATGCCTTCGTCTTCCACCGCGCAGAGCCTCTCGATGTCGGCCATGCTGCCCAGGCCGCCCGACGCGATCACCGGGATCGTGAGCGCCTGCGCCAGCTTGACCGTCGCGTCGATGTTGATGCCCGTGAGCATGCCGTCGCGCCCGATATCGGTGTAGACGATCGATTCGACGCCCCAGTCCTCGAACTTGCGCGCCAGGTCGATCACTTCGTGGCCGGTGAGCTTGCTCCAGCCGTCGGTGGCCACCTTGCCGTCCTTGGCGTCCAGCCCCACGATGATGTGCCCACCGAAGGCGGTGCAGGCGTCCTTGAGGAACCCGGGGTTCTTGACGGCCGCCGTGCCGATGATGACGTAGCGCAGCCCGCCGTCGATGTACTTTTCGATGGTGTCGAGGTCGCGGATGCCGCCACCCAGCTGCACCGGGATGTCGTCGCCCACGGCCTTGAGGATCGAGCGGATGGCCGCGAAATTCTGCGGCTTGCCGGCAAAGGCGCCGTTCAGGTCGACCAGGTGGAGCCGGCGCGCGCCCTTTTCCAGCCAGCTGCGCGCCATGGCAGCCGGGTCTTCGCTGAACGTGGTGGCCTGATCCATGTCGCCCTGCTTGAGGCGGACACAGTGGCCGTCTTTCAGGTCAATCGCGGGGATGAGAAGCATACGGGGGGATGACTGGCGCCCGGCCGCGCCGGCAGGGGTTGCCGGGCGTCAGGGTGTCCATTGCAGGAAGTTGCGGTAAAGAGCCAATCCTTGGTCGGAACTTTTCTCGGGGTGGAACTGGGTCGCGAAAATATTATCGCGTGCAATCGCGGCGGTAAAGCGCCCGCCGTAATCCGCTTCGCCGACGCTGTGGCGCGCATCAGACGGCTTGGCGTAGTAGCTGTGGACGAAATAGAAGTAGGCGGCGTCGGCCACACCCTGCCACAGCGCATGGGGCTGCGCCTGGAAAACCGGGTTCCACCCCATCTGGGGCACCTTGTAGCGGCTGCCGTCGGGCTGCAGGCGGCCTTCGAGCTCGAACCTCACCACCTCGCCGTGGACCAGGCCCAGTCCGCTGGTGGGGCCTTCGTTGCTGCGATCGAGCAGCATCTGCATGCCGACACACACGCCGAACAAGGGTTTGGCCGCGGCGGCTTCCATCACCGACTCCTGCAGGCCGGAATCGCGCAGCTCGCGCATGCAATCGGGCATGGCGCCCTGCCCCGGTAGCACCACCCGCTCGGCGGCGCGCACTTCTTCGGGCCGGGAAGTCACCACCACCTCGAAACCACTGCCCTGGGCGACATGGCGCACCGCCTGCGCGACTGAGCGCAGGTTGCCCATCCCGTAGTCCACGACCGCGACAACTTTCAGAGCGACCCCTTGGTCGAGGGAATGGTGCCGGCCGAACGCGGGTCCAGTTCCAGTGCCACCCGCAGGGCGCGGGCGAAGGCCTTGAAAACCGTTTCGGCCTGGTGGTGGGCGTTTTCGCCGCGCAGGTTGTCGATGTGCAGCGTGACGAAGGCGTGGTTGGCGAAGCCCTGGAAGAATTCGTGCGCCAGCTGGCTGTCGAAGGTGCCGATCATGCCGCTCTTGAAAGGCACGTTCATCACCAGCCCCGGCCGGCCGGAAAAGTCGATCACCACGCGCGACAGCGCCTCGTCCAGCGGCACGTAGGCGTGTCCGTAGCGGCGGATGCCCTTCTTGTCGCCCACGGCCTGGTAGATCGCCTGGCCGAGCGTGATGCCCACGTCTTCCACCGTGTGGTGGCCGTCGATGTGCAGGTCGCCCTTGGCCTCGATTTCCAGGTCGATCAGGCCATGGCGGGCAATCTGGTCGAGCATGTGGTCGAAAAAGCCGATGCCGGTGGCGAGCTTCGCCTGGCCCGTGCCGTCGAGGTTCACGCGGGCGGTGATCTGCGTTTCGGCCGTTTTGCGGGTGACTTCTGCAATGCGAGGAGTGGTCATAGGGACGCCTGGAGGGCCGCCAGCATCTGCTCGTTCTCTCCGGCCGTTCCGACCGTGAGGCGCAGGCAGTTGGCCAGCAATGGGTGCATTTTAGAAACGTTCTTGACCAGCACGCCACGCGATTTCATGCCGTCAAAGGTCTTTTGCGCATCCGGCACGCGCACCAGGATCATGTTGGCGTCGCTCGGCCACGATTTCACGCCCGGCAAAGCCTTCAGCACGGCCTGGATGACCGTGCGCTGGTTGCGGATGTCCTGCGCCTGCGCAGCGAACACCTCCTGGTGGGCCAGCGAGAACAGTGCCGCCTCGCAATTGAGGACGCTGATGTTGTACGGCGGGCGCACCTTGTCGACCTGGGCAATGAGGTCCTTCGGGCCGATCATGTAGCCGATGCGCACGCCGGCCAGGCCGAACTTGCTCATGGTGCGCATCAGCAACACATGGCTGTGGCGCGCGACGCGGTCGATGTAACTGCGGCTTGAGAACGGCTGGTAGGCCTCGTCGATCACCACCAGGCCGGGCGCCGCCTCGATGATCTTCTCGATCACGGCGTCATCCCACAGGTTGGCCGTCGGGTTGTTCGGGTACGCGATGTAGATGATGGAAGGCGAGTGTTCGGCGATCGCCGCGAGCATCGCTTTCTCGTCCAGCTCGAAATCCGGTGTCAGCGGCACGCCGATGAACTTCAGGCCCTGCAGCTGCGCGCTCATGGCATACATCACGAAGCCGGGCAGCGGCGCCAGGATGGAAGCACCCGGCACATCGCAGGCCATGGCCACCAGCGAGATCAGCTCGTCCGAGCCGTTACCCAGCATGATGTCGAAGCCCTCGGGCATGCCGGCGTGGGCGGCCAGTGCATCGCGCAGCTGGTTGGTGCGTTCGCCGGGATAGCGGTTCAGCGCCAGCTCTCCCAGCCGGCGGCCGAGTTCGGCCTGGAGCTCGGGCGGCAGGCGATGCGGGTTCTCCATCGCGTCGAGCTTGACCATTCCGGCCGAAGGCTGGATGGCATAGGCGTGCATGGATTGCACATCCTGGCGGAACACGCCGGTGGCGCGGATCGGGTCACGACTGGTCACTTCTTCAACCTCATTTCCGCCGCGCGGGCATGGGCCTGAAGGCCTTCACCGTAGGCGAGTTCCGCGGCGATCGCACCCAGCACCTGGGCGCCGGACTCGCTCACCTCGATGATGCTGCTGCGCTTCTGGAAGTCGTACACGCCCAGCGGACTCGAAAAACGCGCGGTGCTGCTGGTGGGCAGCACGTGGTTGGGGCCGGCACAGTAGTCGCCCAGCGATTCGCTCGTGAAAGCGCCCAGGAAAATCGCGCCGGCATGCCGCAGCAGCGGCTCCCAGCGGTGCGGCTCGCCGCTGGCAATCTCGAGGTGCTCCGGCGCGACGCGGTTGCTGATCTCGCACGCCTCTTCCATCGAGCGCGTGTGGACCAGCGCGCCGCGGCCGTTCAATGACTTTGCAATGATCTCCGCGCGCGGCATTTGCGGCAGCAGGCGGTCGATCTCAGCCTGCACCCGCCCGATGTACGCGGCGTCCGGGCACAGCAGGATGCTCTGCGCCAGCTCGTCATGCTCGGCCTGCGAGAACAGGTCCATCGCCACCCAGTCGGCCGGCGTGCTGCCGTCGGCCAGCACCAGGATCTCGCTCGGGCCGGCAATCATGTCGATGCCCACCTGGCCGAACACGCGGCGCTTGGCACTGGCCACATAGGCATTGCCGGGGCCGGTGACCTTGTCGACGCGGGGAATCGTTTGCGTACCGTAGGCCAGCGCGGCGACAGCTTGCGCACCACCGACCGTGAACGCGCGGCTGACGCCTGCGACGTACGCCGCGGCCAGCACCAGCGGGTTCTTCTCGCCGCGCGGTGTGGGTACCACCATGATGATTTCGGCGACGCCGGCCACGTGGGCGGGGATCGCGTTCATCAGCACCGAGGACGGATAGGCCGCCTTGCCCCCGGGCACGTAGATCCCGACGCGGTCCAGCGGCGTGACCTTCTGGCCGAGCAGCGTGCCGTCGGCATCGCGGTAGTTCCAGCT
Organism: Ramlibacter sp.; assembly: GCA_035460205.1. Taxonomy (GTDB): domain Bacteria; phylum Pseudomonadota; class Gammaproteobacteria; order Burkholderiales; family Burkholderiaceae_C; genus Ramlibacter. The sequence continues at coordinate 13,225 of DATHWV010000297.1, forward strand.
TTCGCCGGTCGCCTTCTTCTGGGCCTCGTGATAAGTGCGGACACGTGCCGCGGCGGCCTGCAGCGCGTCGCGCTGTTTGGCCGGCAGGCCGTCGAAAGCCGCCTTGAGTTCGGACTGGGTCAGTTCGAGCTGCGCCACCGAGGCGGCGTCCAGCCAGTCGAACCGCTTCGTGTACTCGAGCACCGCGGCGTCCCCGCGCGCCTGCACGTCGGCCAGGATGTCGGTCACCGCCTGTTCAACCTGCGTGTCGGTCTGCGCGGACCATTGCAGGCGCGCCTTGAAGGCGGCTTCGAAGCCCGCGTCGGCGGTGGACAGGCGCAGCGGTTTCGCAGCCAGGCTCATGCCCTCAACCTTTTCCGATGGCGCCCGCGAAGGCGTCGACGACCCGGCGGATCGGCTGCTGCTTGAGCTTGAGGGCTGCCTGGTTGACCACCAGGCGCGAGCTGATGTCCATGATGCGTTCGACCTCGACCAGGTTGTTGGCCTTGAGCGTGCCGCCGGTGGATACCAGGTCGACGATGGCGTCGGCCAGCCCGGTGAGGGGCGCGAGTTCCATGCTGCCGTACAACTTGATGAGGTCCACGTGGACCCCCTTGGCCGCGAAGAAATCGCGCGCGATGTTGACGTACTTGGTCGCCACCCGCAGGCGCGAGCCCTGGCGCACGGCGCTGGCGTAATCGAAGTCGGAGCGCACGGCCACGCTGACGCGGCACTTGGCGATCTGCAGGTCCAGCGGCTGGTACAGGCCCGCGCCACCGCCCCAGTCGGCGCCATGTTCGATCAAGGTGTCCAGGCCGGTAACCCCGAGGTCGGCCCCGCCGTACTGCACGTAGGTCGGCACGTCGGTGGCGCGCACGATCACCACCCGTACGTCGGGCTGGCTGGTCGCGAGGATCAGTTTGCGCGACTTTTCCGGGTCTTCCAGCACTTCGATGCCCGCCGCCTTGAGCAGCGGAAGCGTCTCGTCGAAGATGCGTCCCTTGGACAGCGCGAGGGTGATCATTGCTTGACTCGCTCTATGTCGGCACCGATGCCGCGCAATTTCGCTTCCATCTGGTCGTAGCCGCGGTCGAGGTGGTAGATGCGGTCCACCAGCGTCTCGCCTTCGGCCACCAGGCCGGCGATGACCAGGCTGGCCGAAGCCCGCAGGTCGGTGGCCATGACGATTGCGCCGGACAGCTTGGGCACGCCCTCGATCATGGCGAACCGGCCGTCGACCTGGATATTGGCCCCGAGCCGCACCAGCTCGTTCACGTGCATGAAGCGGTTTTCGAAGATGGTCTCGGTGACCTTCGAAGAACCTTCGGCGATGCAGTTGAGCGCCATGAATTGCGCCTGCATGTCTGTCGGGAATCCGGGGTACTCGGTGGTCCGGAAACTCTGCGCGGCCAGCCGCCCGGTGGACTTGATGTGGATGCCGCCGTCCACCGCAGTGACGTCGGCTCCGGCTTCGCGCAGTTTGTCGATGACGGCTTCCAGGTGGTCGGCGCGCCCATGGCGAAGCACCACGTCGCCGCCCGTCGCGGCCACCGCGCACAGGAAGGTGCCGGCTTCGATGCGGTCGGCCACCACCGGGTGGGTGCAACCGGTGAGCTTTTCCACGCCCTGGATGGTGATGCGGCCGGTGCCGTGGCCCTGGATGCGCGCACCCATCTTGATGAGCATCTCGGCCAGGTCGGTGATCTCCGGTTCCTGGGCCGCGTTTTCCAGCACGGTCTCGCCTTCGGCCAGCGCCGCGGCCATCAGGAAATTCTCGGTGCCCGTCACCGTGATCATGTCGGTGCGGATGTTCGTGCCCTTCAGGCGCTTCCAGCCCTTGGGCAGCTTGGCGATCATGTAGCCGTGCTCGACGACGATCTCCGCGCCCATGGCCTGCAGGCCCTTGATGTGCTGGTCGACCGGCCTCGAGCCGATGGCGCAGCCGCCAGGCAGCGACACGGTAGCCTCGCCGAACCGCGCGACCAGCGGCCCCAGCGCCAGCACGGCGGCCCGCATGGTCTTCACCAGTTCGTAAGGCGCTTCGGGCGAGCTGAGCTTGCCGGCGTCGATAAGGACGCTGCCGTCGTCCCGGCGTTCCACCGCCACGCCCATGTTGCGCAGCAAGGTGAGCATGGTGGTCACGTCCTGCAGGCGTGGCACGTTCTGCAGCACCACCGGCTGGTCAGTGAGGAGCGCGGCGCACAGTTCGGGCAGCGCCGCGTTCTTGGCGCCGGAAATCCGGACCTCGCCGCGGAGCTGGCGGCCCCCGCGAATCAAAAGCTTGTCCATGACAGGTTCAGTGGTTTGGGTTCGCCGCCCATTCGGCCGGCGTGAAGGTCTTCATCGAGAGCGCATGCACCTCGTCGGTATGCATTCTCGCACCCAGCGTGGCGTAGACCCGCTGGTGGCGCTGGATCAGGCGCTTGCCTTCGAATTCGGGGGAGACGATCACGGCCTCCCAGTGGCGGCCGTCCCCGGCGACGTCGAGGTGGTCGCAGGCGAGGTTGGCGGCGATGAGCAAGCGGAGTTCTTCGGCAGTCATGTGGAAGGGTCCTAACCCCTGATTTTGTAGCCGATGCGAAGAAGATGCACGGCAATCGCGCTCACCACCAGCAGCGCGGCGCCCACGATCCCCAGGCTCAGCCAGGGCGAGACATCGCTCACCCCGAAGAAACCGTAGCGGAAGCCGTCGATCATGTAGAAAAACGGGTTGAGGTGGCTCACGCCCTGCCAGAAGGCGGGCAGCGAATGGATGGAATAGAACACGCCCGACAGGAAGGTCATGGGCATGATCACGAAGTTCTGGAAGGCCGCCATCTGGTCGAACTTCTCGGCCCAGAGGCCGGCGATGACGCCCAGCGAGCCCAGGATGCCGGCGCCCAGCACGGCGAACACGATGATCCACGCTGGCGCTTCGAAGCCGGGCTGGCCGAACCAGACCGTGACCAGGAACACGCCCAGCCCCACCGCCAGGCCACGGACCACGGCCGAGCCCACGTAGGCAACGAACCAGCTCCACGGCGACAGCGGCGTGAGCAGGACGAACACCAGGCTGCCCATGATCTTGCCCTGGACCAGCGACGAGGAACTGTTGGCGAAAGCGTTCTGCAGCACGCTCATCATGACCAGGCCGGGCACCAGGAAGGCGGCGTAGCTGACCTTGTCGTACACCTTCACGTGGTCTTGCAGAACATGGCCAAAGATCAGCATGTACAGCATGGCGGTGAGCACCGGCGCGGCCACGGTCTGGAAACCCACTTTCCAGAAGCGCAGCACTTCCTTGTACAGGAGCGTTTGCCAGCCGTTCATGCCGGAACCTCCACGCCCTTGTCGGACATCACGTCAAGGAACACGTCCTCGAGATCCGCCTTGCGGATCTCGACGTCTTCCACCGAGAGCCCGGCCTGCCGGATCACGGCGAGGTATTGCTCGATCTCGTGCGCATCGTGGGCCGGCAACTGGACGATGCGGCCGGTGACTCGCGCCTTGTCCGCGAACGCCGCCGGCAACGCGCCATCGAGCTTGAAGCGCAGCACGTTGCTGGAGGCGGCCTTGAGCAGTTCGCTGGTGCGCTCCAGCGCCACCACCCGCCCGGTCTTGAGCATGGCGATGCGGCTGCACAGGGCCTCCGCCTCTTCGAGGTAGTGCGTGGTGAGCAGCACCGTGCTGCCCGCCTTGTTCAGGCGTGCGACGAATTGCCAGAGGGTCTGCCGCAGTTCCACGTCGACGCCGGCGGTGGGCTCGTCCAGCACGATCACCGGCGGCTTGTGCACCAGGGCCTGGGCCACCAGCATGCGCCGCTTCATGCCGCCGGACAGCTGGCGCATGTTCGCGCCGGCCTTGTCGGCCAGGCCCAGGCTCTCCAGCAGTTCGTCTATCCACGCTTCGTTGTTCTTGACGCCGAAGTAGCCGGACTGGATGCGCAGCGCCTCGCGCACGTTGAAGAACGGGTCGAACACTAGTTCCTGCGGCACCACGCCGAGCAGGCGCCGGGCTTGCGCGTAGTCGGCCTGCACGTCGCAGCCCTTGACCATGACCTTGCCGGACGTGGCTCGCGAGAGACCGGCCAGGATGCTGATCAAGGTGGTCTTGCCGGCGCCGTTGGGGCCCAGCAAGCCGAAGAACTCGCCTTGCTGGATATCGAAACTCACGCCGTCCAGCGCCTTGAGCGGGCCGTTGCGGGCGGAAGGGTAGATTTTGGAGACTGACTGGAAGGAGATCGCGGGCATGTGAGCCTGCGATTTTAGCGAGCGGGTCCCGGGCGCCGCGGATGGCGCGCAAGAAGCCTTACGACGCGGCCGCTAGGCCACTGCGGGCAGCAGGTCCGCGACGCCGTAGAGCGCCGCCAGGTCGCCCAGGCGCGCCGGCAGGTGGCTCACCGCGAAACTCTTGCCCTGGGCCAGTGTTTCGCGCCGGCATTCGAGCAGCACCGCCAGCGCCGAGGAGTCGAAGCGCGTCAACGCGCCCGCGTCGGCCACCACCGTCGGGCCGGGCTGGGACCGCAGCCCCTGCGCCAGCATCCGGCAGCAGGCCGTGGCCTGCTCGTGGGTGATTTCGGCGGGCAGCACCAGCACGCTCAGCCCTTCTTCGCGTTGTTGGACTTGTTGCGCTCGGTCAGCGACGCAATCAGGCCGTCGATGCCCTTGGCATTGATCTCCTGCGAGAACTGGCTGCGGTAGGTTTCCACCAGCCACACGCCCAGCACATTCAGGTTGTAGATCTTCCAGCCTGCCCCCTGGCCGGGCGTCTTTTCAAGGCGGTAGTCGAGCTGGATCGGGTCGCCGCGCCCGCGGATTTCGGTGCGGACCACCACGTCGGTGTCGGTCGGCGCGCTGCGCTGGGGCTTCAGGCTGATGGTCTGGTCATCGACCTGCGCCAGCGCCCCGGAATAGGTGCGAACCAGCAGGGTCTTGAACTCATCCTGCAGCTTCTTCTGCTGCTCGGGCGTGGCCTCACGCCACTTCGGCCCGACGGCCGCGGCCGTCATGCGCTGGAAGTTCACGTTGGGCATGATCTTGCTGTCCACCAGCGCCATGATCTTGCTGGTATCGCCGCTCTGGATGGTCTTGTCCGCCTTGATGGCGGCCAGCACATCATCCGACAGCCGCTTGACCATCGCGTCGGGTGCTTCATCGGCAGCCATCGCCAGGGGGGCGAAGCCACCGAAAGCCGCCAGCGCGAACACGCTCAACGCCAGCTGGCCCAGATATCGTCTTTTCATTGCTCTGCCTTTCATGCGGAATGTCCGCGTCAATTCTGGTGCCACAGTTGTGTGGCGGGGGTAGGACACGCGCCCGCCTTGAAACCGTCTGAAACCTATTGTTTGGGTGGTGGGGCCGGTTCGCTCGCCGCTCCGGCCGCCGGTGCAGCCGCTGGAGCGGCGGCCGGCGATGGCGTGCCGTCAGCCTTGGGCTCGGCCCCGTCGGACTCGGACTCTTTGTTCTCGGTGATTTCTGCGCGGCGCTTTTGCAGGTAGGCGTCGCGCGTGAAGCTGTACCGGTCCAGTGCGGCTTCGTCGATCACGTTGCCCAGCCGCAGCAGGTTGGCCCGCACGTCGACGCCGCGCAATGCATAGAGCGCACTGCGCGCTGTCGCCGAGTTGAGGTAGTGAATGGGGTCGGCCTGCCAGTCCACGGTGAGCGCGAGGGTGTCGCGCAAGGTCGAGGGCCCCAGCAGCGGCAAGACCATGTACGGTCCCGCCGGAAAGCCCCAGCGGCCCAGCGTCTGGCCGAAGTCTTCGCGGTGGCGCTCGATGTTCAGTTCGCTCGCAACGTCAAAGATGCCGCCCAGCCCGAAGACCGTGTTGACGTTCAGCCGCATGAAATTTTCGGCCGCGTTCTGGAACTTGAACTGGAGCAGGCTGTTGGCGAAGGACCAGCCATCGCTCAGGTTGCCGAAGAAGTTACTCACGCCGGTGCGCACGATGGGCGGGATGGCCTGGCGGTACGCGGTGGCGACAGGCTTGAGCACGATCGAGTCCGCCGCTTCGTTGAACTCCGCGACGCCACGGTTCATCGGCTCCCACGGGTCACGCGGGTTCTTGTTGAAGCCTGCGCAGCCCGCCAACGCGAGCACGCCGACAAGCAAGAGTGCGCGCGTTGCCGGGCGCAGGAAGGTTGAAAAAGCAGAAGGACTCATCATTTCTTGGCAGGGGTTCCCGAGGCGCCGTCCGCAGCCTTGTTGTAGAGGAATTGCCCGATCAGGTTTTCGAGCACGACCGCGGACTGGGTCGTGGTGATGGTGTCGCCGGCGGCGAGGTTCTTCACGTCGGCACCGGCTTCCACGCCAATGTACTGCTCACCGAGCAGGCCGCTTGTCAGGATCTTGAGCGAACTGTCTTTCGGGAAGGCGAAACGGTTTTCCAGGGCCATGGTGACACGCGCCTGGTAGGACTTGTCGTCGAAGGTGATCGACTCGACGCGCCCTACGACGACACCGGCACTCTTCACCGCCGCCTGCCGTTTCAGGCCACCGATGTTGTCGAACTTGGCGATGACCTGGTAGGTGGGCTGCAGGCTGAGCGACAGCAGGTTGGCGGACTGCAGGGCCAGGAAAAGGATGGCCACGGCGCCAATCAGCACGAACAACCCGACCCAGACATCGCTTTTGGAGCGTTCCATATTATTTCCTTCAGATGCTGAACATCAGGGTGGTGAGCAGGAAATCCAGCCCCAACACCGAGAGCGATGCGACGACGACCGTGCGGGTCGTTGCGCGCGAGACGCCCTCGGGCGTGGGCTGTGCTTCGAAACCCTGCAACAGGGCGATGAACGTCACCGTCACCCCGAACACAAAACTTTTGACGATGCCGTTACCGACGTCGCGCCAGACGTCGACGCCGCCCTGCATCTGGCCCCAGAACGCACCGGGGTCGACGCCGATGAGCACGACACCCACGACCCAGCCGCCGATGATGCCCACTGCGCTGAACACTGCGGCCAACAGGGGCATGACGATGACGCCACCCCAGAAACGCGGCGCGAGGACACGGCGCACCGGATCGACCGCCATCATCTCCATCGCGCTCAATTGCTCGCCGGCTTTCATCAGGCCGATTTCGGCAGTGAGCGAGGTCCCCGCACGACCGGCGAAGAGCAAGGCCGACACCACGGGCCCGAGTTCCCTCACGAGGCTCAGCGCAACGAGCAGGCCGAGCGCTTCGGAAGAACCATAGCGTTGCAACGTGTAGTAGCCCTGCAGGCCGAGCACGAAGCCGACGAACAGGCCGGACACGGCGATGATCGCGAGCGAGTAGTTGCCCAGGAAATGAATCTGGTCGCGCACCAAGCCGAAGCGCCGCATGCTGGGACCGAACAGCGCCACCAGGCGCATGAACAGGCGCGTGGCATGACCGATGTCGCCGAGCTTGCTGCGCGTGGCGAACCCGATGTCGGCAGGATTGAGCCAGCTCATGGCGCGAAGCCTCCACCAAAGTCCTGCGCCACCGTCGGCCCCGGGTAGTGGAAGCCCACCGGCCCGTCGGGGCGCGCGTGTACAAACTGCTGCACCAGCGGATCGTCCGAGTGCATCACTTGATCCGGCGTGCCTTGCGCCGCCACCTTGCCGTTGGCCAGGACGATCACCTGGTCGGCGATGCGGAAAGTTTCTTCCAGGTCATGCGACACCACGATGCTGGTGATGCCCAGCGTGTCGTTGAGGCGGCGGATGAGCTGTGCGGCGGT
>DATHWV010000298.1:0-2490 GCA_035460205.1 Ramlibacter sp.
TCGGCGTCCTCGCTCTCATCGGGCAGCAGCAACTGCAGCTTGATGCCCAGCTGCTCCAGCAACTGCCGGCGGCGCGGGCTCTGCGACGCCAGATAGATGAATTTACTCACGGTGGTACGGATGGTTGGCGTTGATCGACCAAGCGCGATACAGCTGCTCGACGAGCAGCACGCGCACCATCGCGTGCGGCAGCGTGAGGTCCGAAAGGCGGGCGCGCTCGTGCGCTGCCTTTTTGAACGCCGGGTCCAGACCGTCCGGCCCGCCAATGACCAGCGCGACGTCACCGCCCTGCATTTGCCAGGCCTTCAGGCGCTCCGCGAGTGCCACGGTCGTGAGCGACGTGCCGCGCTCGTCGAGCGCCACGATGTGCGTGCCTTTGGGGATGGCGGCTTCGATGCGCTGGCGCTCCGCCGCGTAAAGCGTTTCCAGGGTTTTGGAGGCGCGCGGCTCGGTTTTCACGGCCTTCAGTTCCACCTTCAATTCCGGTGGAAAGCGCTTGGCGTAATCGTCCCAGGCGGTCTGGGCCCAGTCGGGGACCCGCTGGCCGACCGCCACGACGAAGAGTTTCATTTCTTGCGGCTGGGGCTCTTCCCGGCCGGGGCCGGTTTGCGGGCGGGCGCTTTTTTGGCAGGCGCCTTGATCACCTTCTTCACGGGTGGGCGGCTGTTCGCGCCGCCTGTGCCCGCTGCCTTCGCAGTTGCCGGTTTTCCAGTGGCGCCTCTGGCCGGCGCCGTCTTCTTGCTCGCTGATTTCGCAGTTGCCGATTTCGCTGGGCCTGATTTTGCGCCAGTTTTCTTCGCAATGGGGGCCGACGGCGGTTCCGGCACCGCCGGCTTCGGCGCGCCGAACTTCAGCCGCACCGGCTTGTCGCCCCAGATCTCTTCGAGGTGGTAGTAGGTGCGGATCGCGGGCTGCATGATGTGCGCCACGGCGGCGCCGCAGTCCACGATGATCCACTCGCCGTTCTCTTCGCCTTCGATGCGTGGCTTCGGAAAGCCGGCTTCACGAACCGCATCACGCACGCTCGCGGCCAGGGCCTTGGTCTGCCGGTTGGAGGTGCCCGATGCAACGATCACGCGCTCGAACAGCGGCGAGAGGTGCTCGGTGTTGAAAACCTCGATGGCCTGTGCTTTCACGTCTTCCAGGCCATCCACGATGGCCCGCTGGAGTCTCTGGGTGTCTTTTTTTGCGGCGGCGTCTTGGGTCATCAGGCAGGTTGGTAAAGGGAATGTTGGTCAATATAACGTGCAACGCCCGGCGGGACCAGATGGGCGATGCCCAGTCCGGCCGCCACGCGTTCGCGCACCTGGGTGGCGCTCTCCGGCATGGCGGGCAGGTCCAGCAGGCGAACCCGGGCTTGGGCAGGCATTTCCGGCTGCGCCGGTGCGGGGCTGCCGGCGGCGGGACGGGCCGCCATGCACAGCGTGGCAAGCGACAGGACCTCCTCCCACTCGCGCCAGCGCGTGATCGCCACGGCCTGGTCCTCGCCCATCACCAGGAACAACTCGGCGGCGGGATGCGCAGCCTTTAGTTCACGCAGGGTGTCGATAGTGTAGGTGGGGCCGGGGCGGCGCATCTCGCGGTCATCGACCACCGTGCGGGGCAAATCGGCAAACGCGATCTGCGACATCGCCAGCCGGTCGGGCGCCGGCGTCGACGGCAAGGTCTTGTGCCAGGCGTGGCCGGTGGGAAACACGCGCAACTCATCGAGCTGCAGCTGCTCCACCGCGGCGCGGGCGAGCGACACATGGGCCACGTGGGGCGGATCGAAGGCGCCGCCGAACATGCCCAGGCGCCTGGGCGTGGCGGTCAAATCCACTCCCGGCGAACGAGGAACTTGCGCGCCAGCTCGTCCTCGGGCGTGCCGGGCGCCGGCTGGCGCTGGTAGGCCCAGGACACGAGCGGCGGCATCGACAGCAGGATCGACTCGGTACGGCCGCCCGACTGCAGGCCGAAGTGCGTGCCGCGGTCCCAGACCAGGTTGAATTCGACGTACCGGCCGCGCCGGTACAGCTGGAAGTCGCGCTCGCGCTCGCCGTAAGGCGTGGCCTTGCGGGCGGCGACGATGGGCATGTACGCGTCAAGGAAGGCGTCACCCACCGAGCTCATCATGGCAAAGCTGTTCATGAAGCCGCCCTCGGCGAAATCGTCGAAGAAGATGCCGCCGACGCCGCGCTGCTCGTTGCGGTGCTTCAGGTAGAAATATTCGTCGCACCAGATCTTGAAGCGCGGGTACTTGTCGATGCCGAAAGGCGTCAGCGCCTTCTTGCAGGTGCTGTGGAAATGCACCGCATCCACTTCGAAGCCGTAGTAGGGCGTCAGGTCCATCCCGCCGCCGAACCAGAACACCGCCTCGCCCGATTCGGGCGTCGCAGCCAGCATTCGCACGTTCATGTGCACCGTGGGCACGTAGGGGTTGCGCGGGTGGAACACCAGCGACACACCCAGCGCCTCGAAGCTGGAGCCGACCAGCTCCGGCCGGTTCTGCGT
>DATHWV010000299.1:0-3833 GCA_035460205.1 Ramlibacter sp.
TGCGAGTTGAGCATGGCCGCGAGGAAACACTCGGGCTCGTGGCACTTGAGCCAGCTGCTCTCGTACGACAGCAGCGCAAAGCTGTAGGCGTGGCTTTCGGGGAATCCGTATTCGCCGAAGCCTTCGATCTGCTTGAAGATGCGCTGCGCAAAGTCCGGGTCGTAGCCGTTGGCCAGCATGCCGGCCACCAGCTTGTGATGGAACTTGTCCACGCCGCCCGTGCGTTTCCAGGCGGCCATGGCGCGGCGCAATGCATCGGCCTGCGATGCGCTGAAGCCGGCCGCCACCATGGAGATCTGCATCACCTGCTCCTGGAAGATGGGGATGCCCAGCGTCCGCTCCAGCGCATCCTGCAGGCGTGGCCTTTCCCCGTCCAGCCGGCAGCGCTCGTATTCGATCGGCTCTTTCCGTGCGAGCCGCTCGCGCGCCTTGAGGTACGGATGCACCATGCCGCCGGAGATCGGCCCCGGGCGCACGATGGCCACCTCCACCACCAGGTCGTAGAACTTGCGCGGCTTCAGGCGTGGCAGCATCGACATCTGCGCGCGGCTTTCAATCTGGAACACGCCCACGGTGTCGGCCTTGCAGATCATGTCGTAGACCTTTTCGTCTTCGGGCACGATGTCGTAGCGCGTGAACGGCTTGCCGCGCCGCTGGCCCACAAAGTCCAGGCAGCGCCGGATGGCCGTGAGCATACCCAGCGCCAGCACGTCCACCTTCATCAGGCCCATGTCTTCCAGGTCGTCCTTGTCCCACTGGATGACCGAGCGGTCCTTCATGCTGGCGTTCTCTACCGGCACCAGGCTGGTAAGCCGGCTTTGCGTGAGCACGAAGCCGCCTACGTGCTGGCTCAGGTGGCGCGGGAAACCCATCAGGTCTTCGGTCAACTCCAGCCACAGGCGGGCGTCGTGCTCGCTGATTTCCACGCCATGGATTTGCGCCAGCTCACCCAGGCGGTCGGCGGCCAGTTCGTCGTCGAACCAGTGATGGTCCTTGGCGAAGGCATCGGTCAAGGGTTCGGCAATGCCAAGCGCCTTGCCCACATCGCGAATGGCGCTACGGGCGCGGTAGCTGATGACGACGGCAGCAATGGCGGCACGCTCGCGCCCGTACTTTTTGTAGATGTACTGGATCACCTCCTCGCGCCGCTCATGCTCGAAGTCCACGTCGATGTCGGGCGGCTCGTTGCGCCGGTCGATGCTGATGAAGCGCTCGAGCAGCGGTTCGGACACCATCGGGTCCATCGCGGTGACGCCCAGGCAAAAGCAGACCACTGAGTTGGCCGCGGAGCCACGGCCCTGGCACAGGATCTTTTCCCCCTTGGCGAAGCGCACGATGTCGTGCACGGTGAGGAAGAACATCTCGTACTGGCACACGGCGATCAGCGCGAGCTCTTTTTCCAGCAGCTTCTTCACCTTCTCCGGGATCTCATCCGGATACCGCTCGGCCGCGCCTTCCATCGTCAACTGGCGCAATGCCTCGGGAGGCGTCAGCCCTTCCGGCAGGCTCTCACGTGGGTAGTTGTATTTGATTTCCTCGAGGTCGAAATCACGGCAGCGCCGCATCACTTCGAGCGTGTTGGCCAGCAGCCCGGCAGGAAAGGTTTCGGCCAGGCGGTTGCGCCGGCGCAGGTGGCGCTCGGCGTTGCCCTGCAACTCGAAGCCGCACGCGGCCACCGGCTTGCCCACGCGCACGGCCGTGATCACGTCGTGCAAGGGCTTGCGCGAGCGCTTGTGCATGTGGACGTCGCCCGCCGCCACCAGCGGCACATCGGTCTTGTCGCCCGCCTCGCGCAGCATCGCCAGCCAGAGGTCGTCGTCCAGCAGGTGCGGCAGTTCCACCGCCAGCCAGAACGAATCACCGAAAAGATTCCGGCCCCACGCGAGCCGCTCGTCCAGTGCCTGCGCGTCGAACGCCGTGCGCTGCGGCGCGTAAAGGATTTCGCAGCCTCGCAGCAAAGTGAAATCGCTGATGTCCCAGCCGACGCGGTACTCGCCCTTGTCCGCCGACATCCGCGCCGCTGTGATGAACTCGCACAGGCCGCCCCAGCTTGGCAGGTCTCGCGCGATCGCGACCAGCCACCCTCCTTCCAGCTTGAATTCGCTGCCGGAAAGCAAATGGAAATCGCGCCTGCGCAACTGGTCCGGGAATTCTTTTTCCAGGTCGTCGATGTATTCGTAGTGGCGCTTGAGCCCCATGCGGGCCCGCACCACGCCCGCCACCGAACACTCATCGGTGATGGCCAGGCCTTCGTAGCCGAGGTTGTAGGCCCGCTGAACCAGTTCCTGCGGATGGGAGGCCCCGCGCTGGAAGCTGAAGTTGCTGATGCAGTGCAGTTCCGCATAGCCGGGCAGGCCGTCGGGTGCGCCCAGCACCGGCGGCAAGTCGCGCTGGCGCCGGCGCCGCGAGCCTTCCTTGTCGTGTGTTTCAGGCATACACGCCTTGCAGGTACCAGCGGTATTCGCGCGCGTGTTCCAGGCCGCTGCCCAGCGAAGGCGCATGCTCGCGATAGATCCACACCAGCCCCGCCCCTTCGCTGCGCGCGACGAAGTAATCGCGCAATGCCGGCTTGCCGCCTTCCCACCAGCCGGCCTCCACGCGATAGCGGCGGGTCAGCCGGCGCAGCGGGCCGCCGTAGTGGGGAACACTCTGGCGCACTTCGAGGCGCAAGGGTTCAGGCAGCAGCCACGGGGGATAAAGGGAGTCCCCTGGATGCCGGATCGAGTCCGGCATGACATGGCGGGCCGGCCTGAATTCCTGCATCCGCTCCGGCCGGTGATCCGCCTGCGCCTGCGGCACCAGCACATTGCCCTCCCCCAGCCGCACGCTCAACCGCTCCACCAGCTGGTGCAGCTTCTCACCCTTGACGTTGTCTTCGGGCAGGAGGCTCTTGTCGGCGCCGCCCCAGGGCACGGTTTCGATCGAACGCAGGCGCAGGTGGTTGGCCGGCGCCGACAACGCCGCGCGTGAAAGATGCTCACCCACCAGTCGCCGCAAATGCGCGATGTCCTGCGTGGGCTGCGCCGTGCGCACCGTGAGCTGTTCATGCGGAGGCAGCTTCACGCCGTTGAGGCGGCGCAGGTCCAGCGTCCATTCCAGCTCCAGCGCCAGCACGCCGCGGTGCCGCGCCTGCAGCCACACCTGCAGTTGCGTGAGCAACCGCTGCGCGCTCCACATCAGTTCGGGCGCGGTGGTCGCCAGCGACACCAGTTCGTACTTCATGTCGAACGCTTCGGGCAATTGCAGCCACGGGTAGCGCTCGGGCCGGTCGCCCCAGGCGGCATCGATCGCTTCGAGCAAGGGCGCGCCGAAGCGCCTGGCCACGCCCGCGCGCGGCAAGGCGCGCAGCTCACCCCAGGTGCGGCAGCCGATACGCTCCAGCGTGGGCACATGCTCGCCGGCAGCGGTCAACACCTCCAGCGACAGGTCGTTGGGCAGTGAAGCGGGTGCAGACTGGCCGCGCAGCTTGGTTCGCAGCATGCCGAGGGCGACCAACGATGTGGCGCCGTGCGACCACTGTGGACGCGCCAGCGGATCGCAATCGTGCAGCAGGCGCCGCAGCAAGGGCTTGCGGCCGCCCCACAGCATCTCGCAAGCCGAGACCTCGAGCAGGATCGCTTCGTCCACCTGCGCCACGCGCGGGGTGAACTGCAAGGCACGCCAGCCCCAGGCTATGCGTTCTTCTTCATGTAAGGGCAGCAGCGCGATCCAGTACATGCGATCTCCTGTGCAAGGGCAGCACGAGTGCGCTGTCGGGCGTGACGACAGCCGGGCCCTTGCGCGCCTCGAGCAAGGCGGCCAGCCGCGACGGCTGCGCGGGCAGCGCCAGCGGC
>DATHWV010000300.1:0-3823 GCA_035460205.1 Ramlibacter sp.
GTTCCCCGACCTGGAGCCGGTGGGCGAGTCGGTCATCCACGCCGCGTTCGTCAAGCCGCAGGGGTCAGCGCCCGCGGTGAAGATCCTGCACCACACCGCGATCTGCCTGGCCCGCAAGCGCATCTGGATCCAGAACCCCTACTTCATCCCGGAGCCCGAAGCCATCGACGCCTTTGGCGCGGCGGTGAAGCGAGGCGCCGACGTTCGCGTGCTGATGCCTTCGACCAGCGGCTCGGACAACCCGATGGTGCAGCATGCCGGCCACCGCAATTTCGAGAAGCTGCTGGAAAACGGCGTGCGCCTGTTCGAGTACCCGCACACGCTGCTGCACCAGAAGATCATGACCGTGGACAACGTGTGGAGCGCGATCGGCTCCAGCAATTTCGACGACCGCTCATTCGAGACCAACGACGAGATCACGCTGGCCATCAAGGACGCTGGCCTGGCGCAGCAGCTGGACGCGATCTTCGAGAAGTACGTGGCGCGGGCCGAAGAGATCGACCTGGCGCAATGGCGCAAACGCGGCGGCTGGCACAAGCTCAAGGACAACGCGGTCTACATCATCAACGAGTTGCTATGACGCCGCAGCGCGGCCCGGTGCCGGCTACTGGGTGGTCGCGCGGATCGCGATGGCGCGCGGGCTGACGTACCCCACGTGCAGCGGCGCGCTCTCCATGATCACCGTGCCCGAGCTCTCGATTCGAAAAACCGTCACGTGGCCCGAGGTCCCACTGGTGACGTAGACGAACCTTCCGCTGGGATCGACGACGATGTCGGTGCCGTTCACACCGCCTGCGGACGCTTCAGCCAGGCGAGTCATCTGGCCCGTGGTGCGATCGATCGAATAGCTGACGACGGCGGATTGGCCCGTCGCGGAGTGCAGCAGATACGCAAAGCGCCCGCGCGGGTCCACCGCCAGCCGCTGCGGTGCACGCGGCGTCTTCACCTCGTTGCGGCTCGGCCACGCCAGGAGGCCCGTGGTGCCATCGAGCGAATAGGTCTCCAGGGTGCCACCCTGCTTCAGGTCGAATTGCTGCGTGCCGCCCTTGTTCAGGACCCAGGCGAACCGGCCTTCCTTCGGGTCGACCGTCACCTCGAAAGTGCCGGTGCCGCGCGCGGTGATAACCCGCGGGAATCCGTCGACGGTGCTGCCGATCACGTCGTTGCCGATCAGGTACGTACCGATGATGTTGGTGTCCTGGCCCGTGGCATACAGGAAGCGGCCGGAGGGATCGACCGCCATGCCTCCGGCTTTCCACGGCATGTTGTAGTTCGGTGTGTACATCAGGGACACCGCGCCGGTGTTCGAATCGACCGCGTATTTGGCGATCTGGCCGTTCTGGTTGGCGACCATGAGGAAACGGCCGTCAACGTCCATCACCGCCGTGTACGGTCCCGCCGGGAGCGTGGCGACCGGCTGGCCCGCCTGGCGCAGTGACCCGTCCGCCTGCACCCGGTAGGAATAGATGTCGTTCGACTGCTCATTGACGACCAGGACCACCTGGCCGCGCGGCTCGACCGCCACGGTGGACGGCATCCTGCCCGCGGGCACCTTGCCCAGCAAGGTCAGTGCGCCACTTTGCGGGTTGATGGCGTAGGCCCCGACCGTGTTCTCGGACTGGTTGGCGATGTACGCGAAGCGTGGTGTCACCGTGAGAGGGGCGGTGCCCCGGACCATCGCCACCTTGCGGCCTTCTCTGCCGCCGTAGATGCTGGCCACCACAGTGCCCCGGCCGGTGGCTGGGTCGAGCCGCAATGTATCGAGGGTACCGGGATAGTTGGGGTTGTTGGCGTAGGCCCAGGTACCACGCGGGTCCAGCACCAATGCGTCCAGGGCCATGAGCGGGGCATTCCATGCCGTGGCAAGGCTGGGGTCAATCAGCGGAACGCCCTCTGCATCGAAGCGCCAGGGTGTCAGCCGCCCTTGGCCGAATCCGCTCGCGTAGGCGAGCGTGCCCGACGAGGTGAAGCGCAGCGTGCCCACGGGGACGTCCGGCATGACGTAGTTGACCAGCGTGAGGCTGCCGGTCTGGGCGTCAACGCTGAATACGTCGATGACTTCCTTGCTCCCGGCGTACTGCCACGAGTAGTTGCTGACGTAGGCCCTGCCGCCGGAGGGCGACAGCGTGATGGTGGACGCGGCGCGGCCGGTGGACTCGGTGCCTGACAGCGACAGTGCGCCCGTGTCCTCGTTGACCGTGTAAATCCAGATCTTGCGGCCCTCAGGATCGGTCATGTAGGCAAACCGTCCTGACGGGTGCACCACCGTCTGCCTGGGCAGCAGGGGCGCCGGCGCGGTTCCCACTACCGTCAAGGCCCCCGTTTCGCGGTCCACCGCGACGCTGGTCACCACGCGTCCCCGCGCGGTCACGCAATAGATGGTCTCGCCCGATGGATGCTGCGCGATGTGATCCAGGAACGGCGCCACGTTGGCGCGACCGCCGAAGGTGAGCATGCCATCGCGGCCGATCAGCCAGGCCGCAACGGAATGAGGTTCCCTGATTTCCGAAACAAACAGGAACCGCCCCGCGTCATCGACTTCCACGGCGTTCCATGACTGGACGCGCACCGAGCCGTAATGCCGCGCCTCGCCGGTTGCTGCGTCCACGGCGTAGCGGGCAATCTCTCCCGGGGTACCGGTCTGGATGAAGAGGAAGCGGGGGTAGCCGGCGGCGCCCTCTTTCTGCACAGGCGCCTCGGCCTCCGGGGTGTCGCTGCCTTTGCCCCCGCCGCAGCCACCCAACAGGAGCACGAACACCGCGGCGGCGACCGCGCCTGTGAATCTGGCCATGCCTCGATCCCCCGTTTGTTGTGGGGCCATGGTACCAAACGGGGCGGAATCAGCGCCTGCCGAACAACCGGTTCAGGAAGCCTGCGATGCCGCCCACCAGGTCCGGCCCAGCGGCTTCCTCCGGCGGCTTCGGCCGCGGGCGCGGAATGTCGAACTCCACCTTGGAGTCGATCCACTTGTTGCGCAGCGACTGCACGAATACATCGCCCACGATCGGCAGCGCGCTGCGCGCCCCCGGCCCCCAGCCATCGCCCATGGTGATGCTGCTGTCGTTGAAGCCCACCCAGGCACCCGCCACCAGCTGCGGGTGCATCAGGATGAACCAGCCGTCGGTGTTGTCCTGGGTGGTGCCGGTCTTGCCGGCCACGTCGGCCTGGATGCCGTAGCGCGAGCGGATGGCGGTGCCGGTGCCTTCGTCCACCACGCCGCGCATCGCGTTGACCAGTTGCAGCGACTGCACGCGCGACATGGCCTGCTCGGGCTGCGGCCATTCGAAGGCCTGCAGCACGTTGCCCTCCCGGTCCTCGACCTGCGTGACCATCGCGGGCTCGATGTAGCGCCCCCCATTGGCGATGGAGCCATAGGCTGCCACCATCTCGCGCAGCGTGACCGGGCTGGTGCCGAGCGCCAGTGAAGGCACCTCGTCCAGTTTGCTTTGCCGCACGCCCATGGCACGTGCAAACTGCGCCACGCGCTGCGGCCCCACCTTCATCATCAGCTGCGCGGTGATCGTGTTCTTCGATTGCGCAAGGCCCTCACGCAAGGTCATGGACTGTCCGCTCGCCGGACCACCATCGGTCGGGCTCCACACGCCGCCGCCGGGCACACGGATCGCCAGGGGCTGGTCGACCAGTTCGTCGTTGGGGCTCATGCCAAGCTCGAATGCGGCGCCATACACAAACGGCTTGAACGTTGACCCGGGCTGCCGGCGCGCCTGGTTGACGTGGTCGAACTGGTCGGTCGCGAAGTCGTGGCTGCCGACCCACGCGAGGATGTGGCCGTTGGCCGGGTCCAGCGCCATGAAGCCGGCCT
>DATHWV010000301.1:0-3493 GCA_035460205.1 Ramlibacter sp.
GGCTCATCAGCGTCTGTGCGATCGCGTACATAGACGTGTGTGAATGCGTTCATGGCTCAACAGGCGATGTTGTCCTACGCGCGCGCCGGCTCATGGGTACGGCAACGCACAGATCAATGAGCTGGCGTCGCGCACTCTGCATGGGTTGACGCCGTCATCCCGCCCAGTGAATTTTTCATCGGGCTGTCCCCCGAGTTATCTTTGAAAGATTCACATGATCAAATTTGCACGCACTTCCGTCCTGCTGGCCGCTGTCGCCCTGACTGCACTGGCTGGCTGCGCCTCGTCCGCCAAGCATGAAAGCACCGGCCAGTACATCGACGACACGGCCATCACCACCTCGGTGAAGGCAGCGATCTTCAATGAGCCGGGCCTCAAGTCCGCCGAGATCAACGTCGAGACCTTCAAGGGCCGCGTCCAGCTGGGCGGCTTCGTCAGCACCCGCGCCAACGCCGACCGCGCAGTGGTCCTGGCCCAGGGCGTCAAGGGCGTGACCTCCGTCGCCAACGACATGCGCATCAAGTAAACGACAGCCAGCCATGAACAACGCCTCGCATTCCCTGGTCAGGGTCGTCGGCGCGACCGCCGTCCTGCTTTTTGCCGGCACGGTGTCGACTGCCAAAGTGTCCGAAGCGCGATCGGCGGCCACTGCCGTCGCAGCGCTTGCGGCCGCAGTCGGCGTGGTGCAAGCCATACGCCGCGTCGAGCACGGGGAGGGCGAGGCCGCGTCTTTTGAATTCACGGTGCGGCTGCGCGACGGGACAACCCGTACCAGCCATTCCGCCAGCGCCGACAAGTGGCGCAGTGGCGACCGGATCATGCTCATTGGCGGTGCAGCAACGACCGCCGCCACCCACTAAGGAAACCCCATGCTGTACACCATTGCCCTCATCCTCGTCATCCTCTGGCTGCTCGGGATGGTCACCGCCGTCAGCGCCGGCGGCTTGATTCATATCCTGCTGGTCATCGCCGTCGTGGTCGTGCTGCTGCGCGTGATCAGCGGACGCAAGGTCCTGTGATGCCAGAATTCGCGGTCACCCCGCGAATTCCATGCACCTGGCCCACCCGCTCTCAATCCCGTTTCAATCGGCCATCGTCGATCTCGATGGCACCATGGTCGACACGCTGGGTGACTTTGAAGTCGCCTTGAACATGATGCTGCGCGAGCTTTCGCTGGCGCAAGTCGATCGCGCCGCCATCGGACAGATGGTGGGCAAGGGCTCGGAGCACCTGATCCACGCAGTGCTCGCCCATGTCGGTGGCGACGCGTCGCTGTACGAAGCCGCCTGGCAGTCGTACCAATCCCATTACCTTTCCATCAACGGGCGACATTCATCCGTTTACCCAGGCGTCGTCGAAGGACTGCAGGCATTCAAGGCCGCGGGCCTGAAGCTCGCCTGCCTCACCAACAAACCCACGAACTTCGCCGTGCCCTTGCTGGAACTCAAGGGACTGGCTGGATTTTTTGAGGCGGTTTACGGCGGCGAGGCTTTCGAGCGCAAGAAGCCCGACCCGCTACCCCTGCTCAAGACCTGCGAGGCGTTGGGAACTTCACCGGCGGGCACCCTCATGCTCGGCGACTCCAGCAACGACGCGCGAGCGGCGCGTGCCGCGGGCTGCCCTGTGATCCTGGTGACCTACGGCTACAACCACGGCGAGCCGATCCGCGCGGTGGATGCGGACGGCTTTGCCGATTCGCTGGCCGAGGCGGCCGCGATGCTCAGGCCGGCCGGCCCAGCCAGGCGTCCTTGAGTTTCCAGTCGGCGGGGTTGGGGCCCAGCCAGATGCGCAGCAGTGCGTTGTAGAACTCGGGTTCCTTGAACGGATCGAGCTGCTGGAAGCATTTGGCACTGCTGATCGAGATGATCGTGCCGGTACCGGGCACCCAGTCGATCGTGAAGCTCTCGCCGGTCTTGAGGCTCTTGCACTCCGAGAAGAGCTGGCTCATGCGCAGCACGCCGGGGATCAGCTTGGAAAATGACGCCTTGTCCATGTTGTCTTCCATGCCGCGCGAGAACAGCTTGCCCAGTTCGCCGGAATCGATGTCGCGCAGCATGGTGATGGCGATGCGCTTGGCGCCGGGCATGGCCAGCACCTCGTCGGTGGTGCCGGCTTTCTTGGGCAGGTACAGCCCGGCCGCGTACACCTTGAAGACTGCCTTGTAGCGCACGGCGGCGCCGTTGAGCTGGACCTTGGCGCCGCGGACCTCGGCGGTGTCTTCGAACTTCACGCCGGAGACCGTTACCGCTTCAGCGAAAGCGCTGGCGGCAAGCAGCGCGGCGGAGAAGGCCAGCACGCATTGTTTGATCAACTTCATTTATGTCTCCTCAAAATAGAACGAGCGTTCGTTTTGCATTGTCCCGGCGCGGCAATGGTGGCCGCAAGAGGGTTTTTGCTACACTTTGGGCCATGTTCATCCACCGCACCAATGTTGCAGGTCTCAGGGGCCAGGGAGCCTGGCCCTGGCGGAAGCCTCAATTCGTGCGTACCTGATTGCACGGGGCAGCCCGTGCCCCGCGCCTCGCTCCCTGAGGCACCTCGTGTAATGAAAAGCGGTGCAATACCGCCGAGCTTGTGGAGGCTCACCCTTGATCACCGAACTCGAATTCAAAAGCCTTGGCACCCAGGGCTACAACCGCATCCCGCTGATCGCCGAGGCGTTCGCGGACCTTGAAACCCCGCTGTCGCTGTACCTGAAGCTGGCGCATGCGCGCGACGGTGGCAAGCACAGCTTCCTGCTGGAATCCGTGGTGGGCGGCGAGCGCTTCGGGCGCTACAGCTTCATTGGCCTGCCAGCGCGCACCCTCCTGCGCGCGAGCGGCTTCGGCGCCGACGCCATCGCCGAAGTCGTCACCGACGGCAAGGTGGTGGAGACGGCCCGCGGAAACCCGCTCGACTTTATCGCCCAGTACCAGAAGCGTTTCAATGTGGCGCTGCGCCCCGGCCTGCCGCGCTTTTGCGGTGGCCTGGCCGGCTACTTCGGCTACGACACGGTGCGGCACATCGAAAAGAAGCTGGAAAAGAGTTGCCCGCCCGACACGCTGAATTGCCCGGACATCCTGCTGCTGCAATGCGAGGAACTGGCCGTCATCGACAACCTGTCGGGCAAGCTCTACCTGATCGTCTACGCCGACCCCAGCCAGCCGGAGGCCTATGCCAACGGCAAGAAGCGCCTGCGCGAACTGAAGGACCAGTTGAAGTACTCGGTGAGCGCACCGGTGATCCGGCAGACCCAGACCTTCCCGGCGGAGCGCGACTTTTCCAAGGTGGACTACCTCAAGGCGGTGGACCGCGCCAAGGAGCTGATCGCAGCGGGCGACTTCATGCAGGTGCAGGTCGGCCAACGCATCAAGAAGCGCTACACCGAGTCGCCGCTGTCGCTGTACCGGGCCTTGCGTTCGCTCAATCCCAGCCCCTACATGTATTACTACCACTTCGGGGATTTCCACGTGGTGGGCGCCTCGCCGGAAATCCTGGTGCGGCAGGAGCAGAC
>DATHWV010000302.1:0-5175 GCA_035460205.1 Ramlibacter sp.
GTGCTGGGCGGGCGCGCCATGGAAATCGTCCATGAGCAGCGGGACCTGGAGCGCTACATGCGCGAAGCGGTGAAGGTGTCCAACGATTCGCCCGTGCTGCTGGACCGGTTCCTGAACGACGCGATCGAATGCGACGTGGACTGCCTGTCCGACGGCAAGCAGACCTTCATCGGCGGCGTGATGGAGCACATCGAGCAGGCCGGCGTCCACTCGGGCGACTCGGCCTGTTCGCTGCCCCCGTACTCGCTGTCGAAAGAGACCATCGACGAGATCAAGCGGCAGACCGCGGCCATGGCCCGTGCCCTCAACGTGGTGGGCCTGATGAATGTCCAGTTCGCGATCCAGCACCGCGATGGCAAGGACGTGATCTACGTGCTGGAAGTGAATCCGCGCGCCTCGCGCACGGTTCCGTTCGTGAGCAAGGCCACCGGCATCCAGCTGGCCAAGGTGGCTGCGCGCTGCATGGTCGGGCAGACGCTGGAATCCCAGGGCATCGCCCATGAGGTGACCCCGCCGTACTTCAGCGTGAAGGAAGCGGTGTTCCCGTTCGTGAAGTTCCCGGGCGTGGACACCATCCTCGGACCGGAAATGAAGTCCACCGGCGAGGTGATGGGCGTGGGCAAGACCTTCGGCGAGGCCTTCATCAAGAGCCAGCTGGGTGCGGGCACCAAGTTCCCACGCCCGTCCGATGCGGTGCGCAAGGTGTTCCTGACGGTGAAGAACAACGACAAGCCGCGCACGGTCGAGGTGGCACGCCAACTCGCCGCGCTGGGCTTCGAGATCGTCGCCACCAAGGGCACCGCGGCGGCCATCACCGAAGCCGGCATCGCCTGCGAGACCGTGAACAAGGTCACGGAAGGCCGCCCCCACGTGGTCGACATGATCAAGAACAACGAGATCGTGATGGTCATCAATACCGTCGAGGAGCGCCGCAACGCCATCGCCGATTCGCGGGCCATCCGCACCTCGGCGCTGCTGGCGCGGGTGACGACCTTCACGACCATCGCGGGCGCCGAGGCGGCCGTGGAAGGCATGAAGTACATCGACACGCTCGACGTCTACTCTTTGCAGGAACTGCACGCCCAGTTGGCGTAGTGCAGGGCTGGCGGGCGACTTATAATCCGCCCATCAGAATCAACCGCCGGTCGGCAACGGTCGGCGGTTTTGCTTTATTCCAGAGACACGCACCATGGCCACCATTCCGATCACCAAGCGCGGCGCCGAAAAGCTCAAGGCCGAGTTGCACCAGCTCAAGACCGTCCAGCGCCCCTGGGTGATCAACGCGATCGCCGAGGCCCGGGCACAGGGTGACCTGTCCGAGAACGCCGAGTACGAAGCAGCCAAGGACCGCCAGGGCTTCATCGAAGGGCGCATCCAGGAAATCGAAAGCAAGCTCGCGGCAGCGCAGGTCATCGACCCGGCCGGCGTGGATGCCGGCGGCAAGGTGGTCTTCGGCACGACCGTGGACCTGGAAGAGGAAGAGACCGGCGAGAAGGTGCGCTACCAGATCGTCGGCGAGGATGAGGCCAACCTGAAGGAAGGCCTGATCAACATCTCCAGCCCGATCGCCCGCGCGCTGATCGGCAAGGAAGAGGGCGACACCGCCGAGGTGCAGGCGCCTGGCGGCCTCAAGCGCTACGAGATCGTCGCCGTCCACTACATCTGAGCCCGATGAGCTTCATCCAGCGCGTTCCGGTCTTTGCCGCCGCGCTGTGGTGGGGCAGCTTGACGGCCACCCTGTTCTGGGTCGTCCCCCTGCTGTTCGCAAGCCTGCCTACACCGGCGCTGGCCGGCCAGGCGGCGGCGCGCCTGTTCACCGCCCAGGCCTGGGTGGCGCTGGCCTGCGGCTTGCTGATGCTGATGGCGTCGCGTGACCGAGGCGAAGGCGCGCGCATGGATTGGGCGCGCGGGGCGCCGCTGTTCGTGCTGGCAGGGGTGCTGTTGGCGCTGCTGGTCGAATTCGCCGTCGCCCCCAGGATCATCGCGCGAGAGAACTTCGTTTTCTGGCACCGCGTCGGCGGCGCGATGTTCCTGCTGCAGTGGCTGTGCGCCGGCGTGACGCTCTGGAAAGTCTCCAGCCTCAGGTCATCCGGCCCTTCTTGACCGATTTCTGCTTGGGCTTCTTGGCCCGCTTGACCTGGCCGCCGGGCGACAGGCGCTGGTTGCCCAGCACGCGCAAGGTCTTGATTTCCGGACGCTGGCCAGCCTGCTTGCTGTACTTGATGACCCGGAAGTCGCGCGGGCCGCGGCCGCGGTCCTCGTCCTCGGCCTTCGCCTTGGGCGGGATCGGGCGCCAGAACACCAGCAGCTTGCCGATGTGCTGGATCGGCGCGGCGCCCAGGTCGTTTGCGAGCGACTGGTACATCTCCTCGCGGGCCGCACGGTCGTCGCCCTGGACCCGGACCTTGATCAGGCCGTGGGCATTGAGGGCGGCGTCGATTTCCTTCTTGACGCCCGGCGTGAGGCCGTCGTTGCCGATCATGACCACGGGGTCCAGGTGGTGGGCTTCGGCGCGGTGGACCTTGCGCTCGGCAATGGTCAATTGGATTTGGGGCATGCCCGGATTATCTCGCGCTGGGGATTCTCCCGATAGGTGAGGGCCAAGCGCTTCAGTAGCCCCACAGGCTCACCGCGTCCAGGAACGTGCGGAACTCACCAACATCCACGAAATTCCACTCGCGGCCGTTGTGGACCCAGACGCGCCCGTCCTTCACGCCGAGGTAGGTGCCCGTCGCGGGGTAGTAGCGGTACAGGTAACCCAGTGCGGAGCCAGTGGTCTCGGCCGTGGGGAAGAATTGCGGGTACGCGTTCTGCGCCCAGTCGAAGACACGGTCCACGTCCGCCTTCAGCCAGGTCGCGTAGCCTTCCGCGAGCGCCTGTGCCGACGCGGGCTTGCAGTAGACGCCGAAGGTGACCTTCCCGCAGTCGGCTTCGTTCGGAAAGCCAAGGCCCCAGTGAAAGCCGCCGGCCACGAGGTCGTTGTGGCGCCGGTTCACGTTGAAAAAAGCCTCGATGATGTTGCGCTGCTGCGTGATCCCGTCGTTGCCGGCAGCGCCGGGCTGCATGGGAGCGTCAAGCTGCGAGGCCTGCACATTGGGCGAGCCGACGTCGTTCGTGTAGCCCCATTCGGAGAAGAACATCCGCTTGCCGGGGTGGCGCGCCTGCAGCGGCACCAGGTGCTGGGAGAACGCGCTCTCCCAGCCGGCTTCGAAGTCGGCCACGCTCAGCACCGTGGTCGGCGTCGTTTGCGTCAGGTTGAAATATGCGCTCACCGCGATCGCATCCAGGCCCAGGTCGATGAAGGTGTGGGCGAAGGCATCGCTGGTGCCACCGCCGTTGCCCATCCAGTCGGGATGCGCGAATGCCCACCAGTGCTGCTCGTAAGTCACCGGACCGCTGTACACCGCGCGCACCGCGTTGACCATCGCCGTCAACTCCGTGCGGAAGTGGTTGGTGTAGGGCGCCGCCGCGGCGCGCGTGCGAAACAGGTTGTCCTGCTCCGTCGAGAGGATGAACATGTCCAGGCCGGTCTGCTGCGCCATGGCGGCGTACTTCGCCGCGATCTGCGTGTAGCTGTTCCAGAAGGTGGCCACGTTCGCCGCATACTGGGGGTGCGAGGGTGCCCACCACCAGTCGGCCGGGTTGATGCAGGCCTGGTCGGGCAGGGCAGGGTTGACCGTGGGCTGGCCCAGCAGCCAGCGATTGGGCTTGTACTGCGCCGTGCCGCACCCGGGCGAACTGGGGCTGATCTCCATGATGACCGGATAGAACTCGAACGCCAGTGTCATCTTGAAGCCATTGCGCTTGGCGTCCAGGATGAAGTCCTGCAGGTCCTCATCCTCAAAGGTGTAGGGCCCACCACCGGCGTCGACGGACGGGCGGTACTTCAGGCGCACGGTCGGGTCGGCGAGGCTGTCGGTGTAGATCGGGATCGTCACGGCGATCCACTCGACGTTCTCGGACCGCAGGAAGGCGAAGTAGCGTGCCCTGGCGCCTTCCTGCAGCGCAATGGACGCCTTGACGGCGTCGAGCGCCTGCAGCACTGCGGCCCGTCCCAGCCCCGCGTCCGAAGTGGCCTGGAAGGTCGCGGTGCCGGCGAGGGTGGATGCATGCGCGGCGACTGCGATGACGAACTCGCGTGCCACGCCGCTGGCCCTGGAAATCTGCGTGAGGTCGATCCGCGAGCCGTCTGCACTGCGCGGCAAGTTGACATCACCGGAAAACCCGGCCACCGGCCCCAGCGAGGCATCCATCGAAGGGTTGAACGCGAGGCTGATCTCGCCCGTGTTCGGATTGGAGGAGAGCCAGAATCCGGCCGTGGCCAGTTTGGGTGAGTTGCCGACCCTCACCCCCGTGAGGGTGACCGTCGCCAGGTCCCAGGTGCCGTAGGCCGAAACCGACCGGCTGGCGCTGATGCTGGCGCCGTCTGCCGTGATCGTGGAAGGATTGCCGAACACGGTCTTCGCAAAGCCTGCTACGTTCGCGCCGTAGTTGCTGGTTGCGTGCGCGCCGCGCATGTGGCGCAGGTCGGTGTGGCCGTAGGCCTGCAGACTCGTCAAACAGGCAAGCAAACCCAGCAGCCAAAGCCTCATCTACCGTCTCCTGATTACTTTTGCGGTACGTTGATGTTACACAACCGGTTGCATCCTCTTTGGGTGGGAAAATCGGGGCCAGATGAAGACGAAGACAAAAAGCGGCAAGGTCAACCGGGCATGGATCAACGACCATGTCAACGACACCTATGTGAAATTGGCGACCAAGGAGGGCTACCGGGCCCGCGCCGCCTACAAGCTCAAGGAAATCGACGAAACCATGGGTCTGGTCAAGCCAGGCCACCTGGTCGTGGACCTGGGTTCCGCGCCAGGCGCCTGGAGCCAGTACCTCCGACGCAGGATGTCGCCGCGAGGCGCGGCTTCGGGCGAACTCAACGGCGTCATCATTGCGCTGGACATCCTGCCGATGGAGCCGGTGGACGGGGTGGTTTTCCTGCAGGGGGACTTCCGCGAGCCGGACGTGCTGGCGCGGCTGGAGGCCGAAATGGCGGGCCGCAAGGCGGACGTTGTGGTCTCGGACATGGCGCCCAACCTGTCAGGCATCGCCTCGGCCGATACGGCACGCATCGCCCACCTGATCGAACTGGCCATCGATTTCACCGTCCAGCACATGAAGCCGGAA
>DATHWV010000303.1:0-14580 GCA_035460205.1 Ramlibacter sp.
GACCCTTTGGGCCCCACGCGGCGCATGGGTGCAAGGATGCGGTCCGGGTGGTAGCTGCGCTCCGTGTAGCGGGACACCTTGGCGCACAGGACGCCATCCGTGTGGCGGTGGGCCGGATTGCCACTCACCTTGGTGGCAATCCCGTTCTCGACGGTGGTCACCAGCGAGCAGGTGTCCGGGCAGTCATGGGGGCAAGCCCCGACGACCGTTCCGGAGGCTTGCAGCAAACTGACGCTAGGGGAGATGCCGATGGTGCTGCTCATGGGGTAACTCTATAGTTTGCGCGCCCACCTGCATTATCCAAAAGGGCCACAGGAGACAAAAAACATGAAGATTCGTCATTCTTTGGCGCGCACCATGATGGTAGCCGCCCTCGCCTTCCTGGGCTTGGGTGCGATCGCCCAGGACGGCGTGACCAAGTCCAGCGTGGTCATCGGCCAGTCGGTGGCGCTGATCGGCCCGGGCTCGTCCCTGGCGGCCCCTTTCCATGCGGGTGCCAAGCTGTATTTCGACAAGGTCAACGCCGCGGGTGGCGTCAACGGCCGCAAGATCGAGCTGGTGACGCTGGACGACCGCGGCAACCCGACGCAGACCGAGGCCAACACCAAGACGCTGCTGCAGCAAGGCGTGCTGGCGCTGTTCGGCTATTACGGTTCGCCGCAGGTCACCAAGGCTTATCCGCTGATCAAGGACACGGACGTCATCCTGTTCGCGCCCATGTCCGCCGCCGACGAATTCCGCGGCGCGATGTACCCCAATGTGTTTTCGGTGCGGCCGGGCTATGCCGAGGAAGCGGCGGCGATCACACGGCATGCGGAGACCCTGGGCGCACGCAAGCTGGCCATCGTGCACGCCACCGACAGCGAGTCCATGGCGGCCCTGGATTCGGCCGAGCGGACCATGGGCAGCATGGGCGCGAACCTGCTGATCAAGGCGGCCGTGAGCAGCGGCAACATCGCCAACAGCGTCGACAAGGCGCTCGCGACCAAGCCGGAATCGATCCTGATCATCGCCGACGCCAATGGCGCGGCCGGCATCGTGCGTGACGTTCGCGCCAAAGGCTTCCGCGGGCCCATCTATGGCTTCTCCAACACCGGTGAAAGCCTGTTGGCCGAGGAGCTCGGCCCGACCGGCGCCGGCGTCGTGGTGGTGCGCGTGGTGCCCAAGAGCGAGAACCCCAAGGCGGCTGTGGTGCGCGAGTTGCTCGCGGACGCGGCGGCCGCGAATGCCGGCAAGCCCAACGTCTACATGGTCGAAGGCTATATCGCGGCGCGCGTGTTCACTGAAGCGTTGCGGCGCATCCCCCGCGACCCGAACCGCGCCAAGCTGAAGAAGGCGATCGAGGGGCTGGACAACATCAACATCGGGGGCTTTCGCCTGCACTTTGCGGACGACCGCACCGGCTCCAAGCTGGTGGAGCTGAGCCTGATCGACTCGCAGGGCAAGGTCCGGGAATGATCCCGGCGCCGCGAGGCGCCTAGCCGATCTCGCGAGTCGCTGCGAGGCCCCGCATGAAAGCCTCGCAGCGGGCCAGCTGGTCCAGCGCCACGAATTCATCCGGCTGGTGCGCCTGGTTGATGCTGCCGGGTCCGCAAACCACGGTGGGAATGCCCGAACTCTTGAACAGGCCCGCCTCGGTGCCGAAGGCGACCAGCGTGGTGCCGCGTTCGCCGGACAGCCGCTGCGCCAGGCGCGTCACCGCGTCGTCGGCCGAGCCCAGGAAGCTGGGGATTTCGCAGATCGTCTCGAAACTGAACCCGGCCTCCGGCGCCACCGCCTTCATCGCAGGCTCCAGCGAGCGAGCATGCGCAATCACCTCGCGCTGCATCTGTGCGGCATCGGCCGTGGGCAGGTCGCGGAATTCGTAGCGGAACTCGGCGTCGCGCGGCACCACGTTGTCGGCGATGCCGCCATGGAACTGGCCGACGCTGGCGGTGGAGAACGGCACGTCGAATCCATCGTAGCGCGGTTCGCTGCGCTCGAAGCCCTCGGCCATGTCGCGCAGCTTGCCGACCAGCCGCGCCGCCATCTCGATCGCATTGACCGATTGCGGCGTGAGGGATGAGTGCGCCTCCTTGCCGCGCACGCAGCACTTGTACCGGTACACGCCCTTGTGCGCGATGGCCGGCACCATGCTCGTGGGCTCACCGACGATGCACGCGAGCGGCGCCACGCCCGCATCGCGCATGTCGGCGATCAACTCTTTCACGCCGAAGCAACCGACTTCCTCGTCGTAGGTGAAGGCCAGGTGGATGGCGAAAGGCGCCTTGCTTTCCAGGAACGCCCCGGCATGCGCGAGGGCGATCGCGATGAAGCTCTTCATGTCGGCCGAACCGCGGCTGTACAGCCTGCCGTCCTGCACGGTGGCGCCCAGCGGGTCGAAGTGCCAGTCCTGCCCATCCCAGGGCACGGTGTCGGTATGACCGGAAAGTATGACGCCCGCAGGCTTGCCCTCGCCCAAGGTCGCGAACAGGTTCGCCTTGGTCTTGTCGGCGTTGTAAGTCAGTCGGCTTACCACGCCCAGTCGCTTCAACTCGTCCCGCA
Source organism: Ramlibacter sp. (assembly GCA_035460205.1). Classification (GTDB taxonomy): domain Bacteria; phylum Pseudomonadota; class Gammaproteobacteria; order Burkholderiales; family Burkholderiaceae_C; genus Ramlibacter. Next base: position 2,545 of record DATHWV010000303.1, read on the forward strand.
CGAAATGGATGAGGTCGAGGTTGGAATTGGCGCTGACGGTATTGATGCGCACCAGGGTGCGGGCCAGTTCAAGGGCCCGCGGGGAAACGGCGTTAGCTGTGAGGTCCATCACGGGATTCTCGCCGGATATCCCTGATGGCGCGGATGGCCGCCTCGGGCTAGACTGGCGGACTCCAAGAGCAACGTTTCCCCGCCATGAACATCCTTGACTCCGTGGTCACGCAAGCGGCAGCCATTGCCGCCATCCGGCGTGACATCCATGCCCATCCCGAACTCTGCTTCGAGGAGGTGCGCACCGCAGACGTGATCGCCAGGCAGCTTACCGAATGGGGCATCCCGATCCACCGGGGCCTGGGTACGACCGGCGTGGTCGGCATCCTGAAGAACGGCACCAGCAACCGGGCCGTCGGCTTGCGCGCCGACATGGATGCATTGCCCATGCAGGAATTCAACACCTTCGGCCACGCGAGCAAGAACGCCGGCAAGATGCACGCGTGCGGCCACGACGGCCATGTGGCGATGCTGCTGGCCGCGGCCCAGCACTTCGCGAAGAACCGCAATTTCGACGGCACCGTGTACCTGATCTTCCAGCCGGCGGAAGAAGGCGGCGGTGGCGCGCGCGAGATGATCAAGGACGGCCTGTTCGAACAGTTCCCCATGGAAGCCGTGTTCGGCATGCACAACTGGCCCGGCTACCAGGTCGGCAAGTTCGCGGTGAGCGCGGGGCCGGTCATGGCTTCGAGCAATGAATTCAAGATCGTGATCCGCGGCCGTGGCAGCCACGCCGCACTGCCGCACAACGGCGTCGACCCGGTGCCGATCGCCTGCCAGATGGTGCAGGCCTTCCAGACCATCATCAGCCGCAACAAGAAGCCGATCGACGCGGGCGTCGTCTCCGTGACGATGATCCACGCCGGCGAAGCGACCAACGTGGTGCCCGACAGCTGCGAGCTGCAGGGCACGGTGCGCACCTTCACGATCGAGGTGCTGGACCTGATCGAAAAGCGGATGAAGCAGATTGCCGAGCATGTGTGCGCGGCCCATGACGCGACCTGCGAATTCGAGTTCGTGCGCAACTACCCGCCCACGATCAACTCCGCCGCGGAAGCCGAGTTTGCGCGCCAGGTGATGGCGTCCATCGTCGGCGAGGCCAACGTCGAAGTGCAGGAACCCACGATGGGCGCGGAAGATTTCGCCTACATGCTGCAGGCCAAGCCGGGCGCCTACTGCTTCATCGCCAACGGCGACGGCAGCCACCGCGAGATGGGACACGGCGCAGGCCCCTGCATGCTGCACAACCCGAGCTACGACTTCAACGACGAACTGATTCCGCTGGGCGCGACCTATTGGGTGCGCCTGGCCGAGGCCTGGCTCGCAAGGGCCCCGGCATGAGCGGGGCCGCCGACGCCTTCTCCACGTCCTACCAGCAAGCCCGCGAACGTTTCCTCGCGGCCGCCGGCGATGCCGGCCTGCAGGTGCAGCACAAGCTGCATCCGCTCAAGGGGCGCGATGGCGAGGAACTGGCGATGGACATCGTGCGCGAAGGCCCGCAGGATGCGTCCAGCCTCCTGATCGTGAGCAGCGGTTGCCACGGTGTCGAAGGCTTTTGCGGCAGCGGCGTGCAGGTGGCCGCGCTGCGCGACGCGCAATGGCGCGCGCATGCGGCACGCCGCGGTGTCGCCGTCCTCTACGTCCACGCACTCAATCCCTACGGGTTTTCGTTCATCCGGCGCACCACGCACGAGAACGTGGACCTGAACCGCAACTTCCACGATTTCACCAAGCCGCTGCCCGTTAACGAAGGCTACCCCGACCTGCACCCGCTGCTGCTGCCGCCGCAATGGCCACCGGCGCCGGACAACGCACGCGCCATCGAGCACTACGTCGAAACGCATGGTGCGGCCGCTTACCAGGCCGCTATCACGCGCGGCCAGCATGAATTCCCGGACGGCCTGTTCTTCGGCGGCACGCAGCCGGCCTGGAGCAACCTGTCCATGCGCGAAGTCTTGCGCAAGCACGCTTCGCGTGCGCTCAACGTCGCATGGATCGACGTCCACACCGGGCTCGGCCCCAGCGGCGTCGGTGAACGCATCTACGCGGGCCGCGACGATGCCGCCGCGGTCGCCCGCGCGCGCGCGTGGTGGGGTGGCCATGGCGAGACGCCGGTCACTTCGATCTTCGACGGCTCTTCATCGTCCGCCTTCCTCACCGGCCTGATGTGGACCTCGGTGGAATCAGAGTGCCCGAACGCAACCTACACCGGCATCGCGCTCGAATACGGCACCGTGCCGGTGATGGAGACCCTGGAAGCGCTGCGCGCGGAACACTGGCTGCACTTGCACCCCGAAGCACCACCCGGGTTGGCTGCGAGCATCAAGCAGCAGATGAAGGATGCGTTCTACACCGACACGCCCGAGTGGAAGGATGCGGTGCTGCGGCAGGCCAGGCAGGCGCTGTACCAGGCCGCCGACGGCCTGGCCGCCTGACACGGTTTTCACGCGGGGGTGAAGCGGCGCTGCGCGATTTCGAGCAGCCCGTCGAAGATCAGGCTCTCGACCAGTTCGAACTGCACCGACATGTGCGGCGCCATCTTCCAGCCGGCGCCGCCGGTCATGTAGCACGCCGGCTCCGCGCCGCAGTGGCGGCGCACATGCTGGACCATGCGCTCGATGGCGCCTGAGATCGCGAAGGTGCCGCCGCTGGTCAGGGCATCGCTGGTATTGGTGGGAAACTCACGCACATCGCCGGTGGGCACGTGCAGGCCGGCCGTTCCGGACTCGAGCGCGCGCAGCATGATGCCGTGCCCCGGCAGGATGAAGCCCCCCAGGAAGCGCCCTTGCGGGTCCACGGCTTCCACCGTCACGGCCGTGCCGACCATCACCACCACCATGGGCCTGGCGCCGCCTTGCGCAAGCGCGCGGTGCCAGGCGCCGATCATCGCGACCCAGCGATCGGCGCCGAGCCGGGTGGGATGGTCGTAGCCGTTCGTGACGCCGGCCTCGGCAGCGCTGGCGACGACCCAGTGTGCGGGCACGTCCCACAGCTCTTCCATCTGTTCTTCGACCCTGCGCTTCACAGCATCCGCCGCCACGGCGCAGCCCAGCATGCGCGTGGGTTTGGGTATCGCTGACCAGGCGGTATCGGCCAGCCGGTCGATGTTTTCCAGGAACTCCGCGCCATGCGCGAGCAACTCCGAGCGCGGTTGGGGTGACTCATACAACGCCCACTTGAGGCGCGTGTTGCCGACGTCGATCGCGAGGAAAGGCACGTTCAGCCGGGCCCTGGCAAGGCGCTAGCGCGATTGCGCCGCGGCGACCTGGCTGGCAAGGCCGCCCAGGCTTTCCGACAGCGCCTTTTCCTGGCCCAGCAGCTGCCCGCAATCGGCTATGGCGCGCTTGACCCGCAACTGCAACTCGCGGTGCGCCTCCATCGGCCCTTCCAGGCTGAGTGCCGGCGAACCAGTGTCGCCCGCTGCCGAGGCCAACGCGGACAGGCGCGCGCGCCATGCCTTGATGTCGCCCGCGAGCGCCTGCTGCAGCAACTGGAGCAGCGCGACGCGGCGGGCGGTGGCCGCCTGGGCCTGCTCATGCGCCTGCATCGCGGCCGCGCTGACCGCCCGGAGCACCTTCAGGCGCGCTACCAGGATCTCGCAGCGTGCGGCATCGTCGTCGATCGACTGCTGGCCCTGCGCATCGGGCGCGGCGGCCTGGCGCGTCTTGAGCTGGTTGCGCATGTCCTGCAACCAGCGGGCGCCCTGGTCGATGATCTTGTCGATGGCACGGAACTCCACTTCGAGTTCGAGCAGCGCCAGGTCGGCGGCAGCCGTCTGGTCCTGCTGCGCCTTCTGCAAGGCCTGGGTCTTGCCCGCCAGGCCCTTGGTCACTTCCTCGATCTGCTCGAACTGGCTCGCGAACTCCGCGCCCGCGCTGCGCGTCTTGCCGGTGGTACGAGCCCACCAGCCGCGCGCCTGCAACAGGCTGAAGTCCAGCTGCGGCAACGCTTCGGCCAGGCCGCCAAGTTCGGCCATGACAGGCGAGATATCGCGAACCTGCCCTTGCTCAGCCAACTGGGTGCTGAGTTCGGCCAGGCGGCTCACATGGGCGTGGCCGGCATCGGCCGCCATCTGGTCCAGCCAGGCGGCCGGCGTCACCGCTGCCTTCGGGCGGGCCTGTGCCAGCTTGGCCGGGGTCATCAGGGAAGCGGTGCGGTCGGATTCGGCCATGGCCTGAGTGTGGATGCGGTGACCCGCAATATAAACCCTTCCGCAGCCCTGGGCTCAAATGGCGCCAATCCAGCAGGCCCGCTGGATGGCCGCCATCTTGTTGTCGACCTTGAGTTTGCCCATTGCGTTGGCGAGGTGGTAGTTCACGGTGCGCTCGGTGCAGCGAAGTTGCGCCGAAGTCTCGCGCGCGGTGAGGCCCTGGAACGCGAGCACGAGGCACTCGCGTTCGCGCGGGCTGAGCGGCGAGCGCGCGTTGGCCAGGCTGCGGCGCACCAGCGGCCAGATGTTGAGTGCGGACCAGACCAGCGAAGCCGCCTCGCTGCGGTCGGCCAGCTCGCGCGGGCTGAACATGAAGCATTCGAAGGCCCGCCCCGCCGGCAGCGGAAACTCCACCCGCACCACGGTCTGGAAGCCATGGGCCAGCCACAGCAGGCGCCAGCGGCTGGCGCCCAGGTGGTCGCTCTTGGCAATGTATTGCCACGCCACCAGCGGCGCGTCGGAGTCGCGCCAGGGCGCGCCGAAGTCGCGGCTGTCGGAGAGTGCCTGCGCGGCTTCGCCCAGCACCGGAGGGTGGACGGCCAGGACCTGGCGGTCCTCGGTGCCACCGAACGGGTTCGGCCCGAGCACGGCCACGGCTTCGACTGAAAACTCGCGCATCGCGCCGACCCAGTCGCTCAACAGACCATCCAGGCTGACGCTGTCAAAGTTAACAGGTACCTGCATGCTGATTACTCTTCCTTGCGCGAACGGGCTGAGACAATAGCATCATTCAGTTGCATTATTCGCGGACCACCAAAGGCTGCAATGACACACTCATCCATGGACGCCAACGCATGACCTTCCCGCTGTTCCAACGACCCGGCACGGTTGTCTTCGTCGACGACGACCCGGACTACCTCGAGATGCTTGCGCTCGTGCTGCCACGCCACTGGCGGGTCAAGTTGTTCACGCGGCCGGACGCCTGCATCAACTACCTGCAGCAGGAGCCGCCGTTCTGGGAGGCCGACGCGTGGAACCAGCAACAGCTGATCGAACAGTGGCGCGACGGCAAGGCCCTGATCCCGCAAGTCCTCGACTACTGGTCGAAATACACGGAGCGCTACGCACTGGCGCGTGTCTGCGTGGTGGACTATTCGATGCCGAGCATGGATGGGCTGCAGGCGTTGTCCGAACTGGTGGACTGGCCGGGCTCGCGTGTGCTGCTCACCGGGCAGGCCGACGAGCAGATCGCCGTGCGGGCCTTCAATCGCGGCCTGATCGACCAGTTCATCCCCAAGCAAAGCCCCGACATCGCCGGCACGCTGATCGGCGCCGTCGAACACCTGTTGGCCACGCCGAATCCCCGCCATGCGCAAACCTGGCGCGCCACCTTGAGCCCCGAGCAAAACGCCCTGCTGCGCATGCCTTCGATCGGCCGCGAACTGTCGGCCTTCGCCGCCAAGTGCTGGATCGAACACGTGGCCATCGGCGACCCGTTCGGCGTGCTGGGCGTGGACAGCAACGGGCGCACCAGCTGGCTGCAACTCGAGAGCCGCGAAGGCCTCGCCGCGCTGGCCGAACTCGCCGAAATCGAAGGCGTTGCGCCTTCCGCCCTGGCGGAAATCCGCGCCGGCCGCAGCCTCGCGAACCTCGAGTTGCGCCAGGCGCTCACACCGCGCGTGCCTGTGCAGCTGAAAGAGGCCTTCCCGCTGGGGCAGGACGGCAAGCTGCTCGGCGCGCTGTTTGAAATCGACCCGTCTCATGGCCCCGACCCCGCCAACGGATTCGCGAATTGGCTGGCCAGGCAGGAGGCGCGGCGCGTCGACATCTAGGCGCCCGTCGCGGGCGCGGCCACGCGGCGGAATCGCAGCGACACCGTGGCGCCGGCGCCGGGTTCCGAGGCAATCCTCACCTCGCCGCCCAGCGATTGCATGACGCGCTCGCAAAACATCAGGCCCATCCCGTTGCCGCCGGTCCCGCCGCGCGTGGTGACGGGTTCGCGTGTCAGGCGGGCGAGCACTTCAGGCGCGATGCCGGGACCGTTGTCGCGGAACCGGATCCACGGCCGGGCACTGGCGCCTTCCACATCGTGGCCCACCTCGATGCGCAGGCTCGGCCGCGCGCGGCCACGCAACGCGATGAGCGCGTTCTTGGTCACTGTGCACAGGACGAGGTACAGCAGGTCGCGGCGGCCCGGCAGCATGAAGTCGTCACGGACGTCGACCGTCACCCACGAGCGCTCGTCGGCGTCGAACGGGAATTCGTCGAGCACGGCCTGCGCGAGGCTGCTGGCGGCCACTTCAGGGGGCGCCGCGCCCGGATACGCGTCCCGCGCGGATTGCACGAAGGTTGACACCAGCGACTGGCAATAGATGGCACGTCGCTCGGCATTTTCCAGGGCCGCCAGCAACTCGCCCGGCCGGTTCTCCGAGAAGGTGGCCAGGCCGGCCTGCGCTGCGGCAGGATCGGCCCGATGGCGGGCGATCACGGTGCTGACGAAGCCCCGCACGGTCGCGAGCGGCGTGTTGAGTTCGTGCGCAAGAAAACCCATCGTCTCGCGCAGCGCGACGGCCCGGCCTTCGTTGATGGAACGCTCCAGCGCCTGCGCGCGGTACAGCGACAGCGCCTCGCGCAAGGCTTCGCGCGTGGCCTGCTCCTCCAGCGGCTTTTCCAGGATGTGCAGCACCTGCCCCTGGTTCACGGCCGCGATCGCGACTTCTTTTTCGGCGTATGCCGTGGCCAGCAGGCGGATCAGGTGGCGGTGCTCGCGCCGCACCACCTGCAGCAGCTTCATGCCGTCGCGCTCGGGCATGCGGTAGTCAGTCAGAAGCACCGCGAATTCATGTTCACGCCGGGCGAGCAGTTCCAGGGCATCGCTTGCGCCGGCGGCCGTGACGATGCTGAATTCGTCGCCGAAATTGCGTGCGAACAGCTTGCGCGAAGTGGGCTCGTCGTCGACGAAGAGCACCGCCAGGTTGCCCTGGCCCGAATCGGGTTGCGACAGCGCCAGCGAGTCCCTCATGCGGTCCCCGTGCCGACGCCGGCGTATGCGTTCAGTGCCGCAATGGATTCACTGGCCAGGCGCGCGATCGGCTCCACCCACTGCGGCTCTGCGGGGAAGCGCCGGTCCTGCGTCATCTGCACGTAGATGCCGCGCGCCAGCCGGTGCAACGCGGCCGCGCCGGCCTCGCCGCTCAGGCCCACCAGCGAATGCATCAGTTCCATGCAGGCTTCCAGGTCGGCCCGGGCCGCACTGCTTTCCAGCCGCTCGATGATCCGCGCGATTTCGGGCACGTAATCTCCCACCAGTTCCTCCAGCATTCCTATGTTGCGGTAGCGCTCCAGCCGGTCCACGTCCAGCAGCCGGGGTTCGGCGCGCGGCGCAGCAGGCGGCGCCTCGGCCGCCGCCTGCGCAGGTTCGCGCGACTTGAGCTGCCGCAATTTACCGTAAAGCACGGCAGCATCCACCGGCTTGGTGATGAAATCGCTCATGCCGGCGGCCTGCGCGGCGGCGGCCATGTCGGCGCCGGAGTGGGCCGTGAGCGCGAAGATCGGCACGCCGTGCCAGGGCATCTTGCTGGCGCGGATCACCCGCGCGGTTTCCAGCCCGCCCATGCCCGGCATGTTGAGGTCGAGCAGTACCGCGTCCCATGCGGCCTTGTCCGCGCCAAGCCGCTCCAATGCGTCCCGGCCCGTGTCGGCCTCCACCACTTCGACACCGGCGCGCCGCAGGTAGGCCGCGACGGCCTTGCGGTTGTAGCTGTTGTCGTCTGCCAGCAGCACGCGCTGGCCCGCCAGTTGCGCATGCTCCAGCCGGGCCCGTCCCGCGGGGCTCTCCAGCGCCTGGCACAACGCATGCAACAGCGTTTCCTGTTCGCAGGGCTTGTTCACCAGGCCGTCCATGCCGGCCTTCAGCGTCTTGACACGCGCCAGTGGCCCGGGTTCGCTGGTGTAGGCCACGATGCAGACGTCGCGATTGCCCGGCGCCTGGCCCGAGCGGATCTGCTCGGCCACCGCATAGCCGTCCACGCCGGGCATGTCCAGGTCGAGCACCACCAGGTCGTAGCGGAAGTTGGACAGCATGGCCAGCGCCTGGCGGCCATCGCCCGCCTCGTCGATCACCGCATCGATGGGCGCGAGCTTGAGGCGGGTGGCCTTGCGCAATGCAGCGTCGTCGTCGACCACGAGCAGCCGCCGGCGCACGAACACCGTCTTGGCCTTGGCGATCACCGCCTGCCGGTGGACTTCACGCTCCTGCGCCGTGACGGCCGGGAAACTCATGGTGAACTGGGTGTATTCGCCCTGTACCGACTCGCAGGTAATCTCGCCGCCGAAAGCGCGCATCACGCGCCGGCAATAAGCCAGGCCCAGGCCGGTGCCACCCGACTTGCTGGTGCGAAAGGGTTCGAACAGCCGGCGCTGCAGCTCGGCCGAGATGCCCGGTCCGGTGTCGCGCACCGTCACTGCCTGCCCGTCCACCTTGATCTCCAGCCGCGCCTGCGGGTAGGCCGGCAGGTAGTACAAGGCGTTCTTGATCAGGTTGAACAGCACGAACAGGTAGGCGGTTTCTTCCCCGCGGAACAGGAAATCGCGCACCACCTCGACACTGACGCGCGAGCGTTGCTCCTGGCCCTCGTAGCCATACTCGAGCACCGCCTTGTGGCAGACATCGGCTGCCGACAGGTAGGCAAAGCCCACCGGGTTGAGCGGCTTGGCGTTGACCTCGTCCAGCGTCATCGAGATGACCTGCAGGCCGCGCTCGACCGCAATGTCGCCCTGCGCCAGGTGGCGGTAGAGCGCATTCGCCTCCTCCGGGTTGAGCTGCTGCGCCTGCGCCTTGGTGGTCGGTGGCGGCAGCGACTGCCGCATGCTCTCCAGGCTGTGCTTGATCTGGCCGAGCGGATTGCGCATCTCGTGCGCGATGGAGCCGGCGAGCGAAGCGTAGGCCTGGCGCACCCTTTCCGCGGTGGCGCGCTCCAGGGCGTACTTGAACATGCTGCCTGCGACCAGCGTGATGAACAGGATCGGCAGGCGCTCCACATAGTCGACCGGCATGTTGGGGTCGACTTCCGTCAGCGCGTACAGGCCGATCGCGCCGGCAAAGCCCGCCAGCAGGATGACGATCAGGTTGCGCCAGTCCGTCAGCAGGATGATCAGGAAGGCCGCCAGCAGCGTGTTTCCCACCGCGATCGTCCCGCCGCCCTGCTTGAGCGACGTGAAGACGAAGGTGAGCGGGAAAGCGATGATCAGTACCGCGTACGAGTAGGCGAAGTACCAGGGCTTGAAGCGTTCGGGCCACTTGTCGCGGAAGAAGAGGATGGTGCACAGCACCGCGTTGACCAACCGCAGAGGCAGGTCGTCATAGGGTGCGGCATCCTTCGTGAAGCGCAACAGGTAGAAGGCCGGGAAGGCGATGGCGCCGTACAGGCTCACGTACCGCAGGAACAGCGGGCCGTGGGCGTGATAGGCCGTGTAGTGTGCGAACAGCCTCTTGATGGCTTGCATGGCGGGCGGGCCCCTTATTGCGGCTGGCGGACGGCCTGCGGCTCGCACAAGGCCGCCGAGACCTGGGAGATGCCTCCCCGGATCAGCGTATAGATCTTGTCGCCCCCCGGCAAGGGGACATCCCTGGCGAAGGCCGTGAAGGCAAAGCGCCGGTAGAGGCGGCTGAGCACATGCGTGCAGGACGCATACAGGTAGCCGATATTCGTGTGCGAGTGCGCAAACATGATCGCCAGCGACAGGCAGCGCCGCAGCGCCTCGACGTCGCTGCGGTGCTCGGGCGCGAGGACCAGCCTGCCGACTTCCCAGTCGGTGGAGGCGACAGCCGGCGCATCGTTGCCCATTTGCTGCAGCAGCGTCTCCGTGAGGGTCAGCTGGTAGCCCAGGGGCACGATGCGGATGGTGCCTATGAGGTCCCCGTCGAGTTCAAATGCGCAAACAATCCCCAACTCGTCTCTTTTTTTTCGAGCGAAAAAAAGTTCGAGCCTCGCCCCGTGTGGGCGGACAGGTCGATCTCGCCGCGCAGGTGCATGATGGCCTCGATCTCCCGGGCCGACTTGAGGTGGCGCAGGACGACCGACTCGATGCCGGACGACATCTTCGGCGGTCTCATCCCGGCGAACGATCGCGGTGCCGGCGAGTGGCTGCTATGGAGGTTCATGGCGGGCTCCTAGGGATTCTTGCGCGCCACCTGCTCGAGCAGCTGGCCGGTCAGGGAGAGGGTCGTAACGCACACCCGGGTGACGAGTTCGCGGTCCTGCGCGGTCAGCGCGAAGCGTTCGATCGCGTCTTCCACCTGCTGGATGTGCTCGACGTCGGCCTCGGCATGGGCGCCGAAGAAGGTGACGTTCTTGCTGGTGAGCTTCAGGTCGGCGCAAAGCTTGGCGATGGGCTCCTGGATGTGCGCGTGGGCGCCCTCGGCCCAGAAGCTGTACCCCAGCCGCGCGACGGGACCATAGCGCAGGCCCACGTAATACAGGTAGCCGATCAGCGCCTCGGTGGCGGGCAGCGGCGGGGCGTCCAGCGCGGCCTCGTCCAGCAGGCCGATGCTCTTGAGGTCGTGCGTGACCATGCGCTCGTGCCCCAGTTCCTCGGCGGCATGGCGATAGACAAACTTCAGCAGGCCCTCGGGCGCCGGCACGAAAGCCGCCACCGCCTGGTTCATCGAGTTGTGCTTTGAATAGTGATAGACCTGCAGCATCAGGTCGCGCCAGAGTTCGGGGGACACCGGGGCGCCCATCACGCGGCGCCAGAAATCACCACCCTTGATGCGCGCCCATTCGCCTTCGACGGTCGCGCGCAGGGCATTGACGAAGGACCTGTCGTGGGCGCGCTTGCCTTCCGCCGCCTGCTTGGGGGAATCGGCATGCGAAACGCTGGAAACGACGTTCATGAAACACCCTGTAAGGAATATGCCTCCATTGAAGGGCGAATCGACAAATCGTGTGCTCTACACCCTGTCAATGTTGACAGGGGTGGTGTCACATTCTGCGAATTTCCCTAACGCGGGAATCGCAGCGAGGCGAACAAAGTACTAACTTGTGCGCCTGGCGGGCTTCAGGCCAGCTTGCCGTGGCACTGCTTGAATTTCTTGCCGCTGCCGCAAGGGCAAGGGTCATTGCGGCCCACGCGCGGCATGTCGGCGACAGAAACACCAGCCTGGCGCGCCGTGCTTTCATCGAGCTTGGTCTCGACTTCACCGGTCTCGGTCGGGGCGGAATAGGTGACGTTGGAAATGCGCTCGGCGCGATTGCCGATGTCCTCGGCCGCCTGCTCGAGCTGCTCGCCCGATTGCACGACCACCGTCATCAGCACCTTGGTAACTTCGTTCTTCACCGAATCAAGCAGCTGGCCGAACAGCTCGAATGCCTCGCGCTTGTACTCCTGCTTGGGCTGCTTCTGCGCATAGCCGCGCAGGTGGATGCCCTGGCGCAGGTAGTCCAGCGCAGAGAGGTGTTCGCGCCAGTGCGTGTCGATGCTTTGCAGCAGCACGATGCGCTCGAACTGCGTGAAGTTCTGCGGGCCCACCTGCTGCACCTTGGCGTCGAACGCCTCGTTGGCCGCCTGCGTCACCTTCTCCAGCAGGTCCTCGTCGGTGATGCTGCTGGCCGACTGCACTTCCTTCTGCAGCGACAACTGGATCCCCCATTCGTCGTTGAGCACCTTCTCCAGCGCCGGCAGGTCCCATTGCTCCTCCACCGACTCGGGCGGCACGTACTGGTGCGTGAGGTCGGTGAAGCAGCCTTCGCGCAGGGAGGCGATCTGCGCAGACAGGTCGCTGGCGTCGAGGATGTCGTTGCGCTGCTGGTAGATCACCTTGCGCTGGTCGTTCG
>DATHWV010000304.1:0-6360 GCA_035460205.1 Ramlibacter sp.
TGCAGGTGGCGCGCCGCCCGCGCGTCGCGCTGTTCTCAACGGGCGATGAACTGGTGATGCCGGGCGAAGTCCCGCCGGAGCAGATGAAGCCCGGCTCGATCTACAACTCCAACCGGTTCTTCCTCAGCGCACTGTTGCGGCGGCTCGGATGCGAAGTCAGCGACTACGGCATCGTGCCGGACCAGCGGGATGCCACCGTCAAGGCACTCGAACGCGCGGGCCGTGAACATGACCTCATCCTCACCAGTGGCGGCGTCTCGGTGGGCGAAGAAGACCACATCAAGCCGGCCGTCGAGGAACTCGGTACGCTCGATCTGTGGCAGATCGCAATCAAGCCAGGCAAGCCCTTTGCCTATGGCAAGGTGGGCCATGCGCACTTCATGGGGCTGCCGGGCAACCCGGTCTCCAGTTTCGTGACCTTCCTTTTGTTGGTGCGCCCCTTCCTGCTGAAGCTGCAAGGCGCGATCCATCTCGCGCCTGCCGCTGTGCAATTGCCAGCTCACTTCACCTGGCCGCGCGCGGACAAGCGCCGTGAGTTCCTGCGTGTGCGCCGCAACGCCGAAGGCGGGCTCGACCTGTTTCCCAACCAGAGTTCCGGTGTGCTGACGTCGGCCGCGTGGGCGGACGGCCTGGTGGACAACGCGCCGGGCCGCACCATCGCCCGTGGCGACATGGTCCCCTTCGTCTCGCTGGCGGAGCTGCTCGCATGAAGTTGACGGTGAAATACTTTGCCTCGATCCGCGAAGCCATCGGCCGGCCGGGTGAGCCCGTGGAAACCGCCTCCGCCAACCTGGCTTCCTTGCGGGACGAATTGATCGCGCGCGGCGGCGCGCACGCCCAGGCGTTGGCACGGGGCAAGCCGGTGCGCATGGCGCTGGACCAGGTGATGAGCGACGAATCGGCGCCCTTGCGCGAAGGCTGTGAAGTCGCGTTTTTCCCGCCGGTGACCGGGGGCTGACCATGGCCGCGCGCGTCTCGATCCAGGCTCACGACTTCAACCTCGCCGACGAGGTGGCCGCGCTGAGGCTGGGGGACAAGCGCGTGGGCGCCGTCTGTGCTTTCATTGGCACGGTGCGCGACCGCAATGATGGCGCCGACGTCAGCTCCATGGAGCTCGAGCACTATCCCGGGATGACCGAGAAGGCGATCGAAGCCATGATCGACCAGGCGCAGCAGCGCTTCGACATCTACGCTGTTCGCGTGATCCATCGTGTCGGCCTCCTGCAGCCGCTCGACCAGATCGTGATGGTGGCGGTGACGTCCGCCCACCGCGGCGAGAGCTTCAAGGCCTGTGAATTCCTGATGGACTACCTGAAGACGCAGGCGCCGTTCTGGAAGAAAGAGCAGACACCGGGCGGCGCGCGTTGGGTCGATGCCCGGGTGGCCGACGATGCCGCGCTGGCGCGCTGGGGCATCGAAAAGCCGAACAGCTAGGCTGTCTTGCGGCCGGGCGGCACGAAGGCCGCACGCGCGTCATCTTCCAGTTCACCCGTGAGCAATTGCAGCAGCCCGACCAACTGGACCTGCTGGTCCTTGTCCAGCGGCGCCAGCAGCCGCTTGTAGGCGCGTTCCGCGGGCTTTTGTGCCCGTGCGAGCATGGCCTGTCCTTCGGCGGTGAGCGCGACGGACACATTGCGCTTGTTGTCCGGGGCAGGCGCCCGCGTGACCAGCCCGCGGGCCTGCAGGCCGCGCAGCACCCGCAGCACCGTGACCTTGTCAAAACCCAGCGCCCGCGCCAGGCTCGACTGGCCCAGGCCCGGGTGCTCCCTGACGATGGTGAGGACGCCGAACTGCGCCGGCGTGAGGCCCAGCTCCCGGCACTCGTCCTCGAACACGGCAGCTGAAATCTGGTGGGCCCGGCGCAGCAGGAAGCCGGGCCTGGCGTAGAGCCGTGAAAGGCTGGGCGGCAGTGGAATGGTGGAGGGCACGGTACCGAATGTTTTAGGGGAATCCATGGATTGTGCCTGCTGGGCGGGCACCCATAATGGTTAGCATACAAACTTGACGGGGAAAAAGCCATGCTTCATTTCACCCTGCGCATGGCCGTCAAGGTGTTTGCTGCGCTGGCCGCCTCGGGCGCCGCAGCCCAGGCGCCTGCGCCGGCCGCTCCCGCACAGGCACCCTTGCGCCTGATCGTCCCGTTCACCCCGGGCACGGGCATCGACCTGATCGCGCGTACCGTCGGTCCCAAGCTCGGCGAGCGATTGGGGCGCCCGGTGGTGGTCGACAATCGAGCCGGCGCTTCCGGCAACATCGGCACCGAAGCCGTGGTGCGTTCTGCGCCCAATGGCTCCACGCTGCTGGTCAGCGTCAACACGCTGGTGATGAATCGCAGCCTCTACCCGCAGCTGCCGTTCGACCCGGTCAAGGACCTGGTGCCGGTGTCGCTCACCAGCTGGGGCCAGTTGCTGCTGGTGGCCAGCCCGCAGTCCGGCCTGAAGACAGCGCCGGAACTGGTGGCGGCAGCCCGTCGCAAGCCAGGCGCCATCAACTATGCGAGCCCGGGTGTGGGCACGCCGCATCACCTTTCGATGGAATTGTTCAAGACGACCGCCGGTGTGTTCCTCACGCACATCCCGTACCGGGGCACGGCACAAGCCGTCACCGACCTGCTCGGCGGGCAGATTGACGTCATGTTCCTGCCGATCCACGTCGCCCTTCCGCAGATCAAGGCCGGCAAGCTGGTGGCACTGGGCATTGGCAGCGACAAGCGGCACCCGCTCCTGCCGCAGGTGCCGACGCTGGCCGAGTCGAACGCGGGGAAGGTCAACGTCGACATGTGGTACGGCATCTTCGCGCCGCCCGGCACGCCCGCGCCCCTGGTGGCCCAGTTGAACCGGGAGATCAAGGACATCCTGGGCTCGCCCGAAGTGCGCACCGCGTTCGAGACGCAGGGCATGGACCCGGCCACCAGCACCCCCGAGGAATTCCGGCGCCTGGTGGAGCAGGATTCCGAGCGTTGGGCGCGCCTGATCAAGGCCCAGAACATCACCGCCCAATGAACGTTGCGATCATCGGTGGCGGGATCGGCGGCCTGGCCCTGGCACTGTCGCTGCATCGCATGGGCATGGCTTGCGATGTCTATGAGTCGGTGCCCGAAGTCAGGGAGATCGGCGTCGGCATCACCTTGCTGCCGCACGCGATGCGCGAACTCGACATCCTGGGCCTGGAAGCGCCGCTGGAAGCCGCCGGCATCGAGAACTTCGAGAGCGTCTTCTTCAACCGGTTCGGGCAGTTCATCTACCGCGAGCCGCGCGGCCGCCACGCTGGCTACGACCGGCCCGAAGTCGGCATCCATCGCGGCAAGCTGCACCGGGTCCTGTTCGATGCCGTGCTGGCGCGATTGGGCGCGCAACATGTCCACCTCGACCACCGGTGCACGGGCCTGGAACAGGATGACGCCGGAGTGACGATTGCCTTCGAAGGCAGCGCGGGCATGTCGCGCGAAGCCGTACGGGCCGACGTGGTGGTTGCCTGCGATGGCGTGAACTCCGCCGTCCGGCGCCAGTTCTATCCCGGCGAGCAACTCGCCTTCGGCGGCATCAACACCTGGCGCGGCGTGACGGTGCACCCGCCCATCCTCACCGGCAAGAGCTACCTGCGCGTGGGTTCCATCGAAACCGGCAAGATGGTGATCTACCCCATTGCCGACAACGTGGACGGCAAGGGCGGGCAATTGGTGAACTGGGTCGCCGAAATCCGGCGCGAAGGCGCGCCCATGAACGACTGGAACAAGTCCGGCGAGTCCCGCGACTTCATCGACATCTTCCGGGACTGGCGGTTCGACTGGCTGGATGTCCCCGCCCTGATCGAAGGCGCCGAGACCATCTTCGAGTACCCCATGGTGGACCGCGACCCGGTGGCGCGCTGGACCTTCGGCCGCGTCACGCTGCTGGGCGACGCCGCCCACCCGATGTACCCGCGCGGCTCCAACGGGTCGGCGCAGGCGATCATCGATGCCCGAACGCTCGCCGAGAACCTGGCCAGGGCGCCCGATCCACGCGCCGCGCTGGCCGCTTATGAGGGCGCGCGGCTGCCCGTCACGGCGAGGATCGTCGAGACCAACCGCACCGTTCCGCCGGACTTCATCAACATCCGCGTGGATGAATTGAGCGGGGACAAGCCGTTCCGCCACATCGACGACCTGATTAGCCAGGAGGAGTTGCGCCGGATGTCCGACGAATACAAGCGCATCGCCGGCTTTGCGCTGGACAAGGACAAGCCCACCGGCACCAAGCCGGCCTGAAGCTTCAGTTGAGGTAGCGGGGCTTGCGCGGCGACGTCGCGTCGTCCTCGCTGGCCGTGCCTTCCTCGACCGCCATGGGCGGGCCGAAAGGTTCGCGCCACTGGGAGCGGGCCAGGGCCTGCTCCAGCAGGTGCATCATGCCCTGCATCAGCTTGGGCTCCATCTCCATCTGGAAGCTGCGGGGCTTGTCCGCGCTGGGTGGCTTTTCGTTGAAGGACAGGCGCAGGCGGCCGTTGGGCAGGGGAGCGGCGTCGACGTCGGTGACCAGCAGCGGCTCCTCGCCCAGGGGCAAGGTGGCCTGCTCCTCCTTGTAAGGCGTGTCGAAATCGGCCTGCCGCAGGAACTCCTCCTTGCGGAAGTCGGCCAGCATCTGCTTGAGCCCTTCGTCGGCCGTGTCCAGGGACGTGCCTGCGGCTTCGAGCTTGAGCAGGTGCTTGGTCATCAGCTTGGAGAGCAGGGGCCACAGGCCCAGCATCAGGCGCCGGGTGAGCCACAACCGCATCTCCTCGGCGGCGGCTGTATTGATCCGCACCAGGATGCGATCCTGCTCAGCCACGTAGTTGACGGACAGCTGGTGGATCTTCATGGCTTGATTCTAGTCATGCACGCCGTGCGTACGGAAGCTTACAGTGGCCTTGAAAAGGGCAGGGGCAAGCCTAAGCTGTGGAGCAACGGAGATTCGCATGAGACTAGACAAACTCACAACCAAGTTCCAGGAAGCCCTGGGCGAGGCGCAGAGCCTCGCGCTGGGCAACGACCACGCGTACATCGAGCCGGAGCACCTCCTGGTGGCCATGCTGCGCCAGGAAGACGGGCCGCGCGCGCTTTTGCAACGGGCGGGCGTCAACGTGCCCGGCCTGCTGGCGGCAGCCGAGGGCGCCATGCACAAGCGGGCGAAGGTGGAAGGGCACGAGCAGGTCCAGGTGGGCCGTGACCTCGGTGCGCTGCTGCAGGCCACCGAAAAGGAAGCCATCAAGCGCGGCGACCAGTTCATCGCCGGCGAGCTGTACCTGCTGGCGTTGGCCGACACCAAACAGGACATCGGCCGCATTGCGCGCGAGAACGGCCTGTCGCGCAAGACGCTGGAGGCGACGATCGACTCCGTACGCGGCGGGCAGAGCGTCGACAACGCCGGCGCCGAAGGCCAGCGCGAGGCGCTCAAGAAATACTGCATGGACCTGACCGAGCGGGCCCGCCAGGGCAAACTGGACCCGGTGATCGGGCGCGACGACGAAATCCGCCGCGCGATCCAGGTGTTGCAGCGACGCACGAAGAACAACCCGGTGCTGATCGGCGAGCCCGGCGTCGGCAAGACCGCCATCGTCGAGGGCCTGGCCCAGCGCATCATTGCCGGCGAAGTGCCGGAAAGCCTGAAGAACAAGCGCGTCCTCTCGCTGGACATGGCGGCGCTGCTCGCTGGCGCCAAGTACCGCGGCGAGTTCGAGGAACGGCTGAAAAACGTGCTGTCCGAGCTGGCCAAGGACGAGGGCCAGACGATCGTCTTCATCGACGAGCTGCACACCATGGTGGGCGCCGGCAAGGCCGAAGGCGCCATGGATGCGGGCAACATGCTCAAGCCCGCACTGGCGCGCGGCGAACTGCATTGCGTGGGCGCGACCACGCTGGACGAATACCGCAAGTACATCGAGAAGGACGCAGCGCTGGAGCGCCGCTTCCAGAAAATCCTGGTAGGCGAGCCGACGGTGGAAGCCACCATCGCCATCCTGCGCGGGTTGCAGGAGAAGTACGAGGTGCACCACGGCGTCGAGATCACCGACCCGGCGATCGTTGCCGCGGCCGAGCTGAGCCATCGCTACATCACCGACCGATTCCTGCCCGACAAGGCGATCGACCTGATCGACGAAGCCGCCGCCAAGATCAAGATCGAGATGGATTCCAAGCCCGAGGTGATGGACCGGCTTGATCGGCGCCTGATCCAGCTGCAGATCGAGCGCGAGGCGGTGCGGCGCGAGAAGGACGAGGCCTCCCGCAAGCGCCTGGGCCTGATCGAGGAGGAGATCGGCAAGCTGCAAAAGGAGATCGCCGACTACGACGAGATCTGGAAGGCCGAGAAGGCGCAAGCCCAGGGCTCGGCCACGGTGATGGAAGACAAG
>DATHWV010000305.1:0-2732 GCA_035460205.1 Ramlibacter sp.
GCGGTAGTCCGCATTGTTCTTCTGGTATTTCCGCTCGAGGTGCTGAAGCTGGTCAGGCCCCAGGCCCGCCGCCAGTGTCACCACGGCGGGTTCTGCGCGCTCGGCGAGCGCGTCGATGCGCAAGTTGACCTGGTCGACTACTGCGCAGGCTTGTGCCGCGGTGATGTCGTTGGGCGCGATCCGCTCGATCCCCTGCAGCAGCGTCACGAGTTGGGGCAACTCGTGGGCGCGATGCCAGCGGTGCAGGCGGGCCAGGTCTTCGCGCACCCGGGTGGATTGCTCGTCGCCGAAGTCCACATAGCCGTCCAGCCACCAATACGCCACGTCATCGATGTTGTTGTAGCCCAGCTTGATCGCGCTGCAGGCCGACAGCAGCGCGGCGAGCGCCAGCAGGCCGATAATCCGGCCAAGTCGTGAAACCATGCTCATTGAAGAAAAAGGAAAGTCCATGACAGCAGTCGATGTGGTCATCATGGCCGCCGGCAAAGGTGTTCGCATGAAGAGCCGCTTGCCCAAGGTATTGCATCGCTTGGCCGGCCGTGCATTGTTGCAGCATGTGGTCGCCAGCGTGGCGGCGTTACAGGCACGGCGCGTAGTGGTTATCACGGGCAGCGGGGCGGACCAGGTCGAGCAAGCCGTGGCGGGCTGGGAAACCGTGGGCGCCAAGCCGGTGTTCGTGCGCCAGGAGCCGCAATTGGGAACGGGCCATGCGGTCCAGCAGGCCGTGCCGGTGCTGCCCGACGACGGCCTCACCCTGGTGCTCAACGGTGACGTGCCGCTGATTGAGGCCGCGACGTTGAAGACCTTGTTGCAGTCCGGCGGCGACCGCCGCATTGCGCTGCTCACCGTGGAAATCCCCGACCCCACCGGCTACGGCCGCATCGTGCGCAGCGGCGACGCGGTGCGGGCTATCGTGGAGCACAAGGACGCGACGGAAGTGCAGAGGCAAATCCGGGAGGTGTACACCGGCGTGATGGTGGTGCCCAATGCGCAGCTCAAGCGCTGGCTGGCGCGGCTGACCAACGACAACGCGCAGAAGGAGTACTACCTGACGGACATCGTGAAACTTGCGGTGGACGACGGCGCCGACGTCGTGGCGGTCAAGACGGGCGACAAGGTGCAGGTGGATGGGGTCAACAGCCCCACGCAGCTGGCCGAACTGGAGCGTGCTTTCCAGCTGCGACAGGCGCGCTCGCTGATGGAAGCGGGCGTTCGGCTGGCGGACCCGGCACGCTTTGACCTGCGCGGCCAGCTGTCATGCGGGCAGGACGTGGAGATCGACGTCAACTGCGTGTTCGACGGCACGGTTTCGCTCGGCGACGGTGTGAAGATTGGCGCGAACTGTGTGATCGCGAACGCAACTATCGCGGCCGGCGCGGTGATTCACCCGTTCACGCACATCGACGGCGAGAAGGCCGGCGTGACCGTGGGCGAGGGCGCGCTCATCGGCCCGTTCGCGCGCCTGCGGCCGGGCGCCGAACTGGGCGCGGAAGTGCACATCGGCAATTTTGTCGAGGTGAAGAACGCGAAGCTGGGCCGCGGCGCCAAGGCCAACCACCTGGCTTACCTGGGCGACGCCGTGGTGGGAGAGCGCGTCAACTACGGCGCCGGCTCCATCACCGCCAACTACGACGGCGCCAACAAGCACCGCACGGTGATCGAGGAAGACGTGCATATCGGCAGCAACAGCGTGCTGGTGGCGCCGGTCACTATCGGGCGTGGCGGCACGGTGGGCGCGAGTTCCACCATCACCAAGGACACGCCGGCCGGTGCGCTGTCGATCGCGCGCGGCAAGCAGGTCAGCATCCCGAACTGGCAGCGGCCGAAGAAGGCGCCGAAGTAGCGCTTAGCCGGCGCGTGTCCGTTGCAGCGGGATCCTCGGCTCGAACTTCGCGCGGCGCACGGAGAAGAAGCTCTTCACGTTTCGCACATTGGCGTCGCTGGTGAAGAGGCGCTGCGCCAGCGCGAGGTACGCCGGCATGTCCGGCGCGTAGACGACGAGGATGAAGTCCGGGCCGGGTGAGACGCGGTAGCACTGCTGCACGGCATCGTCGCGCACGACCCGCGCCTCGAAAGCTTCCTGCTCCTCGCTCCCTTGCCTGTCGAGCGTGATTTCCACGATCGCCTGCAGCCCGTGTCCCAGCAGCGGGGCGAGCCGGTTCGTGTCCAGGATGGCGACGTCCCGCTCGATGAGCCCCGCATCGCGCAGGCGCTTGACGCGGCGCAGGCACGTGGGCGGGGACACATGGACTCGGCGCGCGAGGTCCTGGTTGTTCAGTGAGGCGTCGGTCTGGAGTTGGTCCAAGAGAGCCAAGTCAATGGCATCAAGCGACAATTCTTCCGAATTTATTTGCATTTTGGTAGTTTATTTCCAATTTGGATAAATGTGAAATAAAACACTACTTTCTGTCAAAAGTTGATCGCATATTTTCATTTGGAGCGCCTAGAGTTCATCCCTCACCCAAGGAGTTCCCGCATGTGTGGCATCGTCGGCGCCGTATCTACCCGCAACATCGTTCCCATCCTGGTCCAGGGCCTGCAGCGGCTGGAATACCGGGGCTATGACTCCTGCGGGGTCGCGGTGTACGCAGACGGCCTGAAGCGCGCGCGCAGTACCGACCGCGTGGCCGAACTGCTGACCCAGGTCGAACAGGACAAGATTTCCGGCACCACCGGTATCGCGCACACCCGCTGGGCCACACACGGCGCGCCGGCCGTGCACAACGCCCACC
>DATHWV010000306.1:0-7700 GCA_035460205.1 Ramlibacter sp.
CAACCTGGTGCTGGGCTCGAAGGCCAACGGCATCGATGGCGCGCACATCCTCACGCCGATGCCGTACCTGATCTCCACCGGCGCCGTGACGGCCAACAACGTGCAGGTCCCGATCAACATCCTCGCTCGCCTGAACCTCGGCGGCCAGTGCATTTCGGTGGCCAAGGAATACCAGGACCTGAAGGTTGGCCTGGACAACAAGGAATTCGGCAAGGCGCTGCTGGCCAAGCGGCTGAAGACCGGCAAGCCCGTGAACGCGGCGATGACCTTCCCCGGCGGCACGCACGACATGTGGATGCGCTACTGGATGGCGGCCGGCGGCGTCGACCCGAACCGCGACATCAACACCATCACCGTGCCCCCGCCACAAATGGTCGCGAACATGAAGGTCGGCAGCATGGACACCTTCTGTGTGTGCGAGCCCTGGAACCGCCAGCTGATCAACCAGAAGATCGGCTACACCGCGCTCACCACCAGCGAGATCTGGCAGAACCATCCGGAGAAGTCGTTCGCGATGCGCGCGGACTACGTGCAGGCCAACCCCAATTCCACCAAGGCCCTGCTCAAGGCGGTGATGGAAGCGCAGATGTGGTGCGAGGACCCGAAGAACCGCGCCGAGGTTGCCGAGATCTGCTCGCGCCGCCGCTGGATCAACGCGCCGCTGGAAGACATCATCGACCGCGTGAAGGGCGACTTCGACTACGGCACCGGCCGCGTCGTCTCCAACAGCCCGCACCAGATGCGTTTCTGGAAGGACAACGCCAGCTACCCGTTCCAGAGCCATGACCTGTGGTTCCTGACCGAGAACCAGCGCTGGGGTTACCTGCCGCCCAGCCTGGACACCAAGGCGCTGATCGCCAAGGTCAATCGCGAAGACCTCTGGAAGGACGCCGCCAAGGAACTCGGCGTCTCCGCCAAGGAAATTCCGACATCCACCTCGCGCGGCCTCGAGAAGTTCTTCGACGGCAAGGTGTTCGACCCGGCCAACCCCAAGAAATACCTCGACAGCCTGGCCATCAAGTACATCAAGTCCGCCTGACCGCCCGACGACCGCTGAAGGAGAACACGAATGAACCGAGCAGAAACGATTGAACCGATCCGGATCGTGGCCCCTGACGTCCCCGGGCCGGTGCGCGCCTTCCTGCTGAATGCCATCAAGGGCTTCATGACTTATGTCCTGCCGCCGCTGATCGTCATAGGCGGCCTGCTGCTGATCTGGCAGATGCTGGGCTCGCGGCCGGGCGCGGCGCTGCCCGCGCCGACCAAGGTGATCCAGGACACCTGGGATCTGATTGCGCACCCCTGGTACGACCGCGGCGGCAACGACATGGGCATTGGGTGGCAACTGCTGGCCAGCCTGAAGCGCGTGGCCTACGGCTACTCGCTGGCGGTGGTGGTGGGCGTGAGCCTCGGCGTGCTGGTGGGCCAGTCCACCTGGGCGCTGCGCGGCCTGGACCCGATCTTCCAGGTGCTGCGCACCGTGCCGCCGCTCGCGTGGCTGCCGATTTCGCTGGCGGGTTTCCGCGACGGCCATCCGTCCGCGATCTTCGTCATCTTCATCACGTCAATCTGGCCGATCATCATCAACACCTCGATCGGCATCCGCAACATCCCCGAGGACTACCGCAACGTTTCCAAGGTGATCCGCCTCAACGGCATCGAGTACTTCACCAAGATCATGCTGCCGGCGGCGGCGCCCTTCATCTTCTCGGGGCTGCGCATCGGCGTGGGCCTGTCCTGGCTGGCCATCATCGCCGCCGAGATGCTGATCGGCGGCGTGGGCATCGGCTTCTTCATCTGGGACGCCTGGAACTCATCGCGCATCAGCGACATCATCCTGGCGCTTTTCTACGTGGGCCTGATCGGCTTCACGCTCGACAAGGTGGTGGCGTTCATCGCCAACAAGGTCACCCGCGGCACCGCCGCATCCTGAAACACGGAGCACAACATGGGCAACGACAAGAGCTACCTCACCATTTCGCAAGTCGACATGACCTTCTCGGGCGCGCGCGGCGTCAACCCGGTGCTCAAGGGCATCAGCCTGGAGGTCAAGCGCGGCGAATACATCTCGCTGATCGGCCACTCGGGCTGCGGCAAGTCCACGGTGCTGAACATCGTCGCGGGGCTGCTCAAGGCCACCTCCGGGGGCGTGATCGTGGACGGGCGCGAGGTCAACGAGCCGGGTCCGGACCGGGCGGTGGTTTTCCAGAACCACTCGCTGCTGCCCTGGCTGACCGTGTACCAGAACGTCGAGATCGCCGTGGAGAAGATCTTCAAGACCACCAAGACCGCCGCCGAGCGCCGCGAGTGGATCCTGCACAACCTGGCGATGGTCAACATGTCGCACGCGCTCAATCGCCTGCCCTCGGAAATTTCCGGCGGCATGAAGCAGCGCGTGGGCATCGCGCGCGCGCTGGCGATGGAGCCCAAGGTGCTGCTGCTGGACGAGCCCTTCGGCGCCCTCGACGCCCTCACCCGCGCCCACCTGCAGGACGAAGTGATCCGTATCCAGTCGGAGCTCGGCAACACGGTGCTGATGATCACGCACGACGTCGATGAGGCAGTGCTGCTGTCCGACCGCGTGGTCATGATGACCAACGGCCCGGCAGCGGAAATCGGCCAGATCATGGAAGTGAACCTGCCGCGGCCGCGCAACCGGATCGCGCTGGCCGAAGACCCGGTCTACAACCACTGCCGCCAGGAAATCCTGAGCTTCCTCTACGAGAAGCAGCGCAAGGTGGAACCCATCGCCGCGCCGCGCTCCATGCGCGCCGCCACGAAGGACAAGGAGCAGGCCATCGCCTAGACGCCGGCAGGCTGCATTCCCGGGCCGTTTCGAGCTACCCAGAGATCGAGATAACAAAGAAACCAGGAAGGAGTCCCCATGTCAGCTGTCCTACCCATCGCGGCGGATGCCGCACTACCGGGCCACGGCGCGCCGCGCACGCGCAAGGCGCGCGCCCGCCGCGGTTTTTCCTTCGGCAAGTACCGCGAGATCATCATCGCGGTGGCCTTCTTCCTGCTGTTCGACATCGGCGTGCTGGTGCTGAACTTCTACACGTCGTTCAAGATCGACCAGGACACCGTGGCCATCAACCTGGCCGGTCGCCAGCGCTACGTGTCGCAGCGCATCGCCCGCACCCTGCTTGAAATGGACGCGGCCCGCATCGCCGAAAAGCCCTACAAGCCCGAGACGCTGGCCGAGCTGCGCGCCGGCACGAAGATCTTCAACCAGTCCCACCACGCTTTCCGCGAAGGCGCCACCCTGCCCGGCGGCGACGGCAAGCCGGTGTTCCTGGAGGCGGTCACCTCGCCCCGCGGCCGCCAGCTGGAAGACCAGGTCGAGGCGCTATGGCGCCCGTATTACGAGCGGCTCCAGCCGCTGATGGCGGATGGCTTCTCGCCGGCGCAGCTGGCCGATGTCCTGGCGTACAGCCAGGCCAACAACATCAAGCTGCTCAACACGGCCAACGACTTCGTAACGGAAACCCAGGCGCTGGGCGCTTCACGGGCCAGCACGCTGCGGATGGTGCAGACCGCCGGCGTGTTGCTCGCGCTGTTGAACTTCATCTTCATCCTGTTCAAGTTCCTGGGGCGCCTGCGCACTTCGGACGCGGCGATCGAGGTGGCGAACGAGGAAAACCGCGAAATCCTGACCAGCGTGCGCGAAGGCCTGTTCCTGATCACGCCCGACTTCCGGCTGGGTTCGCAGCTGTCCAACTCGGCGCACACCTTGTTCGGGCGCAAGCTGGCCCCGGGCGATGACTTCTTCACCTTGCTCGCGCCGCTGGTGTCGGCCAAGGCGCTCACCGATGCGCGCGACTACGTGCAGCTGCTGTTCGCGCCGCACGTCAAGGAAGCGCTGGTGCAGGGCATCAACCCACTGTCCGAAGTCGAGGTCGCCATCAAGAACCGGTTGGGCCAGGACGCACGCCGCCACCTGTCCTTCCACTTCAACCGCGTGCAGGAAGACGGCGCCGTGCGCCACCTGCTGGTGACGGTGCAGGACATCTCGGCGCGTATCGAGCTCGAAGCCAAGCTGCAGGGCGAGCGGCAGCGCTCGCAGAAGGAATTCGCGATGCTGCTGCGGGCCATCGATGCCGACCCTGCCCTGCTGCGCCAGTTCGTGACGCGCGCCGAAGCCAGCCTGCTCGAAGTCAACGACATCATGCGCAGCACCTCGGGCGCGCAGGGCGAGAGCGCCATCCTCAAGCGCCTGGACGAGATTGCCCGCCGCATCCATTCGCTCAAGGGCGACGCCGGCACGCTGGGCCTGGACACGGTGGCCAACCAGGCCCACCAGTTCGAAAGCGAGTTGCACCGACTCCGCCAGTCCGGTGGTGACCTCGGCGCCGCGCTGCTGTCGCTGCCGCTGCCGGTGGAAGACCTGCTGACCAAGATTTCCGCGCTCAAGAGCCTCACCGGCCTGCAACGCCCCGCCACCGACGACGGCGCCACGCCCGAAGCCATCAACGCGGCGCTGGCCAAGCTGGCGCAGGACACGGCTTCAGGAACCGGCAAGAAGGTGGAGCCAGTCGTGCGCATGGGCAGCCAGGGCGACCTGGAAGAGGACGCCGGTACGCTGCTGCGCGAGATTGCAGTGCAACTGCTGCGCAACGCCATCGTGCACGGCGTCGAATCGCCGATGCTGCGGCGCGCCGCCGGCAAGCCGGAGGCCGGCAAGGTCGAAGTGCAACTGGTTCGCGGCGAAACCGAATGGTCGCTCTCCGTGCGTGACGACGGCGCCGGCCTGCAGGCGGCCCGCGTGCGCCAGCGCCTGCTGGACCTCGGCTGGTACACCGCGGCGCAACTGGACAGCTTCGATGACCGGCAGATCGTCTCCCACATCTTCAAGCCCGGCTTCAGCACCGCCGGCGGCGTCACGGTGCATGCAGGCCGCGGTGTCGGCCTGGACGTCGTGCAGGCCAACGTGCAAAAGCTCGGCGCCCGCCTGACGCTCAGTTCCACCCCCGGTGAGTTCACCGAGTTCAAGGTCAGGTTCGCAGCCTGACCCTGCATCCACGAAAGCCACCCATGCGACTCCTCATCGTCGACGACTCCAACATGATCCGCTCGCGCATTTCGCGGGTGGTCCAGAACGGTGGCCTGCAGCACGTTTCGCTGGTGGGCCTCGCGCGCAATGGCGCCGAGGCCGTGCGCATCGCCCGGGCCACCCAGCCCGAAGTGGTGACCATGGACCTCACCATGCCGGAGATGGACGGCATCCAGTGCATCGGCGAGCTGCTGCGCCTGTTTCCCAAGATCAACATCCTGGTGGTGAGCGCGCTGTCCGACAAGTCCACCGCCATCGCCGCGCTCAAGCTCGGCGCGCGGGGCTTCGTCGCCAAGCCCTTTTCCGACGACGAACTAAAGATGGCGTTGCTGGACGTCACGGAGACAAGATGATGGACGCCCTTCATGAACACGAACTGAAACTCTTCGTCGAATCGGTGCGGCGCTACTTCCAGGTCGTCACCAAGCAGGAGCCGCAGATCACCTCCGCGTTTCTCGGCACGGGCGACGTCGATGGCCACGACTTCAACGGCATCGTCACGTTCTCAGGCTCCTACAACGGCCACGTCATCGTTTCGATGCCGCAACAACTGTTGCGCGAACTGCTCCTGCTGCAAGGCGAAACCGACCTGTCCGAGAGCAACCTGCTGGACGCCGTGGGCGAAGTGGCCAACACGCTCGGCGGCAACGCGCGCAAGACCCTGGGCTCGGGACTGCAGATTTCGG
Source organism: Ramlibacter sp. (assembly GCA_035460205.1). Classification (GTDB taxonomy): domain Bacteria; phylum Pseudomonadota; class Gammaproteobacteria; order Burkholderiales; family Burkholderiaceae_C; genus Ramlibacter. Next base: position 5,740 of record DATHWV010000306.1, read on the forward strand.
TGCCGATGAAACTGCATGGCAGTTCGGGCATCAAGGCCCGCGTTCGCAAGCATCCCTACGTCATCACGCTGCGCTGGAACCACCAGCCGGCCATGGTTTGCGTCGACATGGAGAAGCGGCACTAGCCCTCACATTCCATCTTGGTGCGGCCACAACGCGCCAAATCGTGCACGACGCCCCGCTTTGACGCGCGGAGGCGCGGAAAAGCGCGCCCCATGCTGGCACGCTTCTCGCACTGAATCTGTGAACTTACCCATCAGTTTCACAGAGGACTTGCACCATGGCGGGATTCCGCACCTTCCTGAAATCCGGCCACGCACCGACGCTGGGAGCGGCATTTTTCTACTTTGCCTTCTCCTGCTGCATCTGGGTGATGAACGGCGCGATGGCGCCCTTCATCTCCGAAACCTACCAGCTCTCGCCCGCGCAAAAGGGCGTGATGCTGTCCATCCCGATCTTCGCCGGCGCGCTCATGCGCTTCCCGCTGGGCGTGCTCGCGCAGTACATCGGCCGCAAGAACGCCACGCTGGTCGAGATGGCCATGATCATGGTGGCCCTGCTGTTCGGCTACTTCTTCGTCTCGTCCTATGAGAGCCTGCTGGCGATGGGCGTGCTGCTGGGGATCGCGGGCGCCAGCTTCGGCGTAGCGCTCAGCCTGGGTTCCGGTTCCTTCCCCGCGCGCTACAAGGGCCTGGCCATGGGCCTGGTCGGCGCCGGCAACGTCGGCACCGCGGTCTCGGTGCTGGTCGCACCGGCACTCGCGCAACGCTATGGCTGGCAAACCGTGTACGGCATCGCTGCCGTCGCCATGCTGCTGCCGATGGCGGCGATGATCTTCTTTGCACATGAGCCGCCCGATGTGGACAAGCACGCCAGCCTGCGCGAGCACATCGCCTGCCTGTTCGAAAAGGACGGCTGGGCCTTCAGCATCATCTACGCGGTGACGTTCGGCGGCTTCATCGGCCTGACGACCTTCCTGCCCTCTTACTACTACGACCAGTTCGGCGTGAGCAAGGTGCAAGCCGGGCAACTCTCCATGCTGGCAGCGTTCATGGGCGCGGCGGTGCGCGTGTTCGGCGGCTGGATCTCCGACCACTGGGGTGGAGTCAACACGCTCACCGCAGTGCTCTGCACCGTGGCGGTAACGCTGTTGTTGTGCGGGCTGGCAGGTGGTTCACTGGTGGCCACCACCTTGTTGCTGATGCTGTGCTTTGCCGCGCTCGGTGCGGGCAACGGCGCCCTGTTCCAGCTGGTGCCGCTGCGCTGGCCGCTCGCGACCGCCGTGGCCGGCTCCATGATCGGCGAAGTGGGCGCGCTCGGCGGCGGGCTCATCCCCAATGCGATGGGCCTGTCCAAGCAATACAGCGGCACCTACTTCTGGGGTTTCGCCGGCTTCGCGGTCTGCGCCGTCGTCGTGCTCGTGATGCTGCGCGCCATGCAGATCCGCTGGACACGCACCTGGGCCGAAAAAGGCGGCCGCGCGCCGCGCCACTCGCCCGCTCCGGCCCCTACTTCGGCAGAAACAGCAGCCAGAAAACCAGCAGCACGTTGAACAGCACGCTGATCGCCAGCGCCAGCTTCCACACCATCGCCGGGTCGCGGTGAATCAGCGGGGTGGGCGGCGGCGCAGTGATCGGGCGCGAGGCGCCGCGCTCCAGCGCCAGCTGCATTTCCTCGGCAGTCTCGAAACGTTGGCGCTGGTCCCGCGCCACCGCTTTCAGGGCGATGTGGTCCAGCCAGATCGGCACTTCCGGGTTGTGCCGGCTCGGCGCGACCGGGTCGCGCCAGTAGCGGCCCGCCTGGTACGGCAGCACATCGCCATAAGGCAGCTTGCCGCCGGTGAGCAACTGGTAGAGCGTGACGCCCAGGGCAAAAAGGTCGCTGCCTTCATTCGGCCCCTGCACCTCGCCTTCCCCGCCTTGCGAATGAAAGCCCCATTGCTCCGGGTTCATGTAGCTGGG
>DATHWV010000307.1:0-4023 GCA_035460205.1 Ramlibacter sp.
GCGTCAGGGTCTGGACGTCCAGCGACGGGAGCAAGCCGATCTCGCGCAGCAGCAACAGCTCGAAGGCCCGCAGCGCGGGCTCCAGCGCCTCGCCATGCTCCGATGCCAGGACGCTCACCGCCGCGGCATAGGTGTCGTACAGCTGCGGATGGGGATCGTCCCGCGCCAGCAGGCGTATCACCAGTTCATTGAGGTAGTAGCCCGACAGCAGCGCATCGCCAGTGGGCATGACCTGCCCGCCCGCCCATTCGGCGCCCTTCAGCGTCCGGATTTCTGCGTCACCGCCAAAGGCCAGCTGCAGCGGCTGCAGCGGCAGCAGCACGGGGCGGAAGTTGGAGCTGGGCCTCTTTGCGCCTTTGGCTACCAACGCGATGCGGCCGTAGTTGCGCGTGAACACTTCCAGGATCAGGCTGGACTCGCTCCAGTCGTAGCGGTGCAGGACGAAGGCTGGCTCGTCGGAGATGCGCTTGGCCATGCCCGACCGGTCAGGTTACTCGTAGCCGAAGGACTTGACCCGGGCCTCGTCGTCGGCCCAGCCGGAGCGGACCTTGACCCAGATTTCCAGGAACACCTTGCAGTCCATCAGCTTTTCAAGCTCCTGGCGAGCTTCGGTGCCGATGCGTTTCAAGCGCTCGCCCTTGTCGCCGATGACCATGGCCTTGTGCCCGTCGCGCTCGACGACGATGGTGGCGGCGATCTTCACCATGCGCTTGTGCTTGGGGCTGGGCTCTTCCTCGAACTTGTCGATCACCACCGTGGAGGTGTAGGGCAGCTCGTCGCCCGTGAACCGGAACAGCTTCTCGCGCACGGTTTCGGACGCCAGGAACTTCTCCGAACGGTCGGTGAGCTCGTCTTCCTCGTACCACCAGGGTTGCTCGGGCAGGTACTTTTCGCAGATCGCGAAGAGCCGCTCTACGTCCTTGGCATTCTTGGCCGACATGGGAACGAATTCCGTAAATGCATGGCGTTGCTGCATTTCCTGCAGCCAGGGCGCGATGTCCCCCCGGCGATGCACTTCGTCGAGCTTGTTGGCCACCAGCAGCACCGGAATACCAGGCTTGAGGAGAGAAAGCACCTTCGCGTCGGGAACCGTGAACTTGCCCGCCTCGACCACGAACATGACCAGGTCGACGTCGCCGATGGCGCCCATGACGGTCTTGTTCAGCGACTTGTTCAGTGCCGTCGCGTGGCGGGTCTGGAAGCCCGGCGTGTCGACGAACACGAACTGCGCCTGGCCCACGGTGCGGATGCCGGTGATGCGGTGGCGGGTCGTCTGCGCCTTGCGCGAGGTGATGCTGATCTTCTGCCCCACCAGGGCGTTGAGCAGGGTGGATTTGCCCACGTTGGGCTTGCCGACGATGGCGATCACGCCGCAGCGTTGCGCTGCCGGGACTGGAGTTTGTTCCATCACTTGCCCTTGGCTTTCAATGCGAGCAGCATGGCTGCCGCGGCGGCTTGCTCGCCGGCACGGCGCGAAGCGCCGATGCCGCGCTCCACGGCGCCGAGTTCGGGAACTTCCACTTCCACGTCGAAGGTCTGCTTGTGCGCCGCACCCAGCGTGGCAGCAACACGGTACACCGGGACTTTCATCTTGCGGCCCTGCAGCCACTCCTGCAATTCGGTTTTGGGGTCCTTGGCCGTTGCGGCCATGGTCGGCTTGATCTCGACGTTCTCGAACAGCCTGCGCACCAGCGCCTCGGCAGCCGAGTAGCCGGCGTCCAGGTGCACGGCGCCGATCAGCGCCTCCAGCGCGTCGGCCAGGATGGAGGGGCGCCGGCTCCCACCGGAACGGACTTCGCCCTCGCCCAGGCGCAACAGGTCCGGCAGGCCGAGCCCCACGGCAAGCTGGTGCAACGTCTCCTGCTTGACCAGGTTGGCGCGAACGCGCGAGAGGTCGCCCTCGGGCAGCGCCTGCAGCCGGTCATACAGGAGGGCCGCGACCGCCAGGTTGAGGACGGAGTCGCCCAGGAATTCCAGGCGTTCGTTGTGGTCCGCGGAAAAACTGCGATGCGTCAGCGCCCGCGCCAGCAACTGCCGGTCGGAAAACTGGTGCTGCAAGCGGGCTTGCAGTGCAACGAGTTGGCCATCCACGCTTGCCTTGACTCTGGCCTTACTTCGACTGGCCGTTGTACTTCAGCAGGAGGTACGCGGGGCCGGCCATGTGGATTTCGCGGGTGTAGGCGAACTTGACGACGACCTTGTCGCCGTTCTTGCTGATCTCGAGGTCCTTGCCGGTGATGGACTTGATGTCGTCAACCTGCGCCGCCTTGTCGAAAATCTGCTTGACCTCGTTGACCGAGTTGCCGGTCGAGGCCTTCTGCACCGCCTTCATGATGGACTGGTACTCCACCACCGTCGGGAAGGCCTGGGCGGCCAGGACGCCGGCGCAGGCCAGGACACCCACCACGAACAGGATCCCGATGAAGGAAATGCCGGACTGTGTGGATTTGAGTCGAAACTTCATGTTGCTGAACCCTCGGAGCAAAAGAGAACCTATTCGAACGGGCCGATGCGCCGGATGTTGCTGAAATTCATCCACACCAGGAAGGCCTTGCCGACGATATTGCGATCGGGCACAAAACCCCAATAACGCGAATCCTGCGAGTTGTCCCGGTTGTCACCCATCATGAAATAGTGGCCTTCCGGCACCTTGCAGACCACGCCTTCGACACTGTAGCGGCAATTCTGCTGATTGGGAAACTCCATGACCTCGGACTCCGACAGCCCTGCCCTGCGGCTGTCGTCATTGAGCAACCGGTGCGGCTTGGCGCCCAGCGTCTCCTGGTACTGCTTGAAGTAACGCATCATGTCTTCGTCGAAGAACTCCGCGATCGGCGTCTTGGGCACCGGCTTGCCGTTGATGGTCAGCTGCTTGTTCAGGTAGGCCACCTCGTCGCCCGGGACGCCGACAACGCGCTTGATGTAGTCCAGGCTCGGTTTGGGCGGGTAGCGGAACACCATCACGTCGCCGCGCTGGGGCGGCGTGCCGTCGGTCAGCTTGGTGTTGAGGACCGGCAGCCGGATGCCGTAGGTGAACTTGTTGACCAGGATGAGGTCGCCGATCAGCAGCGTCGGGATCATCGAGCCGGAGGGGATCTTGAACGGCTCGAACAGGAACGAGCGCAGCACGAACACCGCCAGGATCACCGGGAACAGGCCGGCCGTCCAATCCAGCCACCAGGGCTGCATCAGCAGCCGCTGGCGCCCCTGCGAGACGTCGCCGTCGACCTGCGTGATGCCCCGGGCTTCGAGATCGGCACGGCGCTGTGCGGCGTTCGCCTCGAGCTGGTCGGCCGCCTTGCGCCGCCGCGGCAGGAAATACAGGCGCTCGGCCACCCAGTACAGGCCGGTGACCACGGTGGCCAGGAAAAGCAGGAGGGCGAAGTTGCCCTCCACGTAGCCCATGTACCAAGCGCCGGCGTAGCCGGCGAAAGCCGCGAGCACCACGGCCGTCAGTGCTTGCATCATTCTTCGACCTGCAGGATGGCGAGGAATGCTTCCTGCGGGACTTCGACCGATCCGATCTGCTTCATTCGCTTCTTGCCTGCCTTTTGTTTTTCGAGGAGCTTGCGCTTGCGGGTAATGTCGCCGCCGTAGCATTTTGCCAGCACGTTCTTGCGCAGTGCCTTGATGGTCTCCCGCGCGATGATATTGGCGCCGATGGCCGCCTGGATCGCGACGTCGAACATCTGGCGGCTGATGATCTCGCGCATCTTGGCCACGACCGCGCGGCCGCGGTACTGGGACTGGCTGCGGTGGACGATGATGGACAGGGCATCGACCTTTTCGCCGTTGAGCAGGATGTCGACCTTCACCACATCGGACGCCCGGAACTCCTTGAAAGCGTAATCCATGGACGCGTAGCCGCGGCTGACCGACTTGAGCTTGTCGAAGAAGTCCAGCACGATCTCGCCCAGCGGCATTTCGTAGGTCAGCATGACCTGCTTGCCGTGGTAGGCCATGTTCAGCTGGACGCCCCGCTTCAGGTTCGCCAGCGTCATGACCGGACCAACGTACTCCTGG
>DATHWV010000308.1:0-7515 GCA_035460205.1 Ramlibacter sp.
GCACTGGCGCTGGCTGCTGCTGCCGGTTGCCCGCTGGGTCCCATGCTCTACGGCCTGCGCGAATACCGCGGCGAGCCGCACCGGGTCGATCCGGTGGGTGTGATCCACGACATCGAATACTTCGACGACAGCAAGGGCACCAACGTGGGCGCCACGGTGGCCGCGCTGCAGGGCCTGGGCGCGGAGCGCAAGGTGGTGGTCATTCTCGGCGGGGACGGCAAGGGCCAGGACTTCTCGCCGCTGGCCGCACCGGTGGCGCGCTACGTTCGCACCGTGGTGCTGATCGGCCGCGACGCGCCACTGATCCGCGCCGTGCTGGAGCCGGCGGGCGTCACGCTGGTCGATGCCGGCTCGATGGAAGAGGCGGTGAAAATTGCGACTGAACACGCAAAGCCAGGTGACGCGGTGCTCATGTCGCCGGCCTGCGCCAGCTTCGACATGTTCAGGAATTACCCGCACCGCGCCGAGGTGTTCCGCGCCGCCGTCCATGCGATCGCGGATGAAGCCGGCGTCCAGCTGGAGGGCTCGGCATGAACCTGCAGGCAGTCATCGCAGGCTTCACCGGGGGTGACGAACCCCTGCGCAAGGCGGCGCCGGTGGCCGGTTTCGACCGCGCCTTGCTGTGGGTCACCGTGGCCCTGCTCGCGTTCGGCCTCGTGATGGTGTATTCCGCTTCGGTTGCATTGCCGGACAACCCGAAGTTCGCGCGGTACGCGCACAGCCACTTCCTGTTCCGCCATGCGATCTTCATGCTGATGGCCTTCGTCGTGGCGCTGGTGGCGTTCCAGGTGCCGGTGGCAACCTGGGAGAAGGTCGCGCCCTGGCTCTTTGTCGCATCACTGATCCTGCTGATCGTGGTGCTGGTGCCGCACATCGGCAAGGGCGTGAACGGCGCGCGCCGCTGGATCATGCTGGGCCCCATGAGCTTCCAGCCGTCCGAGCTCGCCAAGTTCGCGGTGTTGCTGTACGCGGCCGATTACATGGTGCGCAAGATGGACGTGAAGGAGCGGTTCTTCCGCGCCGTGCTGCCGATGGCCGCTGCCGTCGCGGTCGTGGGCCTGCTGCTGCTGGCCGAGCCGGACATGGGCGCCTTCATGGTGATCGCCGTGATCGCGATGGGCATCCTGTTCCTGGGCGGTGTCAACGCGCGCATGTTCTTCCTGATCGCGGCGGTGATGACCGTTGCCTTCGTGCTGATGATCGCGCTGTCCGAATGGCGGCGCGAGCGCATCTTTGCCTATCTGGACCCCTGGAGCGAGAAGCACGCGCTGGGCAAGGGCTACCAGCTGTCGCACTCGCTCATCGCCATCGGGCGCGGCGAGGTCTTCGGCGTCGGCCTGGGTGGCAGCGTCGAGAAACTGCACTGGCTGCCCGAGGCACACACCGACTTCCTGCTCGCGGTGATCGGCGAGGAATTTGGCCTGGTCGGCGTCCTGGTCGTGATCGGCCTGTTCCTCTGGATGACGCGCCGCATCATGCACATCGGCCGCCAGGCCATTGCGCTGGACCGGGTGTTCGCCGGGCTGGTGGCGCAAGGCGTCGGCATCTGGATCGGTTTCCAGGCCTTCATCAACATGGGCGTGAACCTGGGCGCGCTGCCGACCAAGGGCCTCACGCTGCCCCTCATGAGTTACGGCGGCTCGGCCATCCTGATGAACCTGGTGGCGATCGCGGTAGTGCTGCGTGTGGACTACGAGAACAAATTGCTGATGCGCGGGGGCCGGGCATGACCGCACAGCGCTGCGCCCTGGTGATGGCCGGCGGCACCGGTGGGCACATCTTCCCGGGGCTGGCCGTGGCCGAGGCCTTGCGCGATCGCTCGTGGCGGGTGCACTGGCTGGGCGGTGGTCCTGCCAGCATGGAGGCGCAACTGGTGCCGCCGCGTGGCTTCGCTTTCGAGACCGTCGACTTTTCCGGCGTGCGCGGCAAGGGACTGAAGACGCTTGTACTGCTGCCGCTGCGGCTCCTCAAGGCTTTCTGGCAAAGCATCACCGTCGTGCGCCGCGTGCGGCCCGACGTGGTGATCGGCCTGGGCGGCTACATCACGTTCCCGGCGGGAATGATGAGCGTACTGCTGGGCAAACCGCTGGTGTTGCACGAGCAGAACTCGGTGGCAGGGATGGCCAACCGCATCCTTGCGGGCGTGGCCGATCGTGTGTTCACCGCTTTCCCCAACGTGATCAAGAAGGCGGCGTGGGTGGGCAACCCGTTGCGCACGGCCTTCCTGGAACAGCCGGGGCCGGTGGAACGGCTGGGTGCCCGCGCCGGCAAGCTGCGCGTGCTGGTGGTGGGTGGCAGCCTGGGCGCGCGCGCCCTGAACGAAACCGTACCCAGGGCGCTCGCGCTGATGCCCGAAGGCCTGCGGCCCATCGTGCTGCACCAGAGCGGCGCGAAGCAGATGGAAGAACTGAAAGCGAACTACGCCGCCGCCGGGGTGCACGCCGAACTGACGCCCTTCATCGACGACACCGCCAGGGCCTATGCCGACGCCGACCTGATCGTCTGCCGTGCCGGCGCGAGCACCGTGACGGAAATCGCGGCCGTCGGCTGCGCGGCGGTCTTTGTGCCGTTCCCTTCGGCGGTGGACGACCACCAGACGACGAACGCGCAGTTCCTGGTGAAGAACGGCGGCGGCTGGCTGGTGCAGCAGGCGGACCTGACGCCCGAGTGGCTGGCGCACCTGTTCCAGGTGGTGGAGCGCGGCGAGTTGATCCAGCGCGCGATGGCCGCCAAGCGCATGCAGAAATCGAACGCAACGGCCGAAGTGGTCAAGGCGTGCGAGGAACTGGCGAGGAAATCATGAAACACGCCATCAAACATATTCACTTTGTCGGCGTTGGCGGCGCCGGCATGTCCGGCATCGCCGAAGTGCTGCGTAACCTGGGCTACCAGATCTCGGGTTCGGACCTTTCGGACAGCGCGACGCTGCGCCGCCTGCAGGGCCTGGGCATCAAGACCTACGTCGGCCACGCGGCCAGCAACGTGCTGGGCGCCGACGCCGTGGTCACTTCCACGGCCGTGCAGTCCGACAACCCGGAGGTGGTGGCCGCGCGCCAGCGCAAGGTGCCGGTGGTGCCGCGCGCGATGATGCTGGCCGAGTTGATGCGCCTGAAGCAGGGCATTGCCATCGCGGGCACGCACGGCAAGACCACCACCACCAGCCTGGTGGCGAGTGTGCTGGCCGAGGGCGGGCTGGACCCAACCTTCGTGATCGGCGGCCGCCTGAACAGCGCCGGCGCCAACGCCAAGCTGGGCGGCGGCGACTACATCGTGGTCGAGGCCGACGAATCCGACGCCTCATTCCTGAACCTGATGCCGGTGATGGCGGTGGTGACCAACATCGACGCCGACCACATGGAAACCTACGGGCAGGACTTCAACAAGCTCAAGGGCGCGTTCCTGGAATTCCTGCATCGCATGCCTTTCTACGGCACGGCGATCCTTTGCACTGACGACCCGGCGGTGCGCGATATCGTGCCTGACGTGCAATGCCCGATCACCAGCTACGGCCTGGGCGAGGACGCGCAGGTGCGGGCGGTGAACGTCCGTGCCGTCGGGCCGCAGATGCACTTCACCGCGCAGCGGCGCAACGGCGTGACGTTGCCGGACCTGGATATCGTGCTGAATCTCGCCGGCATGCACAACGTGCTGAATGCGCTGTCGGCGATCGCCGTCGCAGTGGAACTCAATGTGCCCGACGCGGCCGTGCAAAAGGCGCTGGCCGAATTCACGGGCGTGGGGCGTCGCTTCCAGGGCTACGGCGACGTCGCCGTGCGGCCGGCGAATGGCGGTGGCAAGTTCACCGTGATCGAGGACTACGGGCACCACCCGGTGGAGATCGCCGCCACCCTGGCGGCGGCGCGCGGCGCCTTCCCGGGACGGCGCCTGGTGCTGGCGTTCCAGCCGCACCGCTACACGCGCACTCGCGACTGCTTCGAGGATTTCGTCAAGGTGGTCGGCCAGGCCGATGCCGTGCTGCTGGGCGAGGTGTACGCCGCCGGCGAAGCGCCGATCGTCGCCGCCGACGGCCGCTCGCTGGCCCGCGCGGTTCGCGTGGCGGGCCGTGTCGAGCCGGTGTTCGTCGACGACATCGCCACCATGCCGCTCGCCATCCTCGAGGTCGCGCGCGACGGCGACGTGGTGATGTGCATGGGTGCGGGCTCCATCGGCGGCGTGCCCGCCAAGGTGGTGGAACTGGGAGGTGTGGCATGACGGCCCACAAGGACCCAACAGGTTTCGGCAAGGTCGCCGTCCTGATGGGCGGCCGCTCGGCCGAGCGCGAGGTTTCGCTCATGTCGGGCAGCGGCGTGCTCAAGGCGCTGCAGTCCAAGGGTGTCGATGCGCACGCCTTCGACCCGGCCGAGCGCGACCTGGTGGAACTCAAGCGCAAGGGCTTCAAGCGCTGCTTCATCGCGCTGCATGGCCGCTTCGGTGAAGACGGCACGGTGCAAGGCGCGCTGGAACTGCTGGGGATTCCCTACACCGGCTCCGGCGTGATGGCCTCGAGCATTTCCATCGACAAGGTCATGACCAAGCGGGTGTGGCTGGCCGAGGGCCTGCCGACACCCAAGTACGTGCTGCTGCGGCGCGGCACCTACACGCGCGAGCAGGTGCGTGCCGTGCCGGACGACCTGGCCCTGCCGCTGATCGTCAAGCCGGCGCGCGAAGGCTCGTCCATTGGTGTGGCCAAGGTGAAAGGCTATTCGGAAATGGCCGAGGCGGTGGACCAGGCCGCGGCGCTGGATGCAGACGTGCTTTGCGAGCAGTTCATCAGCGGCGACGAAGTGACTTGCCCGGTGCTTGGCACGGGCGACGGCGCGCGGGCACTGCCGGTGATCCGCATCGTCGCGCCCGAAGGCAACTACGACTACCAGAACAAGTACTTCACCGACGACACCAAGTACCTGGTGCCCTGCGGCCTGCCCGAAGGCGAGGAGCAGGCGATCCAGGACATCGTGCTCAAGGCCTACCGCGTGCTGGGTTGCCGCGGCTGGGGCCGCATCGACGTGATGATCGACGCCACCACCCGCAAGCCCTACCTGCTGGAGATCAACACCTCGCCCGGCATGACCGGCCATTCACTGGTGCCCATGTCGGCCCGCGCGGCCGGCATCAGCTACGAGGACCTCTGCGTGCAGTTGCTGGCCACGGCCGCGCTGGACCAGGAGAAGGGAGCGCAACGCCCATGACCGCCACCGCGCCGGCACCGTTCGACGTCAAGCTGATGAACATCACCGCTTCGGTGCTGTTCACGGTCTTCTTCGTCCTGCTGCTGGCGGCCGGCATGTGGTGGGCGCTGCGGCACCCGCTGTTCGGCATCGCGGGGATTTCGGTGCACGGAGACGTCAACCACAACAGCGCATTGACGCTGCGGGCCAATGTTGCGCCGCGGCTGGCCGGCAACTTCTTCACTGTGAACCTGGCTGCCGCGCGCGACGCCTTCGAGGCCGTGCCCTGGGTGCGGCGCGCGGTGGTGCGCCGCGAGTTCCCGAACCGGCTGCGGGTGACGTTGCAGGAACACAAGGCGGTGGCGCTGTGGGGGCCCGACGGCGATTCACGGCTGGTCAACAACTTTGGTGAAGTGTTCGAGGCGAACTCGGGCGATGTGGAAGCCGAAAGCCTGCCACGCCTGGCTGGGCCTGCCGACCAGTCGGTGCAGGTGCTGGCGATGTTCACGGCCCTGAAGCCCCTGTTCGAAAAGATCGACCTGGGACTGGAGCAGCTGGTGCTGACGTCGCGCGGGAGCTGGCAGGCGCAGCTCGACACCGACGCGGTGGTGGAGCTGGGCCGGGGCACGCAGCAGGAGGTGGTGGAGCGCACGGAGCGTTTCGTGCAGACGCTGACGCAGGCCGCGTCGCGTTACGGGCGCCGGCCCGATTCGCTGATCTCTGCCGACCTGCGGCATGGCGAAGGTTATGCAATCCGGTTGAGGGGTGTCGGCACGACGGGTGGAGAAAAGAAAAACTAAATGACTTTGGGGACAGATCTTTAGCTCTGTCCCCAACTGACTAGAAAGCGGACTATGGCAAAAGAATACAAGGATCTGGTCGTGGGCTTGGACATCGGGACCGCCAAGGTGATGGTGGTGGTCGCCGAGGTCATGCCGGGCGGCGAGCTCAAGCTCGCGGGCCTTGGCGTGTCCGCGTCCAACGGGCTCAAGCGCGGCGTCGTGGTGAATATCGATGCCACGGTGCAGAGCATCCAGCAGGCTTTGAAGGAAGCCGAGCTGATGGCCGACTGCAAGATCACCCGCGTCTACACCGGCATCACCGGCAACCACATCCGCGGCATCAACTCCAGCGGGATGGTGGCGGTGAAGGACAAGGAAGTTACCCAGGCCGACGTGGCCCGGGTGATCGAGACGGCGCGCGCCATCAACATCTCGACCGACCAGCGCCTGCTGCTGGTGGAACCGCAGGAATTCGTGATCGACGGCCAGGATGTGAAGGAGCCGATTGGCATGAGCGGCATGCGGCTGGAAGCCAAGGTGCACATCGTGACCGGCGCCCAGAGCGCGGCCGAGAACATCATCAAGTGCGTGCGCCGCTGCGGGCTGGAAGTCGAGCACCTCCTGCTGAACGCGCTGGCATCCAGCCAGGCGGTGCTGACGGACGACGAGAAGGAACTGGGCGTCGCGCTGGTGGACATCGGGGCGGGGACCACCGACGTGGCGATCTTCACCAACGGGGCCATTCGCCACACCGAGGTGATCCCGATCGCCGGCGACCTGATCACCAGCGACATTGCGATGGCACTGCGCACGCCGACCAAGGATGCCGAAAACATCAAGGTGGAAAACGGCTATGCCAAGGAACTGCTGGTCAACCCCGAGGAGCAGGTGGAAGTGCCGGGCCTGGGCGACCGCGAGCCGCGCCAGATGGCGCGCCAGGCGCTGTCGTACGTGATCGAGAAGCGGGTGGAGGAAATCTACCTGTGCGTGCGCAACGTGATCCGCGACACCGGCTACGAGGAAGTGCTGTCGTCCGGCATTGTCATCACCGGCGGCAGTTCGCTGATGCCGGGCATGGTGGAACTGGGCGAGGACGTGTTCCTCAAGCAGGTGCGCAGGGGCTTGCCGAGATATTCGGGCGCGCTGGCCGACATGGTCACGCAGCCGCGTGCCGCCACCGTGATGGGCCTGCTGGAAGAGGCGCGCATCGCCCGGATCCGGGGCTTCAAGGTGGCGCAGAAGAACGGATCGATGAAGACGGCCTTTGGCCGCTTCAAGGATTTCATCGTGGGGAACTTCTAGCCATGACCGCATGGCCCCCACGCTTGCTGGCGCGGCGCTGCCCCCCGAGGGGGCGCTCGAGCCTAGGGGCGGCCCGTCGGCTCTCAAAGCTCTGGCTCGCGAGAGGCAGTCCCCACGTTAAGAGAAAGGAGCGATGGCGGTGCACCGATCCGCCTGTCAAACGTTCATGACTCACACAACAACGATCTACGTATTAGGCAACTGCAACGGTTCTAGGAGATTCAAATGAGCATCGAAATGATTGAAGTGGAAGAGTTCCACCT
>DATHWV010000309.1:0-3560 GCA_035460205.1 Ramlibacter sp.
CCCACCGCGAACTTCGGGTTCTGCGATGCCACCACCTTGCCGATGCCGCCGGCGCGCATCACCTCGCCGATGCCCACCGGCGCGATGTAGCTCTTGGCGTCATTCATCCAGCCGCGCATGGCCGGGTCGAGCGAGAGCGCCAGCGTCTTGACGAGCACGCCGCCGGCCGCGGGTTCGGCGACCGGCTCGGTGGTGAAGGACCAGTTGGCTCGCGTGGCGGCGCCTACCGGGCGTTCGGCCAGGCGGACCTGGTGGTTGGTGAGTGAAGAGATGTTCATGCCGGCATGGTAGCGGCCGGCAGGTGCGCGGCCGGTAGCGCAAGTGACACCGTTTTCGCCAGCAAATCCTGTCAGGAGTGAGGGCCCGGGCGGGCTGGCGGCACCCCCAATTTTTATGCCCCTGTGCTGTAATGATTCAGGAGAGGTGGCGACTCAACAACACCAGGAGGCTTGAGCCCATGTCCGTGAACCCGTCGCTCGCGCCAGCGAACCGTACCGCCGACCCCGGCCGCGATGCGCTGGCTGCCCGCTACGCCCAGGTGCGTGCCCACAGTCTCGCGCTGGCAGCACCCCTTTCGGCCGAGGACCAGTGCGTCCAATCGATGCCCGACGCGAGCCCCACGAAGTGGCACCTCGCGCATACCAGCTGGTTTTTCGAAGCCGTCGTCCTGGCCGCGCACACGCCGGGCTATGCGCCGTTCGATGCGCGCTTTTTCCACCTCTTCAATTCCTATTACGAATCGCTCGGCCCGCGCCACCCGCGGCCGCAGCGCGGCCTGCTGACCCGGCCCGGCCTGCCCGAAGTCCATGCGTACCGGCAACATGTGGACACCGCGATGCGGCACTTCATTGCGAACGCATCCGGTGTGGCGTGGCAGCAAGCCGCACCGCTGGTCGAGCTGGGGCTCAACCATGAACAGCAGCACCAGGAGTTGATCCTTACCGACATCCTGCATGCGCTCGCCTGCAACCCCTTGTTGCCCGCGTACCAGGCCGCGGAGGCACCGGCCTTGCGGTTGGCCAGCTCGAGCGCGCCGCTGAAATGGATCGACATGCCGGGTGGCACGGTCGAGATCGGCCACGATGCGCAAGGGTTCGCCTTCGACAACGAAACGCCGCGTCACGCCGTGCTGCTGCGTCCGTACAGCATCGCCGACCGGCTCGTGAGTTGTGGCGAGTATGCGCAGTTCATTGCCGACGGCGGCTACGAACAAGCGGGCCTGTGGCTGTCGGACGGTTGGGCCGCCGTGCAGGCAGGTGGGTGGAAGGCACCCGCTTACTGGATCGCGCCGGGCGATGCGCGTGCCGATGTCGCCCACTGGCAGGTGTTCGGCCTGGACGGCGTGCGTCCGCTCGACCCGCAGGCGCCGGTGGGCCAGCTCAGTTTCTACGAGGCCGCGGCTTACGCCGAATGGGCCGGCGCGCGGCTGCCGACCGAAGCCGAATGGGAAGCCGCGCATGGCACGCCCGGCATCACGCAGATGACGGGCCATGTGTGGCAGTGGACGCGGTCGTCCTACGACCCGTACCCGGGCTTCCGCCCGCTCGCCGGCGCCGTCGGTGAATACAACGGCAAATTCATGGTGGGGCAGCTGGTGCTGCGCGGCGGCAGTGTTGCCACGCCCGCGGGCCACACGCGGCCGACCTACCGCAACTTTTTCCCGCCGGCCGCGAGATGGCAGTTCTCCGGCCTGCGGCTGGCCAAGGATGCCTCATGCTGACCCGTACCCTGATCTCCGTCGAAGCCGGCAACGAAGCCTTCGACAGCCGGCCGGCCGAAAACGAATCGCTGGCAGGTGACTTCGCGCACGACCTGCAACGCGCGCTCGAATCAAGGCCACGCAGCATCTCGCCGAAGTATTTCTATGACGAGGAAGGCTCGCAGCTGTTCGACCGGATCTGCGAGCTGCCCGAGTACTACCCCACCCGCACCGAGCTGGGCATCCTGGCCGACAACGCGCGCGAGATTGCCGCGCAGATGGGGCCACGCGCGGAGATCGTCGAGTTCGGCGCGGGTTCGCTGCGCAAGGTTCGCCTGCTGCTGGATGCGATGGACCGCCCGGCGCGCTTCCTGCCGATCGACATCTCGGGCGAGCATCTCGCGAGGTCGGTGGCGGCGTTGCGGCGCGACTATCCGGGGCTGGACGTGGAGCCGGTGGTGGGCGACTACACGCAGCGCCTTCTGTTGCCTGCGCCGGCCGTGCGCGCGGGCCGCCGCGTCGGGTTCTTCCCGGGCTCGACGATCGGCAACTTCACGCCACCCGAAGCCTTGCATTTCCTGCAGGTGGCCGCGCAGATGTTGCGCGGCGGCGCGCTGTTGCTGGGCGCGGACCTGGTCAAGGAACCCGCCGTGCTGCATGCCGCCTACAACGATGCGCAAGGCGTGACCGCGGCATTCAATCTCAACCTCCTGGCGCGTGCCAACCGCGAGCTGGGCACGGACTTCGTGCTGGACAACTTCGACCACAGCGCCTTCTACAACGCGCCGCAGCATCGCATCGAGATGCACCTGGTCAGCCGGTGCCGGCAGCGGGTGGCGCTGGGCGGCCAGTGGCACGAATTCGAGGAGGGCGAGTCACTGCACACCGAGAACTCCTACAAATTCACCATCGACAGCCTGCGCGCGCTGGCGGTGCGTGCGGGCTTCAGGCCGGGGCCGGTGTGGACCGACGACAAGCACCTGTTCAGTGTGCATTGGTTGCGCGCGCCCGACTGAACGCCCCGGTCGCCGGGGTTTTTTCATGCGCGTTAAAGTTGGCGCATGCTGCTCACCCCGAAATTCACCGAACCCGCACAAGTGGGCGCGGCCTTGCGCGAGCAGGGCTATGCGGTCCTCAAACCCCAGGCCGTATGCGAGATGGCAGGTTGCAGCCTGGCGCAACTGGAAGCACTGCGGGCCAGCTGGGACGACCTGCAACCCGACAACTACCTGAAGGACGGCGGCCACTATCGCAAGCGCCGCCACTCGTCGTACACCATTGACGGCGACGCGATGGCGATGGCACCGCATCGCGCGCACTGGCAACCGGTCGAATACAACGCGCTGCACGGTGGCATGGAGCGCTGGTTCGAGCCTGTGGCGCCGCAGGTCGCCGCGTCACCGGCATGGGGTGGCCTGCTGCGCTCACTGGCGCGCGTGAGTTCGCAACTGAAGGGCGAGGAGCGCTGGTTCGTGGAAGCGCACCAGTTCCGGATCGACACTGAAGGCGGTATCGGCCGACCCACGCCGGAAGGCGCGCACCGCGACGGCGTCGACCTGGTGGCGGTGTTCCTGGTGGGCCGCGAGGGCATCAAGGGCGGTGAGACGCGCGTGTTCGAGGCCGCGGGGCCGTCCGGCCAGCGCTTCACGCTGACCGAGCCGTGGAGCCTGCTGTTGCTGGACGACGAGCGCGTGATCCACGAATCCACGCCGATCCAGCCACTGGACGGCAAGGGACACCGCGACACGCTGGTGTTGACCTACCGGGCAGGCGGGTTCCAGGGCCGTTAGTCGCGCACGTCCGCCACCGGGTTCTTGCCGAAGTCAGGGCGGGCCAGCACCGCCAGCACGCGTGCCGCGGC
>DATHWV010000310.1:0-2983 GCA_035460205.1 Ramlibacter sp.
TTCGGCCGCATCGGTCGCTTCCGACTTGTTGTTCGACAGGATGCCGGCGTTGTTGACGAGGATGGCGACCTCGCCCATCTGGTCGACGATGCGTGCGTGCCCGGTCTGCACGGCCAACGCATCGCTGATATCGAACGAAAACGCACGAGCCCGGTTGCCGAGCGTCTCGGCCAGGTCGCGGTTGCGCTGCTGGTTGACATCGACCATCGCAACCTTGCAGCCATCTTCCAGCAGCACCTTGACGGCCGCCAGTCCCATGGTGCCGGCGGCGCCGGTGACGATCGCCAGTTTGTCCTGCAACACCTCAAACATCGAGCACGCTCTTCTTTCCAAAGAGGCCGCGCGAACGGAACGTCACCACGGCAATGAACAACAGGTACATGGACATCAGTGACCATTCGGAAGCATACGCGCCCGTCAGGCCGACCACCATGCCCACCATCAGGCCCGCCACCACCGCGCCCCAGAGCGAACCCACGCCGCCCAGCACGATGATCAGGAACGCGGGCACCACCGCATCGACCCCGACGTGCGGGCGAATGCCCCAGATCGGCGCCATCACCACACCCGCGATCGCGGCCAGCCCCACGCCGATGGCGAACACGAACAGCCGCAGGCGCCGCAGGTTGATGCCGAGCGCGCGCACCATCTCGCTGTCGTGCGCGCCGGCCTTGATGATCGCCCCGTAAGGCGTCTTCTCCAGGAACAGCCACAGCGCCACGATCATCAGGACCGCAAAGCCGCTCGCGAACAAGCGGTACTTGGAGTAGATGAGGTCGCCCATCATGAACGCGCCGGAGATCGCCGCCGGCAAGGCCAGCTGCCGCTCGTTGGAACCCCAGACCAGGCGGATGGTCTCCTCGATCACCAGCGCGGCGCCGAAAGTGAGCAGCAGCCCGTACAGCGGATCCCGCCCGTAAGTGCGACGCATGCACAGCTCCAGCAGCATGCCGAACAGGCCGACAAACACAGGCGCCAGGAACAGCGCGACCAGGTAGCGGGTCTCGATCGGCAGTGCCATGTACCACGCCTGCGGGCCCGGGAACCACCCGAGCTGCGGCGAAACAAAGAACAGAGCGAAGTACATGCCCAGCGCAAAGAGTGACCCGTGTGCCAGGTTGATGGTCTCCATCACGCCGACGATGAGCATGAAGCCGAGCGCGATCAGCGCGAACAGCAGCCCCAGCGAGATGCCGTTGACGAGGTGGGGCAGCATGGCTCTCCTTAAGTCTCGTAGCTGGGCGTGGCTTCGTAGCTCTCGAGCTTGCAGGCGGCAGGGGCGTCCTTGTCCATCACGTCCTTCGGGTCGACGTTGGACAGGACCTTGAAGATGTCGTCGCGCTCGGCCGGTTTGTCGTTATAGGCCGCCAGGTAGATGGTCTGCTGGCAGTGGTGGGTCACCGGGTCGATCCAGGCGTCGTGGTGCTGCAGCCGGTCCGCCGCGCTCATCTTGCGGCCCTCCAGTTTCTTGATGACGGCCAGGTTGTTCGTCGTGCCCGCCTCCTCCACGCAGCGCAGCAGCTCGCGCGTCGCCATATAGGCGTTGTGGTACACGTTGCCGGGTACGGCGATGGCCATGCCGGGGTACTGCTTGCGGTAATTGGCCACGAACTCCTTGACCCCGGGCAGGTCGAGGCGCCAGTACCAGGTGGTGCCGAACACGCCGAAGATCTGCTCCGGGCCCAGGCCGTAGACGTCGGGCCAGTCCTGCTGGTTGTTGATCCAGGCCATGGTCTGGTGCATCTTCAGCTGCACCACCTGCTGGCGCAGCGCCTTGATATCGTCGCCGCCCACCGCCGTCGCCACCGCGTGCGGCTTGATCTGCTGGAGCTTGAGCAGGTAGGCCGAGAAGTCGCGCGTGTTTTGCGGCACCAGCAACTCATCGACGATCTTGCCGCCGTTCGCTTCGACGATCGCCCGGGTCGCCTTCGAGGTGTTGTGGCCCCAGACATAGTCATTGGTCAGCAGCACCCAGTTACGCCCGCTGGTCTTCATGGCCGCCTTGACGATGGCGTGCGAGAAGTTGGTGCCGTTGCCGTCCCAGACGAATTTGGCGCGATGGCAATCCTTGCCGGCTTCGGTGGGGGAGCTGGAGTTGGTATTGAGGAAGACCGTGCCGTATTTCTGGGCGACCTGCGAAATCGCGTTGGCCACTCCCGAGTGCATCGCGCCGACCAGGAATGCTGCCTCGTTGCGCGTGATCATGCGCTCCGCGATCCGCGAACCGGTCGCCGGCGTGGTCTCGGTGTCCATGTGGATCGCCTCGATCCGCCGGCCCAGCACGCCGCCCTTGTCGTTGAACTCCTTGATCGCCATCATGGCGCCCAGCCGCTCCTCACCGCCCGACGCGCCGTACTGTCCGGACGCATCCATCGTCAACCCGACGATCAATGGCTTCTTCTGCGCCGCCTGGGCCCAGGCATGGTTGTGCTTCCACGGTCCGTAGAACGGCGCCGCGCCATACAGGCCTGCGCCCGCCAGCGCCAGGGCCGACTGCTTGAGCACGGAGCGGCGCGACGTCGGGATGTCTTTCTTTGAATCGCTCATGGTTGTCTCCTTCTGTTGTTTGCGGTTAGCGGGGCACGATCTTCACGTTGTTGATCTTTTCCTGCGCCTCGAACAGCGAAGCGATCAACTTGTCGCCAAAGCCCAGGTTGGCGGCTTGCACGAAACTCTGGTGCGCGGCCTCGCCCATAAAGCTGCTCACGGGCAGCATTTCGGCGAGGTGGGTGAAATAGCGCAGGTCCTTCTGCGCATTGGCGATGGCGAACTTCAGGCCGCCGAGGTCGCCGTCCTTGAGCATGCCGGTCGTCATCATCTGGAAGATGCCGCTGTTCACGCCGCCGGCGGAGATGACCTGGTACAGCTTGTTGAGATCCAGCCCCGCCTTGGCGCCGACGGCGAAGGCTTCGGCGACCGACGCCGCGAAGCTCATCGCCATCATGTTGTTCACCAGCTTGAGCACATGGCCGTGGCCCGGGCC
>DATHWV010000311.1:0-5108 GCA_035460205.1 Ramlibacter sp.
GGACGGTTCAGCGCCATCGTCTGGATTGCTGCTGACGGGATGGTCGAGCGGGTCGATTCGGTCCAGCCCAGCCCGGTACTGGGCGACACGCAAACCGTGACGCTGTATTCCGGCTACCGCGACCACGGCGGCGTCAAGTTCCCCGCCCGCATCCACCAGGAGATGGGTGGCTTTGGCGTGCTGGACCTCGAAGTCAGGACGGTGGAGCCGAACGCGGCTGCGGCGATCGAGGTGCCTGCGCTGGTGGCGTCGTTCGCAGAACGAGTGACCGCCGAGAAGGCGGCAGACGGCGTCTGGTTCCTGGCCGGTGGCTCGCACAACAGCGTGCTCATCGAAATGAAAGACCACCTGATGCTGGTCGAAAGCCCACTCTATGACGGGCGGGCGCTGGCCGTGATCGCCGAAGCGCGCAAGCTCGTGCCCGGCAAGCCGGTGCGCTACGCGGTCAATTCCCACCATCACTTCGACCATGCGGGCGGCCTGCGTGCTGCGGCCGCGGAAGGCGCCACACTGGTCGTGAGCGAGCAGGCCCGGCCCTGGTACGAGCGCACCTTCGCGCGGGGCAACAGCGTCAACCCGGATGCGCTGGCCAAGGCGGGCGGCAAGGTGAACTTCGTGGGCGTGAACGGGCAGCGAAGTTTCAGTGACGGAACGCGGACGGTGGAAGTGTTCATGGTGGAAGGCAGCGTGCATGCCCAGGGCTTCATGATGGTTTGGCTGCCGCGCGAGCGGTTGCTCATCGAAGCTGACGCCTACACGCCGGGCGCGCCCGGGGCGCCGGCACCGGCACAGCCCAATGCGAACAACGTCAACCTGGCGCAGAACATCGACAGGCTGCGGCTCAACGTGGACCGCATCCTGCCGCTGCACGGCCGTATCGTGCCGCTGTCTGAACTGCACACGGCGGTGGGAAGAAAGCCCTGAACGCGCCGGTCGCACTATCGCCTGCCGTCAGGCACCTGAGGCAGGCGCTGCTTTGGCCATTGCGCCTGATGCCCGTGGAGGGCAGCCGCAAGGCGCCGTGGGAAGTGCTGCGCGACATGGGCGAGAGTTCACCCTGGCGCGAGGTGATTGACGAGTACAGCGGCGACGAGGGCACATTCCACGAACGGCACTACCAGGAGTTCACGGCGTTCCTGCCCTACGTGCAGCGCTTTCTCTATGGCGAGGGCCGCTCGCACCGCAATGCGGGCAAGGTGCACACCGGCTCACCCATGCGCGTGTTCCGGCGGCGGGACATCGCCCGCGTGCGCGCCGTGGCCCGGCCGGGCGACGCGCCGCTGACGCTGGACATCGTCCACGCCGACCTCTACTTCTTCTTCGACGTCGACCTGGTCCTGCTGAACCTGGAGGTCAGCGCCGACGACTTGTCGCTGGCCCAGGCGCAGGAACTGCTCTATCGCTTCGGTCGCGCGTACCCGGCGGGGTGGGACGCGCAGGGCCATGCCCAGCACTGCCTGGCGAGCGTCGAGTGGCTGGACGCCGAAGGACGCGTGCTGGAGTCTTCCGACGCGCGGGACCGGGAGTTGTTCCTGGCGCACGTCAGCGAGCACCGGGCGCCGCGCATCTCGGCGCACTGGGCCTTCATGCTCCAGCCGCTGGTGAGCGACCATTCCACCGCGCCCGGCCTGCTGCGCTTCCGGCAGATCGAGTACTACCGCATGCCGGTGATGGGCTACCTGGCGCTGGACGAACCGCGTGCGCTCGCGCCGGCCGACTTCACGCGCCTGGCGCTGTTGACCGATGCGGGGGACACCGCGCCCTCGGCCATACCCATGCCTGCCGGGCCGGTGCATGACTTCGAGCAGCGCTTCTGCTACGACCGTTTCTGGGCGGACGCCGGTGCGGCGCCCAACACGCGCTACCTGTGCAGCGGCCATTCACTGGTGGTGGTGGGCAAGGCTGACTCGCAGTTCTTCGGCTGCCGCGACCGCGGCGTGCTGGCGCAGTTCCGGCACCAGCATTTCCTGCTGTTCCTCATCGCGCACTTCCAGAAGGCCACGCTGCTGATGCACTCGGACCGGCTGGTCGAGGCGCTGATGGCGCTGGACGTGGCCAACCCGGCCAGTGTGCGCCGCTTCAAGCGCGCCATCCGGGAGAGCTTCGCAGGCTTCCTGCGTTTCACGCACCGCTACTGGTTCCACGAGATCTCGCAGCAAGCGCATGTGAAGGCGCTCTGGCACCTGTCGGCCCGGCACCTGGAACTCGACGCGCTCTACGCGGAGGTCAAGGAGCGCATCGCCGACATGAACAGCTACCTCGACGCCGACAGCCTTCGGCGGCAGGCCAATACGGTGGTGCGGCTGACAGTGGTGACCATCTTCGGCCTGATCGGCACCGTGACGACCGGCTTCCTGGGCATGAACCTGCTGTCCGAAGCCGATGCGACGCCGCTGCGCAAGCTGGTGATCTTCCTGGTGGTGTTCGTGCCGACCATCGTGCTGACGTTCTACACGATGGCCAAGTCCAAGCGGCTGTCGGACTTCCTGGACGCGCTGTCGGACGAAGGCCTCACGACCTGGCAGAAGCTCAAGGCGCTGGCGGCCGTCTGGCGCCGCCCGGACATCGACTGAAATGCGTGCTCAGCCGCGCGCTGCGCGGCGGCGTTCAAGGTACGCGCCGATCTCGCCCACCACACCCTTGCGGAAGGCCAGCACGCAGAGCACGAAGATCACGCCGATGATCACGGTGACCCACTCGCCGGCCTTGTCCGCCAGCAGGTTTTGCAGGCCGATCACGATCCCCGAGCCCAGCACCGGGCCGAAGAACGTGCCCACGCCACCCAGCAGGCTCATGAGGATCACTTCGCCCGACATCGACCAATGCACGTCGGACAGCGTCGCAAAACCCATCACCACGGTCTTCATCGACCCGGCCAGGCCTGCCAACGAGGCGGACAGCACGAAAGCGAGCAGCTTGTACTTGTCGACCTCATAGCCCAGCGAGATGGCGCGCGGCTCGTTCTCGCGGATCATCTTCAGCACCTGCCCGAAGGGCGAGGTGACGATGCGCATGATGCCCAGGAAACACGCGACCGTGATGGCCAGTACCACGTAGTAGAGCGTCAGGTCCTCGGCCAGCGACAGCACGCCGAACAGGCTGCCGCGCGGCACGCCCTGCAGGCCGTCCTCGCCGCCGGTGAATGGCGCCTGCAGGCAGATGAAGAACACCATCTGCGCCAGCGCCAGCGTGATCATCGCGAAGTAGATGCCTTGCCGGCGGATGGCGACCAGCCCGAAGACGAGGCCGAGCAGGCCGCCGCAAACGGCGCCCGCGAGCATGCCCAGCTCCGGCGTCCAGCCCAAAGCCTTGATGAACCAGCCGGCGACGTAGGCCGCGGAGCCGAAGAAAGCCGCATGGCCGAAGGACAGCAGGCCGGTGAAACCCAGCAGCAGGTTGAAGGCGCACGCGAACAGGGCGAAGCAGAGCAGCTTCATGCCGAAGACCGGGTACAGGCCGGCGACGGGCGCGATGATGGCGAGTACGAACAGGGCGAGGTAGGTGATGCGAACCGATTTGCTCATGCCGACATTCATGCTCATGCTTCCTTGCCGAAGAGGCCGGCGGGACGCAACACCAGCACGATCGCCATGATCACGAACACGACGACGTTGGATGCTTCGGGATAGAACACCTTGGTAAGCCCCTCGATGACGCCCAGCCCGAGGCCGGTGACCACCGAGCCGAGGATGGAGCCCATGCCGCCGATCACGACGACGGCGAACACCACGATGATCAGGTTGGAGCCCATGAGCGGCTGCACCTGGATGACGGGAGCGGCCAGCACACCGGCCATCGCGGCCAGTGCGGCGCCGGCGCCGTAAGTGAGCATGACCATCAGTGGCACGTTGATGCCGAAGGCCTGCACCAGGCGGGCGTTCTCGGTGCCGGCGCGCAGGTAGGCGCCCAGGCGGGTGCGCTCGATCAGGTACCAGGTGCCCAGGCAGATGGTGATGGAGGCCACCACGACCCATGCCCGGTAGTTCGGCAGGATCATGAAGCCAAGATTGGTGGCGCCGGCCAGCGCATCCGGCACGGGATACGACTGCCCGGACACGCCGTAGAGCTTGCGGAAAATGCCCTCGAGGATGAGGGACAGGCCGAACGTGAGCAGCAATCCGTAAAGCGGATCGAGCCCGTACAGCCGCTTGAGCATGGTCCGTTCGATGACCACGCCGAGCACGCCCACGACCAGCGGCGCGGCTATGAGCGCGATCCAGTAATTGACGCCCCACAGGTCGAGCATGATCCATGCGGCGAACGCGCCCAGCATGTACAGCGCGCCGTGGGCGAAGTTGACGACGTCCAGCAATCCGAAGATCACCGCGAGCCCCAGGCTGAGCATGGCGTAAAAAGCGCCATTCACCAGGCCCAGCATCAGCTGGCCCAGGAATGCCTGAAGGGGGATTCCGAAGATTTCCATGGACGTCGTCGTTTGCCTCTAACTTACTTCCAGGCCGCGCACTTGGTCTCGGACTTCTTGGTCCAGGCTTCCTCGCCCTTCATCACCTGGACGACGTTGTAGTAGTCCCACGGCTCGGTGGACTTGGCGGGCTCTTTCACCTGCATCAGGTACATGTCGTGGACGACCCGGCCGTCGCCGCGCACGAAGCCGTTCTTCATGAAGATGTCGTTGAACTTCGCCTTCTTCAGCTGCGCCAGCACCTTTTCGGGATCGTCGCTGCCAACGGCCTTCACCGCTGCCAGGTACTGCGTGGCGGCCGAGTAGTCAGCGGCCTGCAGCGAGGAGGGCATGCGCTTGAACTTGTCGAAGAACTTGCGCGACCAGGTGCGCGTTTCCGGCGTCTGGTTCCAGTACCAGCTGTCCGTGAGGTACATGCCTTGCGTGGTCTTCAGGCCCAGCGAGTGGATGTCGTTGATGAACACCAGCAGGCCGGCGAGCTTCATCGTCTTGGTGATGCCGAACTCGTTGGCGGCCTTGATCGTGTTGATGGTGTCGCCGCCGGCGTTGGCCATGCCCAGGATCTGTGCCTTGCTCGACTGCGCCTGCAGCAGGAAGGACGAGAAGTCGCTCGCGTTCAGCGGGTGCTTGACCGAGCCGACGATGGTGCCGCCGGCCGCCTTGACGATGGTGCTGGTGTCGTTCT
>DATHWV010000312.1:0-5887 GCA_035460205.1 Ramlibacter sp.
GCGGCCCACATTTCCTTGTCACGCTCGGCGGTCCAGATGCGCGGATTCTTGATGCCCTTGGCCTCGTCGAAGGCCCGGCTCACGTCGAACGGCAGGCAGTGCTCGTAGATGAACACATGGCCGAAGATCGGATCCATCTGCTTGCGCGTGTGTGCCATGGCCGTCTTGAGGTCCATGTCGGCGGCCGCCGCTTCCTTCGCGCAGGCATACAGCGTCTGGACCCAGCGCTTGGTGTAGTCGAGCGCCTTGTCGACCTGCACGCGGCCCTTCATCGCCTCGCCGCGGCCCGGGACGATGGCTTCGGCGCGCAGGGCGCGCAGCGCTTCCAGCGTGTCCGGCCATTCCTCCAGGTGCGCGTCACCGGTGTAGACACCGGCCTCATATTCGACCAGGTCGCCAGAGAAAAGAACTTTCTCTTCCTCGACCCACGCGATGGTGTCGCCGCGCGTGTGGCCCGGACCCGGATGCCAGATCTGCACCTTCACGCCGCCCAGGTCCACGGTGAGCTTGCCCGGCACTTCGCCTTTGACGGGGTTGCCGCCGCCGATGACCATGGTCGGCCAGGTCAGCCCCGGCACGCTTTCGGCGTTGCGGAACAGGCGCGGGAAACGCTCCATCTCCGACTGCATGTCTTCCTTGCCGCGCTCGATGATCAGTTCCAGTGTCCCCTGGCTCGCGATGATCTCGGTCGCGCCTTCTGCCGCGTACGCGCTGGCGCCCAACACGCGGACTGCATGGTAGTGCGTGAGCAGCACGTACTTGATCGGCTTGTCGCTGACGGCGCGGATGCGCGCGATCAGGTCCTGCGCCATCGCGGGAGTGGCGGTGGCGTCGCTCACCATGATGAACTTCTCGCCGATGATCACACCCGAATTGGGGTCACCTTCGGCGGTGTAGGCCCAGCAATGCGCGCTGAGTTGCTCGAACGTGATCTTCTTGTCGGCCAGGTCGGCCTGGCTGGCGAAAGCTTTGGACATCGGGTCTCCGCGCGTGCGCAAAAGGGAAAGCGCGATTTTACTTAAACGTAATCGATTACGGATTGTTAAATCGCAGAAGCCTTACCGCCGGCAAGCCAGGCAGCCGCCTGGGCCGCCACGGCCTCGACCGGCAGGCGCGCGTCGACGCTCAACACACCCGGCTCGCCGGCCGGGTCCTCCAGCGCCTGGAACTGGCTGGCGACGAGGCTGGGCGGGTAGAAGTGCCCGCCCCGCGAGGCCACGCGTTGCAGCGCCTGCTCCTGCGAGAGCGCGAGGTGCACGAAGCGCAGGCCCGGCGCCGCCGCACGCAGCAGGTCGCGGTACGACCGCTTGAGCGCCGAACAGGTGAGGACCGCGCCGACCGGTCGCGCTGCGAGTTCCTGCCCCAGTTGCGCGAGCCAGCCCGCACGGTCCTGGTCGTCCAGCGGCAGGCCCTGGCGCATCTTCTCGATGTTCGAGCGCGGATGGAATTCGTCGCCCTCGACCAGCGGCAGGTCCATCAATTGGGCGATCCGCTGGCCCGCAGCCGACTTGCCGCAGCCCGACACGCCCATGACGACGACGTGCAGCGCCGTCATGCAGACAGGCCGTGGTCGACCATCGCGACCACCTCCTCGGCGAACGCCGCGTAGCTGAGCGCGCCGCGCGGCTTCAGCCAGGTAAAGGTCCAGTTGATCATGCCGAACAGCATCATCGTGACCGGGGTCTGGTTGGCTGCCGTCACGCGCTGCGGATAGGCACGGCGCAGGAAGCGCGTGACCGCCGACACCACGTCGCGTTGCCGGTTGAGGATCAGGTCGCGCTGGGTTTCGCCGAGGAACTTGGTGTCGTGCAACAGCGCCACATGGCGAGTGGCGGAGTTCTCGTACTCCTCGAGGAAGCCGCGGATGAGTTCATGCAACGCGGCCCGGTCATCCAGGTTGCGCCGCTGCGCGGTGGCCTCGGCCTGCGCGATCACCGCCAGCAACCGCTGTGTGTAGCGGTCAAGCAGGTCGAACAGGATGGCTTCCTTGCTTTCGTAATAGTGGTACAGCCGGGCCTTGGAAGTGCCGCCCGCCGCGGCGATGTCGTTCATGCTGGCGGCCGGGTAGCTGCGGTCCGCGAAGCACTGCGCCGCCACGTCGAGGATTTCGTCGCGCTTGAGTTCGTGCTGGGATGACTTCGGCCGGGCCATCTTGGAATTATGCGGGTGGGCTGCTAGTGTCTGGTCCCATGGCCGTTGACCGCCGATTTGCCGACTACTGCTGCGAGCTGCTCTCCAGCGTGGGGCCCTGCATTGCGCGCCGCATGTTCGGCGGTTGGGGCCTGTCCACCGGCGGCCTCACCATCGCGATCGTGGCGGACCTGGGCGGCGGCGAGCAGCTGTGGCTGAAGGGGGATGAAACGACGCGGCCCGCGTATGAGCGGGCCGGTTGTTTGCGCTTTACCTACGAAATGCAGGGCGTGGAGCGCGGCATGAACTACTTCAGCGCGCCGGGAGACGCGCTGGAGTCACCTCAGCTCATGGCGCCATGGGCGCGGCAGGCCCTGGACTGCGCGTTGAAGGCGCAGTCGACCAAACGTTCGCGGTCGCGGCCGGCGACAAAGTCCCAGGCCAAGCCGACGACGCTGGCGCCCAGGCGGCCCAAGGCAGCCACCGCCAAACCCAGGGCCAGCCGCAAGTCCTGAAGCGGCTGCACCAGGCGCGACAGGCGCGGCACGGAAGCCACCGCCGCCACCGGCAGCGGGTCCCAGCTGAAATAGGCCGGGACGCCACCGCCCGAGGATTCGAGCACCAGCCGCTGCCCGGCGCGCAGGCGCAGTTGCTGCCCGACACCCAGGATATGGTCACCCATCTGGTTGAGTGCGCCGGCGTGCGGGCCGTCGTAAGTGGCCCAAACCTGCCCGTGCGCCACCCGGAGCGTGCCGGCGTCGCGCGGCTCGAGCGTGATGGCGCGGCCCGCTTGCAGTTTCCAGGTCCCGGGGAGTGCGGGAGCGGAAGCGGATTGTTGCGTTTGCGTGAGCGTTTGCGTGGCCATGAGATTTCTCCTTTTGGGGCGATTCGGCATTGAATGATCGCGCTGGGAGGCTTGGCAGTCCAATGAATAAGCGCTACCCTATTGATTCCCAATACGCATCAATCCAGTCCACGCTCCTGACAAGAACCGGCACCCATGCAGCACTCCCAGACCCACCTGCGCACCCGGCCCATCTCGGCCGGGCACCTGCGCGCCTTCGAGGCCGTGGCGCGGCACCTCAACTTCCGGGCCGCCTCGGAAGAAATGGCCCTGACCCAGTCCGCCGTGAGCCGCCAGATCCAGGCCCTGGAGGAAGAAGTGGGGGTCAGCCTGTTCCTGCGCCACACGCGGGCGGTGGAGCTGACCAGCGCGGGCGCGCAGTTGCTGATGGCGGTTTCGCAGTCGCTGCCGCGAATCGACGGCGCAGTGCGCCAGATCCGCCAGAGCGCGGGCCGGCAGGCCGTGGCCCTGACCACCTTCGCATCATTCGCGTCAATGTGGCTGATCCCGCGGCTGGAACAGTTCCAGCGCGACAACCCCGAGATCGACATCCGCATCGATGCGTCCGACGCATCGCTGGACCTCGAAGTGGCCGATGTCGACCTCGCCCTGCGCTACGGCCCGACGGCCGCGATGCCGCCCCATGCGGTGCGCCTTTTCGGTGAGCAGCTGACGCCGGTGGTGAGCCCATGGCTGCTCAAGAGCGGCCCGCCGCTGAAGAAGGCCGCCGACCTCGCGCAGTTCGCGCTGATCGAAGCCGGTGACGCGCACCAGACCCACCTGGAGTGGCTCACCTGGCGCCGCTGGTTCGACGAGCAGGGAATCCCCAAGCTGCAACCCAAACGCTGGCTCTATTTCAACTATGCATACCAGATGGCGCAGGCCGCGCTCACGGGCCAGGGCGTCGTACTGGCGCGCCTGCCGATGGTGGCCGAAGCGCTCGCCAACGGCGACCTGGTTGAGCCACTGCCGAATCAGCGTATGGATTCGCCGCTGGCCTATTGGCTCATCGTGGGGCCACGCAGCGCCCAGCGCACCGAGATCAAGGCGTTCTGCGAGTGGCTGATGACGCAATCCAAGGCCACGCGCAAGACCATCGGCGAAGTGCCGGACCCGGACACGATCGACAACATCGACTGAGGCACGGCCGGGTCAACCGGCGCCCTCTTCCTCCAGCTGCTGCAGCAGGTAAAGCCGCTGGTAGAGGCCGTCCGCGATGGCCATCAACTCCGTGTGCGTCCCAAGCTCCGCAATCCGCCCGTGATTGAGCACCACGATGCGGTCGGCATCGCGAATGGTGGACAGCCGGTGCGCAATCGCGACGATGGTCACGCGGCCACGCAGGGCCGTGAGCGCGCGCTGCACCACCTGCTCGGTCTCTGAATCGATGTGCGAGGTGGCCTCGTCCAGGAACAGGATGCGCGGTTCACCCGCCAGGGCGCGGGCGATTGCCAACAACTGTTTCTGGCCCACCGACAAGCGCGCGCCGCCCTCGCCCAGCGGCGTGTCGTAGCCGCGCTCCAGCCCGATGATGAAGTCGTGCGCATTGGCCGCGCGGGCCGCGGCCTCGACCTGTTGCTCGGTGAGCGGCCGGCCCATGGCGATGTTTTCGCGCGCCGTGGCGGCCAGCAGGAAGGGCTCCTGCGGCACCAGCCCGATGGCGTCGCGGAAATGGTCTTCACCGATCACCGCAACCGGCGTGCCGTCGATGCGGATCGCGCCCGGCGGGGCAGGATAGAAACGCAACAACAGCGACAGCAACGTGCTTTTGCCGCTGCCGGTGTGCCCGACGATGCCGTGGAAGCTGCCTGGCGCTATCTGCAGGTTCAGGTCGTGCAGTACCGGCACGCCTTCGCGATAGGCGAAATCCAGGTGTTCGATGGAAATGCCGCCTTCGGTCACCCGGCCCAGCGATTCGGCCACCGGTGTCTCGACTTCCTTCAGCAGCGCATGAACGCGCGCCGCGCCCACCATGGCCTGCTGCAATTGCGAGAACTGCATGGTGATCTGGATCAGCGGCTCGACCACGCGCGAGATGTAGCTGATGAAGGCGTAGAGCACACCCACTTCGAGCGCGCTCAGTTCCCCGCCGCGGGCGCCGAACACCCAGATCACCATGGCCAGCAACATCACGTTCATGAAGTCCAGCACCGGTCGCAGCAGCCATGCGTTGGCGCGCAGTTCGCTCTGGCGTGCCTGGTAGTGCGCCATGTTCACGCCGGCGAACCGCGCGTTGAATCGTGTGGTCGCATTGCTCGCCTGCAACACAGCCATGCCGGAGATCGACTCGGCCATCTGCGCATTGAGTTCGCTGCGCAATTCGCGGCCGCGTGTGACTGCCGGCGCCGACCAGCGCTGGTACAGCATCACGATCAGCGCCACAGCGGGCACCAGCGTGGCGACGATCAGCATCAGCCGCCAGTCCAGCCACAGCATCGCGGTCATCGCGCCGGCCAGCACGATCATGCTGTCCAGCATGACGAACAGCACCTGCACATAGAGCGTCTTCACCGCTTCGGTGTCGTTGGTGACGCGGCTCACAAGTTGGCCGGTGATGGCGCGATCAAAGAAGCTCATGGGCAGGCGCAGCACGTGGCCGTACACGTTCTCGCGGATGCGCTGCACCGAACGCATCGCCGAAGCAGCCAGCCGCGACAACTGCAGGTAGCGCAACCAGCTGGCCGTCATGCCGGCCAGCAGCGCGCCAATGAGCAAGCCGCCCATCGCCGGCAGGTCGGCGTGATGCGGCAGCAGGTACTTGTCCAGGAAGGTCTTGCCGATCAAGGGTCCCAGCGCCTCGAGCGCCGCAGCGACCACCAGCCAGGCCAGGCCCGTCCACAGGTGGCGGCGCTCGGGCGTGGCCGCACGCAGCAGCAGCGCCGCTGCGTCGCTTGCCGTGCGGCGGCGGCTCTC
>DATHWV010000313.1:0-1588 GCA_035460205.1 Ramlibacter sp.
GACGAAGGGGTAGGTGCCGCGGCGGGTCAGGCGCCCGAAGGTCGGCTTGAGGCCCCACACGCCGCACAGGGAGGACGGCACCCGGATCGATCCGTTGGTGTCCGAGCCCAGCGTCAGCGGCACCTGCAGGGCGGCCACCGCGGCGCCCGAACCACCTGACGAGCCGCCGGACATGCGCGTCAGGTCGTGCGGATTGCGGGTCGGTCCATAGTGCGTGTTTTCGGTGGTGAAGCCATAGGCGTACTCATCCATGTTGAGCGCACCCACCAGCACCGCACCGGCAGCTTTCAGGCGTTGCACCAGCACGGCATCCGCAGACGCGGGCGGCAGCCCCCGATTGACTTTCGACCCGGCGAGCGTGGTGATCCCTTCGATGTCGAACAGGTTCTTCACCGCATAGGGCAGCCCGGCGAGCGGCGGCAGCAACTCACCTGCCGCGCGGCGCGCGTCGATCGCGTCGGCTTCCGCGCGCGCACGGCGAGCGGTCTTCTCGGTGAACGCGTTGACGTCGACGTCGCTGGCTTCGATGCGCGCCAGCGCCGCATCGCACTGCTCGCGCGCGCTGGTCTCGCCTTCGGCGACGGCCCGCAGCAATTGCCCTGTGTTCATTCGTGGTCCACCGGGAACGGCGCCGGCTTGTAGATCTCGACCAGTTCCTGCTCGGGCGCCAGGTCGGCGCCGTCCAGCATGCGCGCCATGCCGCCGGTGCGGGCGAGGTGCCCGGCCACGCGCAGCGCGGCCGCGTCATCCAGGGGCATGTTCACCGCGCGGGCGGCAGCCTTGACGTAAGCGAGGATGTCATCGTCGTTCATGGTGGCTCCCGGTGTCAGCGCCGCACCTCGCGCTGGAAAATCTCCAGGCTGCGCTTCTTGGTGGCGATGAAGCTCGCCTCGGACAGGGTCTCCACGGTGCGCGGGCGCGGGTCGGCGTACGGCAGGATTTCCGCCACGCGGGTCGGCCGCTTGGTCAGGAGCAGCACCTGGTCGGCCAGGTACACCGCTTCCTCCAGGTCGTGCGACACCAGCAGCATGGTGGTGCCGGTCTTCATGAACACTTCCTGCAGCTTCTCGCGGATGAACAGGGTCATCTCGAAATCGAGCGCCGAGAACGGCTCGTCGAGGAACAGAACTTCGGGGTTGTTGGCCAGCGCACGCATGATCGACGCGGTCTGTTGCTGGCCTCCCGACAACTCATACGGGTAGCGGTTGAGGTCGAACTTGACGTCGAAGGAGGCCACCAGTTCCGCCATGCGCCGGTCGACCTCGGCCTTGGACCTGCCTTCCAGCTTGAGCGGGTAGGCGATGTTGTCGATGGTCCGCATCCAGGGGAACATCGCTTCGCGGTAGTTCTGGAACACGTACCCGATCTTGGTGTCCTTGAGCGACTTGCCATCGAACAGGATCTCGCCCGAATCGATGGGCACCAGCCCCGCGATCATGTTGATCAGCGTCGACTTGCCACAGCCGTTGGGGCCGAACACCGAGACGATCTTGTGCTTGGGGATGTCCAGGTCGAAGTTCTCGTACAGCGGCCAGCCCGCGAAGTACTTGGTGAGGCCGCGGATGGTGATATGGGTGCCGGCCGGTCC
>DATHWV010000314.1:0-2126 GCA_035460205.1 Ramlibacter sp.
ATCGCCGTGATCAACATCCATCCGCCCATCGTCCTGTTCGGCCTGTTCGTCGTGTACGGCCTCTCGGGTTATGTGCTCTACGGCTGGCGGCGCGCCAAGGGCCAGCGCGCCAGCGTGATCAGCACTTCCACGGACGAACCCGAGGAAAGTGGCTTGCACCGCTGAACTTGTGTTAGATTTGCAGCCATGAACCGAATTTCGCTGGCCCTACTGCTATCTCCCCACGGGCGGAGACGGTAGCGCACGCGCAAAACCTCACTCGACGGCCCGTTTGCACCTGCAGCGGGCCGTTTTTCTTTGGGGCTGCCGGTTTAACTCACGAGAGATGACCATCATGTTGAAAAATCCTGCCACCAAATACCGAGCCTTCCCGCCGGTGCGACTCGCTGACCGCACCTGGCCCGATGCGGTGCTGGCCCGCCCGCCCGTGTGGTGCAGCGTGGACCTGCGGGATGGCAACCAGGCGCTGATCGAACCGATGGACATCCCGCGCAAGCTGCGCATGTTCGAGACGCTGGTGAAGATCGGCTTCAAGGAGATCGAGGTGGGCTTCCCCTCGGCGTCGCAGGTGGAGTTCGACTTCATCCGCAAGCTGATCGAGGAAGACCGGATTCCCGACGACGTGACCATCCAGGTGCTGACGCAGGCGCGCGAGCCGCTGGTCCAGCGCACCTTCGAGTCGCTGGTGGGCGCGAAGCGGGTGATCGTGCACCTGTACAACGCCACCGCGCCGGTCATGCGCAAGGTGGTACTCGGCCTGGACCTGGACGGCATCGTCGAACTGGCCACCAGCCAGGCGCGGCTCTTTGTGGAACTGGCTGCAAAACAGCCGCAGACGCAATGGACGTTCCAGTACTCGCCCGAGATGTTCTCGGGCACCGAGTTGCCGTTTGCCAAGCGCGTGGTGGATGCCGTGACCGACGTCTGGCAGCCGACACGCGAGCGCAAATGCATCGTCAACCTGCCATCCACGGTGGAACACTCCACGCCGAACATCTTCGCGGACATGATCGAGTGGATGCACCGCAACCTCGCGCGCCGCGATTGCCTGGTTCTCTCGGTACACCCGCACAACGACCGCGGCACCGGAACCGCCGCCGGCGAGTTCGCGGTGATGGCTGGCGCGGACCGGCTGGAAGGCTGCCTGTTCGGCAACGGCGAGCGCACCGGCAATCTCGACCTGGTGAATGTCGCGCTCAACCTGTATTCGCAAGGCGTGGACCCGGGACTGGACTTTTCCGACATCGACGAGATCCGCAGAACGGTGGAGCACTGCAATCAGTTGCCGGTGCACCCCCGTCACCCGTATGCCGGCGACCTGGTCTACACGTCGTTTTCCGGCTCGCACCAGGACGCGATCAAGAAAGCGTTCGCTGCCCGCAAGGAAAGCGACATCTGGGACATGCCATACCTGCCGCTGGACCCCAAGGACCTGGGCCGCAGCTACGAAGCGGTGATCCGTGTCAACAGCCAGTCCGGCAAGGGCGGTATCTCCTACCTGCTGGAAAGCGAGTACGGCCTGGAACTGCCGCGCCGGCTGCAGATCGAGTTCAGCCAGGTGGTGCAGGGCGTGATGGACGCGTCCGGCAAGGAACTCACCGCGCAAGACTTGTACGAGCTATTCGAGCGCGAGTACGGCATTCGCAGCGTCGCCGCCCCCCAGCACCAGGTGCTGGAGGAGGCGCAGGGCATGGCCGGGAACCTGGTGAAGCTGGCCGCCGAAGTCGAGGTGTCCGGGCAGCGCATCAGCATCCAGGGCGCGGGCAACGGGCCGATCGATGCTTTCGTGGAAGCCCTGGGCGCGGCCTGCGGCGAAACCATCCGCGTCCTCGACTACCATGAGCACGCCATCGGCTCGGGCGCCAACGCCCAGGCGGTGGCTTACCTCGAACTGCGTGTCGGCGACCGCACCCTGTTCGGCGTGGGAATGGATTCGAATATCGTTTCAGCTTCGCTCAAGGGCATCGTTTCCGGATTGCAAAGAGCCGGGGCAGGCAAAAAGGAAATCTCGTGGCAGACCAACTGATCATCTTCGACACCACGCTGCGCGACGGCGAGCAATCGCCCGGCGCTTCCATGACCAAGGACGAGAAGCTGCGCATCGCGCGCCAGCTCGAGCGCCTGAA
>DATHWV010000315.1:0-3758 GCA_035460205.1 Ramlibacter sp.
TGCACGCGCATCAGCCCGTCGATCACGGCGGAGGCGACGAACTCGTGCCGGTAGATGCCGCCATTGACCACCAGCGCGCAGGCGACGATGGCGTCGTACCGGCCCGACTGCGCGAGCTTCTTGGCATAGAGCGGGATTTCAAAGGCGCCCGGTACGTCGAACTGGTCGACCTGGCCGGCCGCTATCCCGTTGCGCGCGAATTCAGCCAGCATGGCTTCACGCGCCTTGTCGACGATGTCGCGGTGCCAGCAGGAAGAGATCACCGCCACGAGCTGGCGCGCTCGTGGGGGTGGGCGGCGGCGCGAGACTGCGCCGATGTGGGCGCCGGTGTCGGAGGAGGCAATGGTCTGATTCATGGATACCCTTGAAGAGTGGTTTACCTGAATCAGGGCGCGCGGCAACGCTGCCGCTGCGCACGAATGCGCCACGGCAAAGCCACCGCGTTCTCTTTCATCCGGACTGTGACCGTCGGCCCTGGCATCTCACCAGGTCTGCTGACCCCGCAGCCCGCGTTGCGGCAAGCTTTGGGCGCTCGCGGGCTGCTGCGAAACGAGTCGCAGATACCGCCGGTGGGGAATTTCGCCCCGCCCTGAGAACGCTGCCGGCCCATGAAGGCCGGCGTGGCGATTCTATTGCGCGGCGCGCCGTCATCCCGTCGCGTGGACGACATCCGGGCGTTGGGGCATTTCTCACCAGATTCGCGGTTGCGCGCCGCGGCAGGCCCTTCCATACTTCAGCCGCATCGCCACCAGCGGGCGGTCAGGGAGGAACAATATGGCCAAAGCCATTTCCGTGCACATCGGGCTCAACAGCGTGAACGCCGCTGACTACAGCGGTTGGGACGGCCCACTGGCCGCCTGCGAGTTCGACGCCAACGACATGGCGGCGCTCGCCAAGGGGCAGGGCATGAAGCCCACGACCCTGCTCACCAAGAAGGCCACGCGTGCGAAGGTGCTGGCCGCCATGCGCGCCGCAGCCAAGGCGCTCAAGAAGGGCGACCTGTTCTTCCTCACCTATTCGGGCCACGGCGGCCAGGTGCGTGATGCCAACGGCGACGAGCCGGACCGCAAGGACGAAACCTGGTGCCTGTACGACGGCCAGCTGATCGATGACGAGCTGTATTTCGAGCTGAGCCGGTTCGTCGCGGGCGTGCGCGTCCTCGTGCTCTCGGACAGTTGCCACAGTGGCACCGTTACGCGCCAGATGCCACCGGCGCCGCCGCCGCCCGGGCAGCGTGCGCGGCTGATGCCCGACGCGGTGGCGACCCGCGTGTACCGCGAGCACCAGAAGTTCTATGACGGCCTGCAGGCCAAAGTGGCGAAGGATGCCGCTGCCGCGCGCGGCCGGGCGACGGTCGATCCGGATGAGGCGCTCGCCCTGGTAGGCCCCGGCGCGCACGCCACGGCGCTGGTGGGTGCTTTCAAGCCGTCAGTCATCCTGATTTCCGGTTGCCAGGACAACCAGACCTCGATGGATGGCGACTACAACGGCGCCTTCACCGAGAAGGTTTTGAAGGTGTGGAACCACGGTGCCTTCGAAGGCGGCTACAACAGCTTCCACGCCCGGGTGCGCGCGTCGCTGCCGGCGTCGCAATCGCCGAACCTCTTTGCGCTGGGCAAGGCCGCGGCCTTCCTCAAGCAAAAGCCTTTCAGCGTCTAGGCCAAGCCTAGTTGGGGCTGCGCTTGCGCGCGGTCACTTCGATTTCAATGCGCATGCGCGGGTCGGCCAGGCCAACCGAAATCATGGTGGCGGCCGGGCGAACCTCGCCAAAGCACTTCCTGAGCACCGGCCAGCATTGGGGAAACTCGGCGGCGTCGGGCAGCATGTAGGTCACGCGCACGATGTCCTTCATGGTGGCGCCGGCCTGGGTGAGCGCGGATTCGATGTTCTTCAGGCATTGCTCGGCCTGCTCGACCACGCCGTCGGCAATGGTCATGTTCCCGTAATCGAAGCCGGTGGTGCCCGAGACGAATACCCATTCGCCGTCGACCACTGCGCGGGAGTAGCCGATGTCGGCCTCGAAGGTGGAGCCGGAGCTGATGAGTCTGCGGGTCATGCCCGCATTCTATCGACGGCCCTGCTACAGCTCAGGCAAAGACGCGAGCGGCCTTTTCCTGCAACTCGAGGCGCCGCATCATGATGCGCGGCATGTCGGGATGCATCGGGTCGATCTCGCGCCAGGCCCAGTCGTAGAAGGCTTGCGCGCACATGACATGGATGAGGTTCAGGATCTTCATGGACGCAATGGTGTGCGCCTGCGGCAGAGCCACCCTGTAGGAACGTGGCTCGTCGGTGGGTTACAAAATCCGACAGGATGTGTAGTACAGAAGAGCCTCAGGCCGCCGGTTTCAGGGCCTTTAGCACGTTCTCCGCAGTGGCCGGCGCCTCCATGTACACCGCGCCGCCGTTTGCGGACGCCGCGGCATCCCGCAGCGCCTCCCAAACGCTGATGGCCAGCATGAAGGGGGGCTCGCCCACGGCCTTGCTGCCGAACACATTGTCTTCACGGTTGGGCTCAGGCCACAGGTCAACCTTGAAGTGCGCTGGCACGTCGCCGGTCGCGGGAATCTTGTAAGTGCTGGGCGCGTGCGTGGACAGGTAGCCCTTGTCGTTCCAGACGAGCTGCTCGGTGGTCAGCCAGCCCATGCCCTGGATGAAGCCGCCTTCGATCTGGCCGATGTCCAGCGCCGGGTTGATGGGCGTGCCCACGTCGTGGAGGATGTCCACCTTGAGCACGCGGCTCTCGCCGGTCAAGGTATCGATCGCCACCTCGCTGCAGGCCGCGCCGTAGCTGAAGTAATAGAAGGGCCGGCCGGTGAGGGTGACCTTGTCGTAGTGGATCTTGGGTGTGCGGTAGAAGCCATCGCTCCACAGCTGGATGCGGTTGGCATAGGCGGCCTTCACCACCTCGTCGAAGCTGCGCGTCGTCTTGGGCGAACTCACCATGCCGCCGCGGAAGCTGATGGAGCCCGCGCCGCAGCCGTCCAGCCCGGCGACGAAGGCCGCGAGGTTGTCGCGCACATTGCGCGCCGCGTACTGGGCCGCGCGCCCGTTCAGGTCGGTACCGCTAGACGCGGCTGTGGCCGATGCGTTGGGCACCTTGCTGGTGTCGGCCGCGGTGGAGCGCACGCGTTCGAAAGGCACGCCCAGCTCGTCCGCCACGATCTGCGCGACCTTGGTGTTCAGGCCCTGGCCCATCTCGGTGCCGCCATGGTTTACCTGCACACTGCCGTCGGTGTACACATGGACCAGCGCGCCGGCCTGGTTGAAGAAGGTCGCGGTGAAGCTGATGCCGAACTTCACCGGCGTGATCGCGATGCCGCGCTTGATCACCGGGCTTTGCGCATTCCACTTCTCGATGGCCTGGCGCCTGCGCCTGTAGTCCGAAGTTTGCTCCAGTTTTGATAGCAATGGATGGAGGATGTTGTCCTCCACCTTCATCTGGTAGTGGGTGACGTTGCGGTCCTCGATGCCGTACAAATTGCGCATCCGCACGTCGAAAGCATCCAGCCCCAGCCGGCGCGCGATGTCGCCCAGGATGGCCTCGATCACGATCACACCTTGCGGGCCGCCGAAGCCGCGGAACGCGGTGTGGCTCTGCGTGTTGGTCTTGCAACGGTGCGAGACGATCTCCACGTCGCTCAGGAAGTAGGCGTTGTCCGAGTGGAAGATGGCCCGGTCGGCCACCGGGCCCGACAGGTCGGCGGAGAAGCCGCAATTGGCCAGCATCGTGAGCTTGAGCGCGGTCACCAGGCCCG
>DATHWV010000316.1:0-3322 GCA_035460205.1 Ramlibacter sp.
TCCAAGGCGCTGCTGCAGTCGTCGGAGCACTTCGACCACGCCGGCCACCACTTCGCGGACCACGGCATCTCCATGACCGGCATGACGCTGGACGTGGCGACCATGCTCAAGCGCAAGGACACCGTCGTGAAGCAGAACAACGACGGCATCCAGTTCCTCTTCAAGAAGAACAAGGTCACGTTCTTCCACGGCCGCGGCTCGTTCGCGGGCGCGGGCGAGGGCGGCTACGAGATCAAGGTTGCGGGCGCCGCGGAAGAGTCGATCACTGGCAAGCACATCATCGTCGCCACCGGTTCGAACGCCCGCGCCTTGCCCGGCGTGCCGTTCGATGAAGAAAACATCCTGTCCAACGACGGCGCCCTGCGCATCAAGGGTGTACCGAAGACGCTGGGCCTGATCGGCTCCGGCGTCATCGGCCTGGAAATGGGCTCGGTCTGGCGCCGCCTGGGTGCGCAGGTGACGGTGCTTGAAGCGCTGCCCACATTCCTGGGCGCGGTGGACGAGCAGATCGCGCGGGAAGCCAAGAAGGCTTTTGACAAGCAGGGCCTGAAGATCGAACTTGGCGTGAAGGTCGGTGAGATCAAGAGCGGCAAGAAAGGCGTTTCGGTCGCATGGACCAACGCCAAGGGCGAAGCACAAGCGCTGGAGGTGGACAAACTCATCGTCTCCATCGGCCGCGTGCCCAACACCATCGGCTTGAACCCCGAGGCCGTGGGCCTGAAGCTCGACGAGCGCGGCGCGATCCTGGTGGATGGCGACTGCAAGACCAATCTGCCGAACGTGTGGGCCGTGGGCGACGTGGTGCGCGGGCCGATGCTGGCGCACAAGGCCGAGGAAGAAGGCGTGGCGGTCGCCGAGCGCATCGCCGGCCAGCATGGGCATGTCAACTTCAACACGATTCCCTGGGTGATCTACACCAGCCCGGAGATCGCGTGGGTCGGACAGACCGAGCAGCAACTCAAGGCGGCCGGCGTGAAGTACAAGGCCGGCACCTTCCCGTTCATGGCCAACGGCCGCGCACGCGCGTTGGGCGACACGACCGGCATGGTCAAGTTCCTGGCCGATGCGGCAACCGACGAAATCCTGGGCGTCCACATCGTCGGCCCCATGGCGAGCGAGCTGATCGCCGAGGCCGTCGTGGCCATGGAGTTCCGTGCGTCCGCCGAGGACATCGCCCGCATCTGCCACGCGCATCCTTCGCTGTCCGAGGCGACGAAGGAAGCGGCCCTGGCCGTCGACAAGCGCACCCTCAACTTCTAGCCCCGACGTGACTTCGGTCCTGGCGCAGTACGAGGCCGAACTCGCGAAGCGGGGCTACCAGAGCGACCCGGCGCAGTTGCGGGCCGTGGAAGCGCTGGAGCGCTGCGCCGGCGAATGGGCGCAGTACAAGGAGCAGCGCTCCAACGTCTTCAAGAAGCTGATCAACCGCCCGGACATCCCGCGCGGCGTCTACATGTACGGCGGCGTGGGCCGCGGCAAGAGCTTCCTGATGGATTGCTTCTATACGGCCGTTCCCATCGTGCGCAAGACGCGCCTGCACTTCCACGAGTTCATGCGCGAAGTGCACCGCGAGCTGGCCGAGCTGCAGGGCACCGTGAACCCGCTGGACGAGCTGGGCGAGCGCATGGCCAAGCGCTACAGGCTGATCTGCTTCGACGAGTTCCATGTCGCCGACATCACCGACGCGATGATCCTGCATCGCTTGCTCGACGCGCTGTTCGACAACGGCGTCGGCTTCGTGACCACGTCGAACTTCAAGCCCGACGACCTCTACCCCGACGGCCTGCATCGCGACCGCATCCTTCCGGCCATCGCGTTGCTGAACGAAAAGCTCGAAGTCATCAGTGTCGACAACGGCACGGACTACCGGCGCCTGACGATGGAGACGGTGAAGCTGTACCACACGCCGCTGGGCCCGGAAGCCGACGAGCAGATGAACGACGCATTCACTCGCCTGGCGGAATCGCGCGACGAAGACCCGGTCCTGCACATCGAGGCGCGGGACATCCGTGCCCGCCGCAAGGCCGGCGGCGTGGTCTGGTTCGACTTCAAGACCCTGTGCGGCGGTCCGCGGTCGCAGAACGACTACCTGGAAATTGCAGCGCAATTCCACACCGTGCTGCTCTCCGACGTCCCGCACATGCCCGTGCGCATGGCCTCGGAAGCGCGACGATTCACCTGGCTGGTGGATGTGCTGTACGACAGGCGCGTCAAGTTGATCATGTCGGCGGCGGTACCGCCCGACGCGTTGTACACCGAAGGCCCCCTGGCGCACGAGTTTCCCCGCACAGTGTCGCGGCTGAACGAAATGCAGTCGGCCGCCTTCCTGGGCCTCGAACACCGCACCGTGGATACGCGCCTGACATGAAGAAGTTGCTGTTTCTGCTCACCGCACTGGCCGCGCCGCTGGCGTGCCCGGCGCAGGACGACGCGGCCACGGCCGCCGCGCTGGGCCGCATCGCCGCCGAACGCAACCAGGCCGAGGAAAGGTTCCGAGCCGGCGAAAAGGCCTGCTATGGCAAGTTCGCGGTCAACAACTGCCTGGACAAGGCGCGGGCGGAGCGGCGTGCCGCGCTGGCCACGCTGCGCCAGCAGGAGAACGCCGTCAACGACGCCCAGCGCAAGCGCAAGGCCGCCGAACGCGCGCGCGATGTCGAGGAAAAAGCGCGCGAGAAGCAGGAGCGCGAGGCGCAGCAGCGCACCCGCGCGGCTTCGGACCAGCAGGCGCGCGATGAGCGTGGCGCGCAGAAAGCGGCCGAGCGCGCTTCCGCCCCGGGCAGGGCCGCGCAGCGGCAGGAACAGGTGCGCGAAAAGCAGGTGCAGGCCGCCGAAGAAAAGGCTCGCCGCGAAGCGGATGCGAAAGACGCCGTCAAGCGCAGCGAGGAGCGTGAGCGGGAAGCGAAAGAGCGCAAGGCCCGGCTGGACAAGCGCCTGGCGGAGCAGAAGAAGCCGCCGGCACAACCGCTGCCCGTACCGCCCTGATGAAGCTCAGCCGTCGAGCGGTTCGAGCTTGACGATCACCAGCGACAGGTTGTCGCCGCCCCCCCGGCCACGGGAGCGGGCTTTCTCGATCAGGAATTCGGTCGCCTCGCGGGGCGACAGCGAGGACAGCACCGACCCGAGCTCGCTGGGGCTGAAGTAGTGCCAGACACCATCGCTGCACGCCATCAGCACGTCACCGGGCTTGAGTTGCGGGTTGAAGTGGTGGTCTGACGGCGGGTCATCCTCGGCGCCCAGGCAACCCATCAGGATGTTGGACTGCGGATGGACGTTGGCCTCTTCCTCGGTCAATTCGCCGCGGTCCACCAGCGTCTGCACGTAG
>DATHWV010000317.1:0-4004 GCA_035460205.1 Ramlibacter sp.
GCCATCGCGATCACGAACGTCTAGCGCGCCTCGAGAAGGTCGCCGGTGTCCACCGGCGATGCGCCGACCGGCACCACCTTCGAGCCGTGGTGCCGCAGGAAATCGCGGAAGGTCGCAGGCAGGCCTTCCGCATTCAGGTCGACACCGGTTCGCAACTCGTAATGCACATGCGGGTTGTGCGAGCTGCCGGAGCTGCCGATTTTCGCCACCGGCTGCCCCCGCGTCACGGCGTCGCCCGCCTTCACCGCCAGGCTGCCCTTCTGGATGTGGCCCAGCAGGCTGAATTCGCCGTTGCCGTGGTCGATCACCAGGTAGTTGCCGTAGAACTTCATCGGCGTTGCCTTGAGCTTCGTCGGGTCGAAAAAATTCTGGCCGCCGCGAATGTTGTCCGGCTCCGAATCCACCGCATCGACCACCTTGCCATCGCCCGTCGCGTACAGCGGCTGGCCCCACGCAAACCAGTCCTCGTTGCGCGCGCCGGTGCCCGCGAACGGATCGAACTGTTCATTGGCGGGATTGAGGTCCAGGCTGTAGCGCATGAAGTTGCGGGTGAGCCCGAACTCGCGCGCCGCGGCATGTTCGGTATTGAGCCTGCGGTGGTGCGCATAGAAGTCATGGCCGTCGTGGACCAGCAGGCGGCCCTTCACCGGCAACGACAACGCCGTCTTCGTTTGGTACACACGCGGCTCCACGGTCACGCTGGCCTGCGCTTCTGGTGCTTCCTGCGGGATGCTCAGGCTGAATTTGTAGGTCAGGCGATGCAGCTGGATGTCGGGACGGAAAGTGTGAAAGGGGTTGAACACCAGCAGCTTGCCACCCGGCGCCACCACGCGGGCGTGCACCGTCTCGATGCTCGGCGCGAACCCGTTGCTGTCGATGAACCGGCGCAGCACTGGCTTGCCTGCGGCATCCCACGCCGTCACCTCGATGCTGTCGATCCCCAGGGGCGTCGGCCCCTTGTTCTCCACCAGGAAGTCGAAGTTCAGCGACTGCGACGCATCGCCCGCCTCGATCCACACCTGCTGTGGCTGCACGCTGACTACGACCGGCCCCGCCACCTTGCTGCCCATGCGCCACCAGCCGGCGACATAGGCTGCGGTGGCCGCCACTGCGAGCAGCAACGCGAGCGCCAGCACTGCCGCGACGACGCGGCGGCGCTTCCGTCCGGGGATTTCGGGCATTGGGAGCATGGTCAGATCATCTCCAGAGGAACAGCCCGCTTCGGCGGCGGGAACAAGGTGTCCAGTTCGGCCAGCGCCTGCGCATCCAGCGGGTGCGCAAGCGCGGCCACATTCTCCGCCAGCCTCGCTTCATGCGAAGTCTTCGGAATGGCGATCACATCGTCTTTGGCCAGCAGCCATGCCAGCGCCGCCTGCGCAGGCGTCATGCCGTGGCGCTTCGCGAAGTCGGCCAGGCCCTTGTGGCGCAACAGGCGGCCCTGCTCGATCGGGCAATAGGCCATGACCGGGATGCCGCGCTCGCGCTGCCAGGGCAACAAGTCCCATTCGATGCCGCGCCGGCCCAGGTTGTAAAGCACCTGGCTCGCCTGCACGGCTTGCCCGCCGGGTTGCGCCCACAGCGCCTGCATTGCATCGGTGTCCAGGTTGCTCACGCCCCAGTGACGGATCAAACCGTCGCGCTGGAGGGCCTCGAAAGCCTCCACGGTTTCCCCGATCGGCACGCTGCCCGCCCAGTGCAACAGGTACAGGTCGAGCCGGTCGGTGCGCAGGCGTTTCAGGCTGTCGGTGCAGGACTTGCGCATGGCCTTGCGCGAGGCGTTGTGCGGGTACACCTTGCTGACCAGGAACACCTGGTCGCGCAGCCCGGCAAGGGCCTCGCCCACCAGCGATTCGGTCAGGCCGTCCCCGTACATCTCCGCGGTGTCGACCAAGGTCAGCCCGCGCTCTATCCCGGCGCGCAGGCTGGCGATCTCCTGTTTGCGCAGCGCGGGCTGCTCTCCCATGTTCCAGGTGCCCTGGCCCAGGGCCGGCACGGTTTCGCCCGAAGGCATGCGGACTGTTTTCATGTCGCTATTTTGCGTACAGTGGAGTACTTTTCCACCAAGGCAGTATCCATGGACGACATTTCCCTCGCCGACAACCCCGGCGCCCACCGATTTGAGCTCAGCAAGGGCGGCAAAGTGGCCGCCTATGCAGAGTACAACCTGCTCAAGGATGCGGTGCTGTTCACCCACACCGAGGTACTGCCGGGCAACGAAGGCCAGGGGCTGGGATCGAAGCTGGCGGTTTTCGCGCTGGACGACGTGCGAAAGCGCGGCTTGCACGCCATCCCGGTCTGCACGTTCATTGCGGGCTACATCCGCAAGCATCCGGAATACCTCGACCTGGTGACCGAGGACAACCGGAGGGCCTACAAGCTCTGACCATGGGCAACATGCTGGCGCACCTGACCCGGCATCCCACCTACCTGGGTGTGGAGCTGAGCGGGCGTGCCGATGTGCAGGAGATGCTGGAGCTGGTCAAGCGCCTGGGCGCCGCGACGCGCGAGCACCGCGACAACTGCATCATGTTCGACATGCTCGCGCTGCAGGGCGATGTGTCGATGGGCGGGCAGATGCTGGTGGGCGAACACATCGTGCACTGGCTGCCGCACCTGGCCCGCGTCGCCTCGGTGGTACCGGCGGCGAAGATCACACGGGCCAGCGAAAACGTGGCCCAGTCGCATGGCGTGCAAATGAAAGTGTTCGACACGCGCGAGCAGGCCACTGCATGGCTGGCGCTGGCGGGCGCTGGGGCAGGCGCCGACTCGCCGCCGGTCAAGGCGCCGATGGATGTGGCCCACAAGGCGGTGTGGGAGGCCTTCCGCCACCTGTTCCCCATGCACGCGCAGGCCATCCAGTTGCCCAACGGGAGCCTCGCCATTTCATGGTCGA
Source organism: Ramlibacter sp. (assembly GCA_035460205.1). GTDB lineage: Bacteria > Pseudomonadota > Gammaproteobacteria > Burkholderiales > Burkholderiaceae_C > Ramlibacter. The sequence continues at coordinate 2,894 of DATHWV010000317.1, forward strand.
TCGCGGGCGAATCCGGCGCGCGCTACGACATGGCCACGCCGATCACGGTGCGGCTGGAGCCCGAATTGCTGGAAAGCCTGGAACGGGCCAACAGCGAACAGCGCAAGCGCATTGCCGCCCACCAGGAGGCGGCCTTCCGCGCCGGCCTGCTCGGCTACGACCCGTACGCGGCGGTGCCCAGCGCGCGCGTCATCGTGCTGGGCTGAAAGGCTCAGCCGTTGCTGTAGTCGACCGAGTCGCAGACCTCGGCGGTGAAGCCCAGCGCCACGTGGAAGTTGACACGGCGCCACTCGAGGATCTCACGCCCCGCGGAAATCTTGTGGCGGCGGTGCGGCTCGCCGACGTGGCGGATGATCTCGGTCATGGTGCGGCCGGGGATCACGCCCAGCGACTCGAACTTCTTGCGCAGCGTGGCCGAGCGAACGGCGCCTGCCCAGGCGGAGGCCAGGGTGGCAAAGATGACGACGACGATCAGCGCAACCAGGGTGTTCATCTGCCAATGATAGTGCGCGGCTCATCAAGCGCGTCCGACATCCTGCTGGGCCTGGCGACTACTTCGCGCCTTCGCCGCCGCTGTCAATCTGGGCTCCTCATCACCAGGAGACACATATGACAGACAAGAAGCCAACCAATCCCGATCCCATCACCGGCGCACCTGGAGCCCATCCGGTCGGAACCGGCCTGGGCGCGACTGGCGGCGCGGTGGCAGGCGCGACCGTCGGGTCCATCGGCGGACCGGTCGGCGCTGCGATAGGCGCTGTCGCGGGTGCAGTCGCCGGCGGCCTCGCCGGCAAGGGCGCGGCCGAGAGCGTCAACCCGACGGCTGAAGAGAGCTACTGGCGCGAGAACTATCGCAAGACGCCCGGCTACAAGGACGGGTACACCTACGACGACTACGCACCGGCCTTCCGCACCGGCTACACCGGGTGGGAACGCGCGCAGGGCGCGAGCTTCGAATCGCATGAGCCGAAGCTGCGCAGCGAGTTCGACCGCACCAAGGGCAGTTCACGGCTGGCCTGGGAAGAAGCCAAGGACGCAACGCGGGCCGCATGGCATCGCGTGGAGCGCGCTATCCCGGGCGACGCGGACAAGGACGGCCGCTAGGCGCGCG
>DATHWV010000318.1:0-13036 GCA_035460205.1 Ramlibacter sp.
CACCTCGCTGCTGCCGCGCGTGGACCACATGCGTTTCATCCATGATCCGGTGAACAACGCCTACATCAACGGCGTCGAACCCGAGTCCGCCGAAGACCTGCTGCTGGAGCTGGAGAACCGCATCCTGCCGCTGCACGACCCCTCCAACGTGGCCGCCATCATCGTCGAGCCGGTGGCAGGCAGCGCGGGCTGGTACCTGCCGCCCAAGGGGTACCTGAAGCGCCTGCGCGAAATCTGTGACAAGCACGGCATCCTGCTGATCTTCGACGAGGTGATCACCGGCTTCGGCCGCATGGGCACGAACTTCGGCGCCGATTTCTACGGCGTGGTGCCCGACATGCTGAACTTCGCCAAGGCGGTGACCAATGGCGTCATCCCGCTGGGTGGCGTGATCTGCCGCGACAAGCTCTACGACGCGATGATGAAGACCGATGCGCCCGAGCATGTCATTGAGTTCTTCCACGGCTACACCTACTCCGGCCACCCGGTGGCCTGCGCCGCCGCTATCGCCACGCTGGATTTGTTCAAGCAGGACAACCTGTTCCAGCGCGCCGGCGAAATGGGCAAGGTGCTGGGCAACGCCTTCCACAGCACCTTCAAGGGCATGCCCAATGTGATCGGCATCCGCAGCCTGGGCCTGGCGGCAGCAGTCGAACTGGCGCCGATCCCCGGCACGCCGGGCAAGCGCGCCTACGACATCTTCATCGACTGCTTCCACAAGGGCGCGTTGGTGCGGCCGGCCGGTGACGTGCTCGTGATCGCGCCGCCGTACATCGTGGAGAAGTCGCACATCGACACCCTGGTCAACACGCTGGCCGACTCGATCCGCAAGCACGCCTGACCGGTTGGCCTAACGCTTGAACCGTTCGCGCAGCTGGGCGCAGTAGTCCTGGGCCGGCGGCTGCTCCGGCCACCGCTGTACGTGGACTCGCAGGGACGCTGGCAAGTGCAGCGGCACGCCCATTGCCGGGTCCACGTGCGCGCCGCCAGCCAGCAAAACGACATTTTTTCCGGGGCTCGCCCATTGCGCAAGTGTTTGCGCCATCGCGCGGTCGCGTGCGATCTGCACCCGCGTCATCGGCGCCACCTGCGACTCGGGCAGCACGCCGCAATGGCCATCGCGCACGGCTTGCCGTTGTTGCTCCAGCACTGGCGGTGGCACCTGGGCGTCAAGTTGCGCTTCGGCCATGGCGCTGCGCATTGACGAGCGCGGCAGGTTGGCGCCTGCCACGGGAACGCCTGCACGCACCGCAGTCATCACGGCAGGGGCGTACGGTTGCCAGGGCCAGCTGTCCTCGTTCCATGCCAGCGCGTCCTTGACGGCGGCTTCGCCGGCATCGCGTGGCAAGCCGGATGTGGACCGGCCCTGCTCGGCCATTTCCAATGCGACAGCGGCGAGCATCTGCCGCGCGATGAGGGACTCGATGGCCTGCCGGTGCAGCACCTGGTGCGAGGGCGCGTCGTGCTGCTCGCCCAGCAGGATCACGTCGCCGGCGATGTCCGGCATCGTGGGCTGCGATGCGCACGCGGCCAGCAAAAGCGGCAGGATGGCGAAGATGCGGCAGCCCATGCAACGATACTAACGCCACGCATGTCGACCCTTCCCGTCCGCGTCGCATTCACGCTGGTGCTGGCACTGGCCGCCGCACTGCTGTGCCGCTGGCTGCGCACGCCACTGCCGTGGATGATCGGCCCGCTGCTTGCCACGGCCATTGCGTCCATCCTCGGCCAGCCGACGCGCAGCTTCGCGCCATTTCGCAACCTCGGGCAATGGGTGATCGGGGTCGCGCTCGGCCTGTACTTCACGCCGCAGGTCACCGCGCTGGTCGCGAGCCTGTGGTGGGCGATCCTGCTGGGCATCGTGTGGGCACTCGGGCTGGGCTGGGGATTCGGGTGGTGGTTGCACCGTGGCCATGCGCAGCGCATCGGCGGCAGCGAGCGGCAGCAGCGAGCGACCAGCTATTTCGCGGGCGCGATCGGTGGCGCATCGGAGATGACGTTGCTGGCCGAGCGGGAAGGCGCACGCACCGAGCTGGTGGCCGCCGCGCACAGCCTGCGGCTGGTCCTGGTGACCCTGATCGTGCCGTTCGCGTTCACCTTCGCCGGCCTGCACGGTCTGGACGCCACCTTGCCCGGCCCGCGGGAGGTGCGCTGGGGTGGCCTCGCGCTATTGGCCGCGGCGACCGGCGCCGGCTCATGGCTCATGGGACGCACCGGCCGGGCGAACCCCTGGTTCATGGGCGCGTTGCTGGTGGCGATGGGCCTGACGATGTCCGGCACCGAACTGTCCGCCTTGCCCCAATGGATGACCAATGCCGCGCAGTTGCTGATCGGCGTGAGCCTGGGCGTGCGCTTCTCTGCCGAGTTCGTGCATACGGCGCCACGCTGGTTGTTGTCGGTGGCAGTGGGAGCGTTGGCGATGATCGCCGTGAGCGCCGGGTTCGCCGCGCTGCTGGCGCTGGGGACGGGCCTGCACTGGGCCACGATGGTGTTGGGGACTTCACCGGGCGGTATCGCCGAAATGGCGATCACCGCGAAAGTGCTGCAGCTGGGGGTGCCGGTGGTGACTGCTTTCCAGGTGTGCCGCCTGGTGGCGGTGCTGGTGCTCGTGGAACCCTTGTATCGGTGGGGATTCCTGCGCTAGTGCATGACCAGGGGGTTTTGCGCGAGCTCGGCGTAGCCGTCCAGCGTCTCCTCGACTTCTTCCTGCGTGGGCGTGTTCAGTTGCCAGGCATTGATCTGACGCTGGAACGCCTCAGCCCAGGAGCCGTCGAGGTAGACCTCCTTGTTGGAGCGTTTGTCGACGATCTCGAATCCATGGCGCGCAATGCGCGGGGCCGGCTCACCCTCGACGGGTTCGTTGGCCTGCATGTGCACCACGACGAAAGCGTCGGAGTCATAAAGCATCTGCATGATTACGGGTCCTTCTGCCTGGTTATGTAGCAACGTTCGAGCCGGTTTCAAGGTGCACCGGGCAAACGCTGAGGAACCTCCCACACATCCAGACTAGGCACCCGGGAACCTACCCCCTGTCGGTGGAGGACCACTGCTGATCCGCCGAATCGCCGTTCGGCTGTGTCAGACGCAGGCGCACCGGGGCGTAATCCATGCCGGGAGCCAGCCAGAGTTCGACTTTGCTGTCGAATTCCTTGCGTGGATTGCGCACCAGCTTGAGGCCCCGCATCTTGCCGCCCGGCAGCGCCAGGTCCTCCTCGCCTTCCACGATGAAGAGCCAGGGCTCCGCTTCGCGGGTGGTGGCGGTGGGGATGGAGATCGTCGTGCCGGGCGGGAACTTTGACGGTTCACCGGCAACCATGGCGGCCAGCTGGAGCATCACGCTCAGGCGGTCCTGCGTGCCCGTGAGCAGCGGTGCATCCGGCCGGTTGCTGGAAAAACTCACCTTGCCCTTCTCGCGCTCGAAGTGTGTCGCTTCTTCACTGCGATTGCGGTCCGAAAAGCGCAAGGGCGCGAGTCCCCCGGCGGTGAGCCTGCCGGTGCTGTGCTGGGTTCGCGCGGGCAGCAGTGGCGACTTGAGTTCCAGGCGGGCCTCGTAGCTCTCGCCGTCATGGCGCCATGTGAGCTCACCCTGTCCCTGCACGGTCTGGCCGCGCGCCTGGATGTCGACCTGGTAGCGAAGCCGCATCGATCCCGGGATGGCGAGTGCGGCGCGGGGTGCAGTGGCAACTTGTGGCGCTGGCGGCGCAGGAGGGGCTTCAGCCGTGACGGGCCTGGCCGGCTCCGCTGGCGGCGTGGCAACCGGCAATGTTCGCGGCGCAGCCGGTGGGCGCGGTGCGGGGGCGGCCGCCGCTGTCGGTGCCACGGCTTGCGCGGCGGGCGAAGCCGGCGCCGGTTCGGGCGCAACCGTGCGCGTGACGAGGTTCTTGAGAACGACAGGCTCTGCCGGTGATCTTCTTTCGGGCAAGCCCCGCAAAAGGAACAGGTGCGCAGCGACCACGGCCAAGGTCAGCGCCAGCAGGGGTCGTGCCGGCGCACGGTCCATGGTTTCAGCTCCGGTAGCCCAGGTCGCTGGAGAGTTGCGCGGCGGCTGCGCGCAGCGGCACGTCCACCGTTCCCCCGAAGGCGGGATCGAATGTGCCGGTAGGGCCGAGCGCGACGATGCCCAACGCGATGTGGCCGTCCGAATCGAACACTGGCGCACAGAAGCCCACGATGCCGGGCAACAACGTATCGACCACGCGCGCAACACCGTGCCGGCGCACTTCATCCAGCATGGCGCGCGCATCGGCCAGCGACGAAGGCACATCGGCGCGGCCCTGCTTCTGCGCGCGTGCGATCTCGTCCTTGAGCAGCGGGGTGATCGCGTCGCGCGACAGCCATGCGGCGAAACACCGGCCTGTTGCCGACGACAGCAAGGGCATCACATCGCCCAGGCGCAGGTTGACGGTGACGGCCTGCGGCGACTCTTCCCAGTGCACGATGGTCGGGCCGTGGTTGCCCCACACGGCGAGCGCCAGCGTGTGGCCGATCTGCTCCATCAGGCCGACGATGCGTTCACGCGCCAGCTTCACCGCGTCCAGGCGCGACAGCGAAGCCAGTCCGAGTTTCAATGCGGCGGGACCCAGGTCATAGCGCGTGCTGCCCCCGTCCTGCACGACGAGTTGCAGGCGCTGGAAACTCACGAGGTAGCGATGCGCCTTGGCGGCGCTCATGCCGGCGGCCGCGGCGAGATCGCGCAGCATCAAGGGGCCGGGTGCTTGCGACAATACCTGCAACAAGGCAAAACCCACCTCGACGGACTGGATGCCGGCACGCTCCTTCATGCCTGCGCGAGTCCTGTAGAATTACGATTAGGTAAATTCATTTCACAATGCGTAACGTCGGGCGACTGTAGCGCATTCACCTCCCGGGGGCAAATTCCGATGAAGCTCGCTACCTACAAGGACGGCTCGCGCGACGGGCAACTGGTGGTCGTCTCACGCGACTTGGGCACGGCGCATTATGCGACCGGCATTGCCGACAGGCTGCAGCAGGTGCTGGACGATTGGGGCTTCCTCTCGCCGCAGCTGCAGGACCTCTACGAGACGCTGAACAACGGCAAGGCGCGCCACGCCTTCCCGTTCGACCCCGCGCAATGCATGGCGCCGCTGCCGCGCGCCTACCAGTGGGCCGACGGCTCCGCGTACATCAATCATGTGGAGCTGGTGCGGCTGGCGCGCAACTCCGAAGTGCCGGCCAACTACTACACCGAGCCGTTGATGTACCAGGGCGGCAGCGATGACTTCATTGGGCCGATGGATGACGTGGTCGTGCCGAGCGAGGACTACGGCATCGACTTCGAAGCCGAAGTGGCCGTGATCACCGGTGATGTCCCGATGACGTCGACGCCGGACCAGGCCGTGGAAGGCATCCGCCTGGTGATGCTGGCCAACGATGTTTCGCTGCGCAACCTCATCCCGGATGAACTGGCCAAGAGCTTCGGCTTCTTCCAGAGCAAGCCCGCCACCGCGTTCAGTCCGGTGGCCGTCACGCTCGATGAATTCGGCGACGCCTGGGACAAGGGCCGCCTGAACCTCACCGTGCAAAGCACCTGGAACGGCCGCACCGTCGGCATGTGCGATGCGGGCAAGGAAATGACCTTCCATTTCGGCCAGCTGATCGCCCACATCTGCAAGACTCGCAACGTGCGCGCCGGCAGCATCGTCGGCTCGGGCACGGTGAGCAACCGCGCGACCGAAGTCAAGGGCAAGAAGGAATGGACCAAGGGCTACAGCTGCATCGCCGAGAAGCGCGCGATCGAAACCATCCTCGACGGCAAGCCCTCGACCGACTACATGAAGTTCGGCGACACCATCAAGATCGAGATGAAAGGCCGCGACGGCCAGAGCGTGTTCGGCGCGATCGACCAGAAGATCGCGCAGCTGGTGGTAAAGAAGCGCTGAGCGGCTTCACAGGCGCAACCACGGCGTGCCGGACTCTTCCGACTGCGCCTTGGCCAGCGTTTCGAGGAAGGTGTCGCACCACCAGTGCACGTCGTGCTTGCGGATGGTCTTCATCATCGCCTCGTAACGCTCGCGACGTTCTTCCAGTGGCATGTTGAGAGCCAGGTTGATCGAACTTGCCGTGCCTTCCGAGTCATAGGGATTGACCAGCAGCGCCTCGCGCATCTGCTCGGCCGCGCCGGCGAAGCGCGACAGCACCAGCACTCCCGGATCCTCCGGGTCCTGCGAGGCGATGAACTCCTTGGCCACCAGGTTCATGCCGTCGCGCAAGGGCGTGACCAGTGCCACGCTGCTGGCACGGTACAAACCGGGCAGTTTCGGGCGGGCCACCGTCCGGTGCATGTAGCGCACCGGCATCCAGTCCAGTTCACCGAAGTTGCCGTTGATCGAGCCGCACAGGCTTTCCAGCTCGTGCAGGATGTCGCTGTAGGCGCTGACGTCCTCTCGGCTGGGCGAGGCGATCTGGATCAGCGTCGCGCTGTTGTGCGTTTCCGGATTGCGGGCGAGCAATTCGCGGAAGGCGCGCATGCGATGCGGCAGCCCTTTCGAGTAATCGAGGCGGTCCACGCCGACCAACAACTTGCGGCGCGAGTACTCGCGCTTCATGCGCTCATACATCTCACGGCCCTCGGGCGCCTGCGTGAGCGCATTGAACTCGTCCACGTCGATGCCGATCGGGAACGCGCCGGCCTGCACCGTTCGGTTGAAAGCTCGCCAGCGGCCGTCACCCAGGCCCTGCGCATGCGCTTCGGTGCTCACGTACTCGCAAAAGTGCGCGTGATCGGCCTTGCTCTGGAAGCCGACCAGGTCGTACGCGAACAGGGCGCGGATCAGCCAGTCATGCCCGGGAATCGCGGCGAGGATCAGCGGCGGTGGCAGCGGGATGTGGAGGAAGAAACCGATCCGCTGGTTGCAACCCAGCGCGCGCAATTCGGCGGCCAGCGGGATCAGGTGGTAGTCATGGATCCAGATGATGTCGTCTTCGCGCAGCATGGGCGCGAGCTTGCGTGCGAACAGCTGGTTCACGCGGCGATAGCCCGCGATGTAGCCGGCGTCGAAATCGGCCAGGTCGAGGCGGTAATGGAACACCGGCCACAGCACCCCGTTGGAGTAGCCGAGGTAGAACGCGTCGTGGTCTTCGCGGCACAGGTCCAGCGTCACCAGCTTCACCGGGCCGGCCTGCTGGGTGTGTAACTCGCCTTCTCCGGGTTTGCCCCCCTCCGCCGTCTCGACGACCTTGCCGCTCCAGCCGAACCACAGGCCACCGGACTTGCTCAGCACATCGGCGAGCGCGACAGCGAGCCCGCCCGCCGCGGTCTTGCGCGGATCGGCGAGGCGATTGGAGATGACGACGAGGCGGCCCATGGCGCGGGGCTAGATGACCGTGTCCCAGGGCGCCGACAGCCGCACCGCGGCATTGATCAGGCCGACCATGGAATACGTCTGGGGGAAGTTGCCCCACATCTCGCCTGTGACCGGGTGCGTGTCTTCCGACAGCAGGCCCAGTTTGTTGCGGCTGGCGAGCATGACTTCAAAAATCTCCCGCGCTTGTCCCTTGCGGCCGATCCGGGCGAGCGCGTCGATGCGCCAGAAAGTGCAGATGTTGAATGCGGTCTCCGGCTTGCCGAAGTCGTCGGGCGCCTCGTAGCGCCGCATGTAGGGGCCGTCGCACAGCGATTGCTCCAGCGCGTCCACCGTCGCGACGAAGCGTGCGTCATTGGGATCGATGAAACCGACCTCGGCCATCAGCAGCGCGCTGGCGTCCAGGTCACGCCCGCCGAAACTCTCGGCAAAGGCTTGGCGCTGCTCGTTCCATGACTCGCGCAGGATGCGCTCGCGGATCACGTCGGCGCGCTCTCGCCAGTAGCGGATTCGGTCGGGCAGGGCCAGCGACGCTGCCACCTTGGAAAGCCGGTCGCATGCGGCCCAGCTCATGAGGGCTGACGAGGTGTGGATGCGGGCGCGCGTGCGCAACTCCCACATGCCGGCATCGGGTTGGTCGTACACGCGGAAAGCCTGCTCACCCACGGCCTCGAGGTAGCCGAACTCCGCCCGGCCGGCGCGGCGGAACAGGCGATGGTCGTGGAACGACTGCGCTGCGCCCAGGATGATGTTGCCGTACACATCGTGCTGGAAATGCTCCTGCGCCTGGTTGCCCACGCGCACCGGCCCCTGGCCGCGATAGCCGGGAAGATGGCCGAGGATGGCTTCGGGCAGCTGTTCTTCCTGGCCAATGCCGTAAAGCGGCTGGATGTGGCCCCCACCGGAGCGCACCACGATGTTATTGAGCCAGCGCAGGTAGTCTTCCATGGTGCCGACTTCGGACAGGCTGTTGAGTGCACGCACGACGAAGAACGCGTCGCGCAGCCAGCAGAAGCGGTAGTCCCAGTTGCGCCCGCTGCCCGGTGCCTCGGGGATGCTGGTGGTCATCGCCGCGACGATCGCGCCGGTGTCCTCGGCGAGCGACATCTTCAGCGTGATGGCCGCGCGGATCACCGCCTCCTGCCACTCCAGGGGAATCGCGAGGCGTCGTGTCCAGGTGGTCCAGTACGCGGCGGTTTCCTGCTCGAACAGGCGGGCCGTCTCTTCGATGCCGCCCATCAGTGTTTCATCCGGGCCCAGGATGAAATTCATCTGGCGATCCACCACGAAGAAAGTTTCGGACAGGACGTAATTCAAGGGCGCGTCGCAGGTCAGGCGCAGGATCTGCGGGCTGCCGACGTAGCGAATGTGGTGGCTGCCACGCGTGATCTCCGGCACCTGGCGGCCCCAGTCGAAGCGTGGCCGCATGACGACGCGCACGCGCGGCGTGCCGGACAGCACTTTCACGCGGCGCACCAACGTCAATGGCCTGAACATGCGATCGTGGCTGGTGAAGCGCGGCGCGAAGTCGGTGATCTCTATGCCCTGGCCCTGGCGGTCGTAGAGGCGGGTGCGCAGGATGGCGGTGTTGGGCCGGTACTCCTGTTCGCTGCGCTCGAAATCCTCGATCTCGAAGGACCACGCCGCACCGGACTCGCCGGGATCGAGCAGCGCATTGAAGACAGGATCCCCGTCGAAGCGCGGCAGGCAACTCCAGACGACGCGGCCACGCTCATCGATGAGCGCCGAATAGGCGCAGTTGCCGACGACGCCAAGGTTCAGCGAGGGCGGGGCGTTGGCGCTGGGGGCACTCATGCGCTGGCTTTCGAGGCCTTGGCCGCCACGGCGGCTTGCAGCTGGTAACGCAGCGTCGCCGGAGATTCCAGCCGTTGCCACGCCACGGTGGTGCCCGCCCCGACCTTCACACCCATGCCGCCCAGCCGCTGCACCGTGGAAAAGCCGACTTCGTCGGTGATGTCGTCGCCGACGAAGACAGGTGTTCGACCGGCGAAAGGCCGGTCTTGCATGAAGCACTCGATCGCGTGTCCCTTGCTCGCACCACCGGGCTTGGCCTCGACCACCATCTTGCCGCGCAAGAGGGTCAGCCCCGGCGACTGCTCGACCGCGGCCTGCATGGTCTCGAGGCAAGCGCCTTCCAGTTCAGGGGCTTGCCGGTAATGCAACGCGACCGAACCGCGCTTGTTCTCCACACGCAGGGCAGGGTGGCGTGCTGCAAGCGCCGTCGCTGCGTCCTCCACTTCCTGCAGCGGATGGGTCTTGAGCAAGGTGACGATACCGCCCGCGTCGCGCCGCTCGGTGCCGTGCACGCCGGCCACCGGCAGGTGCAAGGGGCGCAGGAACGCGTCGATCTGTTCGATGGGCCGGCCGGAGATGACTGCGACGGCGCCGCCGAGATAGGTGGCCACGGCGCCCAGCGTGTCCACCAGGCCGGAGGGCACGATCACATCTTCAGGTTGTGGCGCCAGGTCGACCAGGCTGCCGTCGAAGTCCAGGAAGAGCGCGCACGATGGGCAGAGCAGGTCCGTGAAGGTCATGGGTTCTGACGGTAGTGCAGCAGCGCTGCCGCTGCCAGACGCCGTGCCCGCGAACCCGCGTAGGACGCCGCCTACGGCCGCAAGGGCAAAAGCAGACTCAACCGGAACACCAACCCGCTCGCCTTGCCCCATCGGGCACTTGCCCAAAGGATGAGCTTGCTCAAGAATGGGCCGAAGGAGGCGTCCCCATGCGACCCATTTCGATGATTGCTGCGTTGGGTTTGTCAGCTTGCTCGCTGCTTGCGGTCGCACCGGCGTCGGCCGCGGATGCGCTGCAACGCATCAGCGAGCGGGGCCAGGTGAACATCGGCTTTGCCGACGATTCGCCACCGTATTCCTTCAAGGACGACAAGGGGCACGCGGCCGGCTACAGCATCGACCTGTGCGGCCTGGTGGTCGAGCGTCTGCGGCAGGAACTGGGCAAGCCCAACCTGCGCGTGAAGATGCTTCATGTGGCGACCGACCAGATGGCCCGGCTGGTGGGCAATGGCGGCGTCGACCTCATGTGCGCGGGCGTTTCGGACACACCCGAGCGCCGGGCCACCATGTCGTTCTCCACGCCCATCTTCCTGTCCGATGTGAAGCTCATGGTGCGCACCAAGGATGGCTTCAAGACCGCCGCCGACCTCAAGGGCAAGTCCGTCGCAGTGCTGGGCCGCACCACTACCGAAGCGGCCGTGCGCGCGTACAGCGCGCGCGCCGGCGTACCCTTGCAGGTGTCGCGCGTTGTGAACGCCGACGCTGCGCTGAGCCAGCTGCGGCTGGCCCACGCGGCGGCCTGGGCCCGTGACGAAACCCTGCTGCTGGGCGTGATGGGGCGACACAACGACAAGCAGGACTTCATGCTGCTGCCCGACAAGCTGGCCACCGAGCCCATCGCGATTGCTTTGCAGCGCGACGCCGGCCTGCAGCGCGTGGTGGACCAGGCCCTCGCGCTGGCGGTGCGAAGCGGCAAGGTCGAGGCGCTGTACGACCAGTGGTTCGTCAAGCCCAATCGCGCCAACCCCAACGGCCTGAAGCTGGCGCTGTCGCCCGCGCTGAAGGCGGAGTTCGACCGCCTGCGCTAAGCTCGCGCGGATGGACTACAGCCGCTACACCACCCTCGCCATTTCCCGCCGCGGCCCCGGCGACTCGGTGCTCGACATCCAGATGCGGGCCCTCAACGGCAAGCTGCCGACGGCCGGCCATGAAGGCCACGCCGAACTGGCGCAGATCTGGCGCGACGTCGGCGCCGACGACTCCGTGCGCTGCGCCGTGTTGCGCGGCGAGGGCCTCGGGTTCTCCGGCGGCGGCGACCTCGCGCTGGTACAGGACATGGCCGCCAGCTTCGAGGTGCGCACCCGGGTCTGGAAGGAAGCGCGCGACCTGGTCTACAACGTGATCAATTGCGACAAGCCGATCGTCAGCGCCTTGCACGGTCCGGCGGTGGGCGCGGGCCTGGTGGCGGGATTGCTGGCCGACATCTCGGTGGCGGCCAAGGGCGCGAAGATCGTCGATGGACACACGCGCCTGGGCGTCGCCGCCGGCGACCATGCCGCCATCGTCTGGCCCTTGCTGTGCGGCATGGCCAAGGCCAAGTACTACCTGATGCTGTGCGAAGCGGTGTCGGGCGAGGAAGCCGAGCGCATCGGGCTGGTGTCGCTCGCTGTGGAACCAGACGAGTTGCTGCCCAAGGCCTACGAAATCGCCGACAAGCTGGCGTCGGGCTCTCAAACTGCCATCCGCTGGACCAAGTACTCGCTGAACAACTGGCTTCGCCAGGCCGGGCCGGCTTTCGATACTTCGCTGGCGCTCGAATTCATGGGCTTTGCCGGGCCCGACGTGCAGGAAGGCATCGCCTCCCTGCGCGAAAGGCGCCCCCCGAAGTTCTGAGCAGGCCGCTCGCCGGGAGCGGCGATAATCAGGGCATGCAACGCCTGCGCCAAGCTACCGTCCTCGCCCGCCTCGTGCTGGTGTGGTTTGCGTTGGCCATCGGGGTTGCCGTGGCCGCGCCGCTGGTGCACCCGCAAGACCTGCAACTGGTTTGTTCCGCAGGCGGCACCGTCAAGCTGATCGCACAGGACGCCGACAGCGGGCAGCCGTCCAGTGTGCACACGCTGGACTGCCCCTTGTGCGCCACGATGGCTGCACCGCCGCCATTCATTGAACAGGCGCACGCACTCGCTGCGGTAACGGCGCTTGCCGCCGGACTTGTATCGTCCGTTCGCATCGCGGCGCTCACCTCACCGCCGCTGCCCGCGCGCGGCCCCCCTTCCCGGCGGATCGCCCTGTAGCGCCGGCGCCCGCTTGCAGCGGCCGTTCGGCTGTTCCCACGCAAGCTGTGGAAAAACCCCTGCGCAGTCAGTGCGCAGAATTGAAATACGACTCATGAAAACAACTCTCTCTTCCTTCGCTGCCGCCCTTCTTGCGGCCTATTCCCTCGGTGCGTCCGCGCACGTGTCGCTCGTCGAGCCGCGCGCCGAAGCCGGCAAGCCCTACACCGCCGTGCTGCGCATCGGCCACGGCTGCGAAGGCACGGCCACGACCGCCGTGGCGGTGCAAGTGCCCGCCGGGCTGGGGAATGTCACGCCCGTAGCACGGCCGGGCTGGGCAGCCAGCCTGCGCCAGGGCGTCGCGACCTGGACGGCGCTAGGCAAGGAAGCGGCCTTGCCCGACGGCGAGCGTGGCGAATTCACGCTGGCAGGCGCCACTGCACCCCAGGTGCCGGGCGCCTTGTGGCTGAAAGTGCAGCAGACCTGCGAGCGGGGCAACCACGACTGGTCGCAAGTTCCGGCGCAAGGCACGTCCACCGCGGCGCTGAAGAGCCCCGCGGTGCTGCTGGACGTGTTGTCTGCGCCCGACTTCGCGCTCGCCCAGGCGCTGCCCAAGGTCGAAGGCGCGTGGGTGCGCGGCTCGGTGCCCGGCCAGCAAGCCACCGGCGCTTTCATGAGGCTCACGGCGCGAGAACCCATGCAACTGGTCGGCGTGACGACCACCGTCGCCGGTGTGGCGGAAGTGCACGAGATGAAGATGGAGGGTGACGTGATGAAGATGCGCGCCGTGGAGTCCGTCGACCTTGCCGCCGGCCAGGCCTTCGACCTCAAGCCCGGCGGGTATCACATCATGCTGATGGACCTGAAGCAGCCGCTGGCCAAGGACAGCAGCGTCGGCTTGACCTTG
>DATHWV010000319.1:0-2057 GCA_035460205.1 Ramlibacter sp.
GCAAAGAAGAGGTACTTTGCTTCCTTGCGCTCGCAGTAGCTCCTGGGGCTGGAGAACAGGCTGGCGATGCCGGCCAGGATGGGGTTGCGGTTGGATTCGAGGCCGGCTTCGAGCCCCACCTGGCACTCCAGGCGCAGGTCACCGAGGCGACGCGTGTTGGGCGGCAGGCCGGGTGTGCGGATGTCGGTCCGCCAGGTCATGCTCATGCGCTTGCGGTTGGGGGAGACCACGGCGTTTTCCTCCAGTGCCTTGCGGTCGCGCTGCAACACGAAAGTGCGGTCATCGGCGACCGGCACCTCGTACGCAAAGGTGGAGCCGACCACTTCCAGCAGGATGTGGTCCATGTCCGTGCCCGGCTTCCGAGGCAAGAGCTTGAAGCGCAATGGCGCGTCCGGCGCCTGGGCGCGCAGGCGCTCGAACAGGTCCATGCCCTGGACCATCTTGCGATAGGACTTTTCAACCGGGTCGCGCGAGACGCCGGTCACGTTGACTTGCGGCAGCGTCGCCGATGGTCTTTCCTGCGCGCCAGTGCCAACGGCAAAACAGGCTGCCACCAGCGCGACCGAAGTCGCCCAGCGCAGCCTGCTTGAACGAAGCACTGCTGTTTAGCGCTTGTTCTTGTCGACTTCGTTGCCGATCACGCCGCCGACGGCTGCGCCGCCCACGGTGCCAAGGGCGGAACCACCGGTCAGGGCTGCGCCGGCCACGCCGCCGATGGCGGCGCCGGTGGCGATGCTCTTGTCACGCTGGGTCATGTTGGAGCAGCCGGAGAGGCCCACCAGGGCGACGGCAGCGATGGTGCTGACAGCAAGGGATTTGATCGTATTCATTTCATGCCTTTCGGACAGTGTTGAGGAACGCCGGTCCTTTTGCTGGAGTGCCGGCTACGGGTAAATGCAGGTTAGCCGCCGGCGTCGCGCGCCATGTGGGCGGGCAGCGCCAGAGCTTGTAGGAAGACGCGGAAAGCCAACCTCAGCCTTTCAATGCTGCTGTGGGCGCGCCTTCTTGGAGTTGGCATATGCCTCGTCCATTCGCGTGCGCCTCGCGCTTTCCGGCGTCTCGGCGCCCGGTGCGCCCATGGTGCGGGTATCGCTGCGCGCGGCATGCTCGGTCTTGTTGTCGCGATGGTCGGCCTGGTCGACCTTCTTCGCGATCTTCTTGCCGGTGGCGCGCATCTTGTCGCCCATGTTGTGGAACGCGCGCTTGGTCTTGTCCATGATGCCGTCGCCCTTGGGCGCGTCGGCCGGCATTGCGGCCTGGTTGCGGTTGTCGGCGTCGGCGGTGGCGGCGGTCTGCGCGAAGGCGGCGCCGCCTGCGAGTGCGAGGGCGGCGACCAGTGCTGGAATCTTCATTGGGGTCTCCTGGTGGGTGAAAGGGGTGAAGGTCCCATCACAAGCCCTCGCGCGCGCGCGGGGTGTCGGACAAGCCATCCAGCTTGCGTAGGGAAGTGCTGGCTCAGCGGCAAGCACGATGCGGTGGAATAATCTGGCGATGAATGCATTTCGCATCGGCGCCGGCGCCGGCTACTCCGGCGACCGCATCGACCCGGCGCAGGACCTGGCCGAACGCGGCAAGCTGGATGTGCTGGTGTTCGAATGCCTGGCCGAGCGCACGATCGCGCTCGCGCAAATGCGGCGCAGCCACGATCCGCAGCAGGGTTTCGACCCGCTGCTGAAGGAGCGCATGCGCGCGGTGCTGCCGGCCTGCGTGAAGCAGGGCGTCACCATCGTCACCAACATGGGTGCGGCCAACCCGGTGGCTGCCGGCCACGCGGTGCTGGACATCGCGCGCGAGCTCGGGCTGGCGCGCCTGAAAGTCGCCGTGGTCACCGGCGACGACGTGCTGGCGTGGATGCGCGACAACGATGTGCCGTTGATCGACTCGAAGCAGACCGTGCGCAGCCTCGATGGCCGCTTGATCTCGGCCAATGCCTACCTGGGCGCGGATGCGATGCTGCCCGCGCTGCAGTCGGGCGCCAACGTCGTCATCACCGGCCGCGTCTCGGACCCTGCGCTCTACCTTGCGCCGCTGATGCACCGCTTCGGCTGGAAGGCCGA
>DATHWV010000320.1:0-5358 GCA_035460205.1 Ramlibacter sp.
TCCGGCAAGTCGCGCCGCCGCTGGTTTGCCGGCCTCGCCGCCCTGGGCGGCGCGGGCCTGCTGGGCGCCGCCGCCCACGCCCAGGGCTGGGGACGGCATGGCGCCATGGACCCGGAAGAGATGGCCCGCCGCATGGACTGGCGCATCGGCCGGCTGGTGAAGGATGTTGGCGGCACGCCGCAGCAGAAGGATCGGCTGGTCGCGATTGCCACCGCCACGCTGGCGGAGCTGCGGCCCCTGCGCGAGCAGATGCGCGCCGCGCGCAAACGGGGCATGGAGCTGCTGGCGGCCCCCACGGTGGACCGCGCCGCGCTGGAACAGTTGCGCGCGGCGCAGATGCAGGCCGCCGACACGCGCAGCCGCAAGCTCGTGCAGGCCATGATCGAGGCGGCCGAAGTGCTGACGCCCGAGCAGCGTGCCAAGGCGGCCCAGCGGCTCCAGTCGCGCATGGGAAGGCGGTGGCACAGTTGAACACCGCTGAACTCCTCCCCGCGCAGCCCCGAACTCAGTACCATGCTGCCATGCAACACCTGTTGATGATCGAAGACGATGCCCGCCTGGCGCAGATGGTGGGCGAGTACCTCGAGCGTTCGGGCTTCGGCGTGACGCACGCCATCGACGCCAAGGCCGGCCTGGCCGTGCTGCAGGGGGGCGCCGGCGCGCTGCCCGATCTGGTGGTGCTGGACCTGATGCTCCCCGACATGGATGGGCTGGAAGTCTGCCGGCGCCTGCGGGCGCTGCCGGGCGATGCCGGCCAGGTGCCCGTGCTGATGCTCACCGCCAAGGGCGACCCGATGGACCGCATCGTCGGCCTGGAGATCGGCGCTGATGATTACCTGCCCAAGCCTTTCGAGCCGCGCGAACTGCTGGCCCGCATCCGCGCGATCCTGCGCCGGCGCAGCGAAGGCGCGCAACCGGCGGCCAAGCTGCTGCGCTTCGGCACGCTGGAGATCGACCGCGACGCGCGCACAGTGACGGTGGCCGGCCAGCCCTGCGACCTCACCTCCTACCAGTTCGACCTGCTGATCACGCTGGCCGAGCGCGCAGGTCGTGTGCTCACGCGTGACCAGATCATGGAAGCCGTGCGTGGCCGCGAGCTCGAGGCCTTCGATCGTTCCATCGACGTGCACATGGGCCGCATCCGCGCCGCCATCGAGGCCGACCCGAAGAACCCCAAGCGCATTCTCACCGTGCGCGGCGTCGGCTACGTGTTCGCCAAGCAGCAGGACTAGGCCCCACCCGCGATGACCCCCTGGCGCGCGCGTTTTCGCGTCCCCCTCTATTTGCGTATCTGGCTGGCGGTGGTCGCCGCCGTGGCGGTGCTCACGATTGCGTTCGGATGGCTGTGGCGCGCATCGAACGAGCAGGTGCCCGAGCGCGAGGTGATCATCCGCAACGAAGCCGGGGACGTCATCGGCCAGGACAAGACACGCCCCGTGCGCGACCCGATCCGCGGGCTTGAATTCCAGGTCGAGATGAAGGACGGCAGCACGCTCGTCGTGCAACTGCCGCCGCGGCGCCGTGCGCCGGGTGAGCCGCCACCAGGCGGGCGCGGCTGGTCGCGCGGCCCGGGCGGCCTGCTGTGGATGCTGGGCATCGTCGCGCTGGCGGTCGCCATCGGCAGCTACCCCATCATCCGCCGGCTCACGCAACGCCTGGACGACCTGCGCAAGGGCGTGGAACGCTGGGGCGAAGGCGACTTGTCGGTGCGCATCAAGGAAAGCGGTTCGGACGAACTTGCCTTCCTCGCCCAGCGCTTCAACCACGCGGCCGAGCGGGTGGAAACACTGCTGAAGTCGCACAAGTCGCTGCTGGCCAACGCATCGCACGAACTGCGCTCGCCGCTCGCGCGCATCCGCATGGGGCTGGAGCTGATGGAGCCGCAGACCTCACCGACCTTCCAGGAAGAGATCCGCCGCAACATCGGCGAGCTGGACCAGCTGATCGACGAGATCCTGCTGGCCAGCCGCCTCGACGCGAAAGAATCCGACATGGGCACCGTGGAGGCGGTGGACCTGACGGGCCTGTGCGCCGAAGAGTGCGCGCGCGCCGGCGCCGAGCTGGTGCCGAGCGCCGACGACAAGCCGCTGGTGGTGCAAGGCGTAGTCAAGCTGCTTCGACGCGCCATCCGCAACCTGCTGGAAAACGCGCGGCGCTACAGCGACGGTGCGGTGGCGGTGGAACTCACGCGCGAAGGCGGTAACGCGGTGCTGCGTGTCCGCGATCGCGGGCCGGGTGTGCCGCCGTCGGAGCGTGAACGGATCTTCGAGCCCTTCTACCGCTTGCCCGGTGCGAGCGAGCGCTTTGGCGGCGTGGGCCTCGGGCTCTCGCTGGTGCGTTCAATCGCGCAGCGGCATCACGGCTCGGTGAGCTGCGAAGACCAGGCCGGAGGCGGTGCGTGCTTCGTGCTGCGAGTGCCGCTGTGACCACTTGTAATGCGGTGTAAAAGAGTCTGAAAAGGCTCGCCCACCGTGAGAAAAGTCACCAATATCTCAGGCTGAGAAGCGAGATTCGCCCCTGCATCCTCCATTTGTAGGATGCAAAAAAAGGCGGCGGCACTTACAGTCAATCCCAATCGCTGTCACCGAAGGCCCACAGGGCTCCGATACAGATTTTCAGTCTCCCAACGACGTCCTTCCAAGGACTTTATACAGCCGCCGCAAGGTGGCTGTTTTTTTGGGCGAACGGGTGTGATCAGTACAAAATCCTGGCCCAGATGAGCCACATTCCAATCACCGCCCCAAGCCGACGAACTTTCATCGTCCAGTCGATGGCTACTGCGGGCCTGCTGACGCTGTCGCCTCGCTCGCTTTCAAACGTTGTCGGCCTGCTTGTTCCCAACGTGACCCAGTTGTACTCGGTCGAAGTCGCCCGCATAGAAGCTCCGCAAACCGCGCAACAGGTGTGCGCGCTGCTTCCTGCATGGCCTGGGAAAGTCGCGATTGGCGGCGGTCGCTACAGCATGGGCGGCCAGATCGCGCTGCGCGGTGGGTTGCATCTGGACATGCGCCAGATGAACCAGCTTGTCTGGCTGCGGCCACCCGAGCGCGCAGTCCGCGTCCAGGCCGGAATGCGCTGGCGAGATTTGCAGGACCACCTGGACGCAGTGAACCTTGCGGTCAAGACGATGCAGAGCTACTCTAACTTCACGGTCGGCGGCTCCGTCTCGGTCAACGCGCATGGCCGTTACGTTGGTCACGGACCAGTCGGCCAAACCGTGCGCGCGCTCCAGTTGGCACTTGCTGACGGCACCCTCATCGAGGCCACACCGACCGCCAATGCGGATCTGTTCCGTTCAGCGATCGGCGGTTACGGCGCAGTCGGGGTGATTACGGAAGTTGAACTGGATCTCGCCGAAAACTCACGCATTGAGCGTCTCGTTGAAACTGTTCCGCTTGATCGATACGTCGAATACTTCGGGCAGCGCGTCATCAAGGACAAAGCAGCCGTGCTTCACAACGCGGACTTGTTGCCGCCGAAATTCGCCGAGCCGGTCTGCATCACTTGGCGAAAAGTGGATGCGGACAGGCAGCTAACCGAGTCTTCCCGGCTCGTGCCCCGTGGCCAGAGTTACAGCCTGGAGCAAAACGCCTTGTGGGCCATGACCGAACTTCCGGGGGGCGGCAAGTTGCGCAGCTCGGTGGTGCACCCTCTCATGACAGGCAAGCCCGCGGTGAAGTGGCTCAATCATGAAGCAAGCCTGGACGCCGCCGAACTTGAACCACGCACAAGGGCGATGTCGACCTATGTGCTGCAGGAGTACTTCATTCCGGCCCGCCACTTTGTTCCGTTCGCACGCGGGATGGCGAGGATTCTTCAACAGCAAGGCGTTGAAGCGCTCAATGTCTCCATCCGCCACTCGCCGGCAGACCGGATCTCCATGATGCCTTGGGCGCCAGAGGACATGTTCTCGTTCGTCCTCTACTACAAGCAACGCACATCAGGGGCCGCGCAGGAGAATGTTGGTCGCTGGACCCGGCAGTTGATTGATCACGCACTGGCGCATGAGGGTCGCTACTACTTGCCGTACCAGCTGCATGCCACGAATGCCCAGTTCGAAAGCGCATACCCCGAGATCGAACAGCTAAGACGCGTCAAGCAACGATGGGACCCGGCAGGAAAGTTCTCGAACGAACTCTGGCGCAAATATCTCTAGGTCGCGGTGCCAAGCCTCCGAGGGTGGTCTGCACTCACAAGGGGAAGGCGCGCAGCGCTTCACCCTGCGCATTGGCCGGCGTGTGCGCCACGTTCATCAGCCACGACACCATCACGAAGTAGCCCACCAGCGTGGCAAGTTCGACCACGCCCTGCTCGCCGAACTGCGCCAGCGCGGCCGCGTAGGTCGGCTCGCTGGTGCCGTGCGTGTTGAGCAATTCGCTCGTGAAATCCAGCGCCACTTCTTCGTCGGCCGGCAAGGCCTTCGGGCGGGCGCCGGCGCGCAACGCTTCGATCGTCGCTTCCGCCACGCCGGCCTTGAGCGCCAGCGGTGCGTGCATCAGCCACTCGAACTGGTTGGTGACATGGCGCGCGGCGGCGCAAGTGACCAGCTCACGGATGCGGGCCTCGAGCACGCTCTCGAAGCGCAGGTACTCGCCAACGCGGGCCACGCGGTCCAGCAACTGCGGGCTGCGCAGCAAGGGCAGGAAGGGGCCGTACACGCCCTTGCGCGGGCCGGCGATCAATGCGTCGGCCGCTTCGCGCTGTTGCGTGGTGAGCGTTGCGGCATCGGGCATGGGCAGGCGCTCGCGCCAGGGTTGCGCGAAGCCCTGGGGGACTGGGGTGGATTCATTGGGCATGGGAGACCTCCGGGTCGACGGGATGGGAAAGGGTCTGGCGCCACAACCAGGCGGCCGTGAGCAGCAGTGCGCCGGCGCCGAGTTGCAATGCGAGGTTGAGTCCGTTCGCTGCCGTGTAGCGCAGCAACAGTGAAGAAGCGATGGGGCCGGCGATCTGCCCGGTTGCAAACGCCGCGGTCATGCGACCCACCAGTGCAGTGGGGTCACCCACGGCGCGCGCGCGGATCTCCTGCACACCGGCCATGGTGATCACCATGAAGGTGCCACCCACCAGCAGCGCGGACAACGCGATCGCCACGCCGCCGGGCCAGACGCTCGGCAGCAGCACGCCGACACCCATCAGCAAGTGCGACACGGCCCATACCTGCAAGCGCGACGCAGGACGCATCCAGCGCCCGGCGACGACGGTGGAGACAGCGGCCATTGCGCCGAACACCGGCCATGCCAGCCCGAAGATGCGCGGATCCTCGATCACCGACCGCGCCAGCACGGGCAGGAAAGTGGCCGGCAGGATGTAGCCAAAACCGAGCACGCCGTAGCAGGCCACCAGGCCGGTGGTGCC
>DATHWV010000321.1:0-4115 GCA_035460205.1 Ramlibacter sp.
GCGCGTCAGCGGCAAGAAACTGGGCATCGCCGGGCTGGGGCGCATCGGGCAGGCCATCGCGAAGCGCGCGATCGGCTTTGACCTGGACATCCGCTACCACTCGCGCAAGCCGGTGGCCGGCGTTGCGTTCAGGCACGAGCCGTCGCTGGTCGAACTCGCGAAGTGGTGCGACTTCCTGATCGTCATCGTCTCGGGCGGCCCGGCGACACGACATTTGGTGTCGGCCGAAGTCATCAACGCGCTGGGGCCGAACAGCTACCTGGTCAACGTGTCGCGTGGCAGCGTGGTCGATGAAGCGGCCTTGGTCGACGCGCTGGTGAACAAGCGCATTGCCGGGGCCGGCCTCGATGTGTTCGAGGACGAACCACGTGTGCCGCAGGCGCTGATGGCACTGGACAACGTGGTGCTGCTGCCGCACCTGGCGAGCGGCACGCGCGAGACAAGGCAGGCGATGGCCGACGTCGTGCTGGCCAACCTGCACTCATTCTTCGACCACGGCAAGCTGGTGACACCGGTGCCGGGCTGATCCCTCACAAGTTCAATGGAGACAACAATGAAATCGACACGCAGGATCTTTTCCATGCTCGCGGCGACCGCCCTGTCCGGCCTGTGGAGCCTGGCAGCGCACGCGCAAGCCGCCTGGCCGAATGCCCAACCCATCAAGGTGATCGTGCCCTTCCCGGCAGGCGGCGCGTCGGACCAGATCGGCCGCATCATCGCCAAAGCGATCGGCGATGAACTGAAGGTGCCGGTGGTGGTGGAAAACCGCTCCGGCGCCAACGGCGGCGTGGGGGCGGCGGCGGTGGCCAAGGCGCCGCCCGATGGCTACACCTTGCTGGTCGGCAGCATCGGCGTGTACGCCATCAACGCGGCCCTCTACAGCAAGCTGCCCTATGACCCGTTGAAGGACTTCGCGCCGATCTCGGTGCTGGTGTCCACACCCAATGTGCTGGTGGTGCCCGCAAGTTCGCCGTTCGACACCGCGCAACAACTGGCGGCGCACATGAAGAAGAACCCGGGCAAGCTGTCTTATGCATCGTCGGGCGCGGGTTCGTCCGACCACCTCACCGCCGAGTTGTACAAGAAGGCCGTGGGCGGCTTCGCGGTCCACATTCCTTACCGCGGCGGCGCGCCGGCCATGCAGGACATCATTGCCGGCCAGGCCGACTTCATGTTCAGCAACCTGGGCCCGGCAATGCCGTTCATCAAGGCCGGCAAGATGAAGGCACTGATGTTGACTGCCTCCAAGCCCGCCGTGCTGCTGCCTGAAGTGCCGATTGCCTCGAAGACCGGCGCCAACGTGGAAGTGACCAGCTGGCAGGCTGTGGCCGCACCCGCGGGGACGCCGCCTGCCATCGTCCAGCGCTTGCACCAGATCTCGGTGAAGGCGATGAACGCGCCCGACGTGAAGGAACGCATGGCCAGCCAGGCCTTCGACGTGGTGGCCAACTCGCCGCAGGAGTTCAGCGATTTCCTGAAGAAGGAAGTGGCGCGCTGGAAGGTGGCTGTGAAGGAATCGGGCGCGGCGCTGGACTGATCAGCCCGCGCGCTGCTGGAAGCCGTCCAGCACGTTAACCGCGTTCACGCCGATCTCCTCGACCGCGTAACCGCCTTCGAACACGAACACCGTCGGCAGGCCGGCGGCGGCGAGGTCTTCACCCACCCGAAGGTAATCCGCGCTCTGCAGGCCGAAGCCCGAGATCGGGTCGCCTGCGAAAGTGTCCACGCCCAGTGAAACAACGAGCGCCTGCGCCTTGAAGCCGGCGACGCTCTTCAGCGCCTGCGCCAGCGCCTCGCGCCATGTTGCAAAGCCGGTGCCGCGTGCCAGGGGCAGGTTGTGGTTGAAGCCCAGCCCCGCGCCCTCGCCCCGCTCGTCGGCATAGCCGAGGTAGTACGGGTACTCCGTGCGCGGATCGCCATGAATGCTGGTGAAGAGCACGTCGGCGCGGTCGTAGAAGATTGCTTGCGTGCCATTACCGTGGTGGTAGTCGATGTCGAGCACCGCGACCCGCTCCACGGCGGCATCGCGCAGGGCCTGCGCCGCGATCGCCGCGTTATTGAGGAAGCAATAGCCGCCGAAGAAATCGGCGCCGGCATGGTGGCCGGGCGGACGCGTCAACGCGAAGGCCGAGCGCTTGCCGCCTTGCACCGCTTTCGCCGCCGCGAGCGCGCAGCACGCACCCGCGCGCGAAGCGGCCCAGGTACCGGAAGTCAGCGGGCTACCCGCATCGAAAGAGAACAAACCCATGCGCGCCGGGAAACTGGCGGGCAGCACATCGGTTCGAAACGTGCGAATCGGCCAGTACGAAGGGATGGCGTCGCGCTGCGCGTTCGCTGGGTCCAGCGCCACCCATTCATCCCAGGCACCGGCCAGGAAGTCGACATAGCGCTGGGCGTGGATTCGCGTGATCGCGGTGAGGGGAAACTCCGGAGCGGACTCGATGGCCCCCAGCTTGCGCGCCTTCAGTTCCGTCAGCACATGGTCCAGCCGCGACGGAATCTCAAAGCAGGGCACCAACTGGCCGCGGAACATCTCCACCTTGCCGTGGTGTTCCGCATGCCTGTCGTTATAGAAGGTGATCATGGCGCCATTCTGTCAGCGCGCCAGCACCGCCGCCAGCGCCTTACCGGTGTGCGTCCCCTTCTTCACGACCTGCTCGGGCGAAGCGGCCGCCACCACCTTGCCACCGGCGTTCCCGCCTTCCGGCCCCAGGTCGATCACCCAGTCGGCCTCGGCGATCACGTCCAGGTCGTGCTCGATCACGATCACGCTGTGGCCGCCGTCCACCAGCCGGTGCAACACCCGCACCAGCTTCTCGACGTCGGCCATGTGCAGGCCCACCGTCGGTTCGTCCAGCACGTACAGCGTGTGCGGCGCCTTCTGGCCACGCCGAGTGATGTCGTCTCTCACCTTGGACAACTCGGTCACCAGCTTGATGCGCTGCGCCTCGCCGCCCGACAGCGTCGGCGACGGTTGGCCCAGCGTGAGATATCCGAGGCCCACGTCTTTGAGCAGTTGCAGCGGGTGGCTGATGTTGGGCATGGCGGAGAAGAAGTCCACTGCCTCGTCCACTTCCATCTGCAGCACGTCGCCGATGCTCTTGCCACGCCAGGTCACGGCCAGCGTCTCGGGGTTGAAGCGCGCGCCGCGGCAGGACTCGCAAGGCACCTTCACATCGGGCAGGAAACTCATGGCGATGGTGCGCACGCCCTGGCCTTCGCAGGTGGGGCAGCGACCCTCGCCGGTGTTGAAAGAGAAGCGGCCCGGCCCGTAGCCGCGTGCGCGCGCTTCCAGCGTGTCCGCGAACAATTTCCGGATGGTGTCCCAGAAGCCGATGTAGGTCGCCGGGCAGGAACGCGGCGTCTTGCCGATGGGCGTCTGGTCCACTTCCAGCACACGATCGATGACCTGGTAGCCGTCGAGCGCCGAGCAACCGATCCATGCCGGGTGCTTGCCCTTGTCGTCGGCGTCTCGGCCGGCCTTGGTGTAACGCTGCTGCACCGCGGCCTGCACGTTGTGCAGCAGCACGTCGCGCGCCAGTGTCGACTTGCCTGAGCCGGAAACGCCGGTCACTGCGACGAGACGCCCCAGCGGAATGTCGACGTCCACGTCGTCCAGGTTGTGCAGGTCGGCGCCTCGCAGGTGCAGCGTTCCACTCCCTCCCCCGCCGGGGGAGGGCCGGGGTGGGGGCACCGCCCGCCTGGGCTTCACCGGATGCTTCATCGCATGCAACAGGTACCGACCCGTTACCGACTCTTCCACCGCGGAGATGTCGGCGGCCGACCCTTGCGCTACCACGCGGCCACCACGCTTGCCGGCGCTGGGTCCGATGTCGATGATGTGGTCGGCGCGACGGATGGTGTCCTCGTCGTGCTCCACCACCACCAGCGTGTTGCCTTTGTCGCCCAGCTTGTGCAGCGCGTTGAGCAGGATCTGGTTGTCGCGGGCATGCAGGCCGATGGTCGGCTCGTCGAGCACGTAGCAAACGCCTTGCAGGTTGGAACCGAGCTGTGCGGCCAAACGGATGCGCTGCGCCTCGCCGCCCGACAGGGTGGGCGCGCCGCGGTCCAGCGTGAGGTAGCCCAGGCCGACTTCTTCCAGGAACTCGAGGCGG
>DATHWV010000322.1:0-10413 GCA_035460205.1 Ramlibacter sp.
CCGCCCTTGAGCGCATGGGCCGCGCGCGCGAGCGCAGGCGCGTCCTGCGCCTGCGCGGCCTGGTCCATGGCCTCGAGGCGCGACGGCGTGTCCTTGACGAACAGCGCGATCACTTCGCGCGTCATCGTGAGGTCCTCGTCGTCGAACTCCTTGAATTCCTCCAGCCGGCTGAAATCCATCAGCGGGGCCTCGGGCGCCGCGGTGCGCGCTGCCGGTTGCGCCGGCGTCTCCGGCCGCGCAGCGCCTTGCGACACCCACCGCTCCAGTGCGATCGCCAGCGCGGCGACATGCAAGGGCTTGGTGAGGTAGTCGTCCATGCCGGCGGCTTCACAGCGCAGGCGGTCCTCGGCTGAAGCGGCTGCCGTCAGCGCGATGATGGGCGGTGACTGCGCGCCCCACGCCGCCTGGATCTGCTGCGTCGCTTGCAGGCCGTCGACCTCGGGCATGTTGACGTCCATCAGCACCGCGCCAATGCGTTTGCCTTGCGCCGCGGCGTGCGCCACGCCTTCCACCGCTTCCCGGCCGTCGGTGGCGGTGAGGATGTCGTAGCCGAGCTTGGCGAGCATCGCGCAGGCGACCTTGAGGTTCACCGCGTTGTCGTCGGCCACCAGCACGGTGACGTTCTTCTTCTGGTCGACGACCACCACGCCGGCGCGCGCGCCGTCACCGGCGTTCGGCGAGACGCAGCGCACCAGCGTCTCGAACATCTGGCCCTGGCGCGCGGGCTTGAGCAGGCGCGCCTGGAACAGTTGCGCGCTTTCGTCGGCCGCCGGCATGAAGCCCGAGCTCAGGAGCACGATGGGAATGCCTTGCCAGGCGGGTTCGGCCTTGAGCGCGCGCGCAAACGCCACGCCGTCCATCTCAGGCATGTGCATGTCGGTGATCACCAGGTCCGGTGCCTGCTGCGCGCCCTTGAGCCATTCGAGCGCCTGCGCGCCAGAGTCGGTGCCCGCCACTTCCATGCCCCACAACTGCAGCTGGCGCGTGAGCACGCGCACATTGGTCGCGTGGTCGTCCACCACCAGCACACGCTTTCCGCTGAGCAGGCCGGCCTCGGTGATGCCGAGGGTCGGTGCAAGCTCGGTGGGCGGCGCCACCACCGTGAACCAGAAGGTCGAACCCTTGCCCAGCACGCTCTCGACGCCGAGTTTGCCGCCCATCAATTCCACCAGCCGCTTGCAGATGGCCAGGCCCAGGCCGGTGCCGCCGTATTTGCGGGTGGTGGAGGCATCGACCTGCGTGAACGCCTCGAACAGCGAATCGACGCGCTGCGGCGGAATGCCGATGCCCGAATCCGTCACGCGGAACTCGAGCACGCAGTTCCCCTGGCCGTCGTCCCCGGCCAGCCGCTTGACGTGCACCGCCACCTCGCCGCCTTCGGTGAACTTCACTGCGTTGTTGATCAGGTTGATCAGTACCTGGCGAAGCCGCGTCACGTCGCCCTTGATCGCCGCCGGCACCGCGCCCTCGCCTTCGTCGGCGACGTCGATGATCAGCTCCAGCCCCTTCTCCCGCGCGCGCGGCGCTGCGATGTCGCAGGCTTCCTCCACCGCGCCGCGCACGCTCACCGGCTCGATCTCCAGTTCCAGCTTGCCCGACTCGATCTTGGAAAAGTCCAGCACGTCGTTGATCACGGCGAGCAGCTGGTCGCTGGACAGGCGGATGGTCTGCAGGTAGTCGCGCTGCTCGGCGTCCAGGGGCGTTTCGGCCAGGAGCGTGCTCATGCCGACGACACCATTGAGCGGCGTGCGGATCTCGTGGCTCATGGTCGCGAGGAACGCGGCCTTGGCGCGCGCGGCCGCCAGCGCTTCCTCGCGCGAAGCGGCCAGCTCGGCGGTGCGCCGCTCCACGCGCGCCTCCAGGGTCTCGTTGGCTTCCTGCAGCGCCTGCGCGTCGGCCTTCACCTGTTCGCGATAAGTCCCCAATTGCTCGGCGCTGTCGTGCAGCACGCGTGACAGGCGGTGCACTTCGAGGATGCGCGTGCGGTCGTCGATCACCGGCACCTCCCCGCGTCCCAGCTGCTCGGCGGCGATGCGCAGGCCGCGCAGCTTGCCGCCGATGCCGCGCGCGACCAGGAAGGCGACGCCGGCGGCCAGCAACACCAGCACCGCAATGACGATGAGCGAGAAGCGCCACGCCCGGCGGATGTCGCCGGTGAAGTCGCTGTCGGGCGCAGCCACCACCAGCGTCCAGCGCAGGCCCAGCGCTTCGCCGAAGGGCTGGCGCACCAGGATGAGCGAGTCGTCGCCCGGCATCGGCAGGCGCTCCAGCGCGCGGCCGCCGCCAACGGAGTCGCTGGTGCGCTGCGCCCATGCCGCCTTCAAGGCCTGGAAGCCCTGGCGGATCACTGCGTTGGCGCTGTCCTCGGGGCTGCGCCGCAGCAGCTTGCCGTCCACTTCGCGAAACAATGCATCACCGGCCGAGCCCGCCACCAGCAGCCCGGCCTCGTCGACCACGAAGGCCGCGCCGCGCGCGCTGATGGTTTGTGTTTGCAGCAGGTCGGCCAGCTGCTGCAGGTACAGGTCCGCGCCGAACACGCCGGCCACGCCGCCGTCGTCGTCGTACACCGGCTGCGACAGCGTCACATACAACTGCGGCTTGCCGGGCACCGCCTGCACGCGCGAGAACACGCGGCCCTTGGCATTGACGGCGCCGAAATACCAGGGCGCGGTACGCGGCTCGTAGTTGGCGATCTCGCTGGGCTGCGGTTCGCTGCGGTCACCGGGGCGTGCCGCGATGAAGACGCTGCGACCGTTCCCCGATGGCTCCCGGATGCGCACCGTGGCGCCTGTGCCGTGCTTCTCGACGCCGAAGTACTCGCCGCGCTTGTTGCCGAAGTACACCGCCGGCACGTCGTCTGACTGGCGCGTGAGCGCAAAGCCCATGGCCTCGAAGACCGCGGGCTCGTTGAGCCAGCGCCGTGCGCGCTCGCGATCGCGCGCCTGCATGCTTTCCGGGAACATGCCATTGAGCGCGTTGTGGGCCTGGCCCATGTGCGCCTCGGTGCCCGCCTGCACGCGCGAGGCGACGTTGAAGAGGATCTTGCCCGCCAGCTCCTCGGCCGCCTGCGTGCTGCCGCGCACCATCAGCCAGGCCACCAGCAGCGCCGGCACCAGCGCCAGCAGCAGCAGCGCGACGCTCAGGATCTGGCGCAGCGAGAACGTGCGCAGCGCGCGGGTCACAGCGCCAGCCCGACCAGTTCCACCGCATCCATTGGTTCAGCACGGCCGGGCAGCGTGACCATCGCGCGGCGGCCGGTTTCGACAGCGCCGGTCACCGAGCGCAGCGCCGCCACGCTGGCGATGATGTGCCAGCCCAGGTCGCGCCCCTGCTTTTGCAGCAGCATGGTGGCGCTCACGGCGTCACCCACCGGCAGCGTCTGCGCCGCGCCGCCATGCAGCGGGTCCTGCAAGCGCGCCAGCGCCACCGGGCCGGTGTGCAGCGCCACGTTGACCTTGAACGAAGGCAGCAGGCGGCCCGGGTAGCGCGACTCCAGGTACTCATGGATGCCGCGCGTCGAATCGACCAGGCCCAGCGCCGCCTTGGCAGCACGCAGGCAGTGGTTGACGGTCTGGGTGTCGGTGTCGGAGGCGAAGATCGCCAGCAGGCCTTCGCCGACGAAACGCATGTGCCGCGCGCCGAACAGGTGCACGGTGTCGTTGGCGTTGCCGTAGAACCGCTTGACCAGTTCGGCCAGTTCCTGCGCGTCGAGCTTCTGCGCGACGCTTGCGTAGTTGGGAATGTCGACGAAGAGCACGGAGGCGCTGGCCAGCCGCTCATCGCCCGCATCGCCGTTGCCTTCGGGCCAGCGCTCACTCAACTCGGTGGCCAGCCGCTGCTCGTACAGCTTGGCCAGCTCGTGCTTCTGGTCGACCAGCGCCTGCTGCACGGCGGCACCCACCGCCAGCGCCTGCAGGTTGGCCTGCACGGCGCTGCGGTTCAACTGGGCTGCGACGGCCTCGCGCAGCTCGCCGGGACGGAAGGGCTTGGTGATGTAGTCGTCGGCCCCGGTGGTCATGCCGATGCGCATGTGGGCGCGCTCCTGCAGCGAAGTGAGCAGGATGACAGGCACGGACGCGTGGGCCGGCTGGGCACGCAGCGCGGCCAGCATCTGGAAGCCGTTCATGCCCGGCATCTGCACGTCGCTGATGATGAGGTCAGGCTTGCAGGACTCGAGCAGTTCCAGGCCCTGTTCCCCGTCCTCGGCGGTCAGCACCTCATGCCCGTCCTTCTTCAGGACCGACGCCACCAGCGTACGGGTGCCGGCATCGTCTTCCATCACGATGATGACTGCCATGTTTCGTTCGCAAGCCTTCCTGCCGCTATCTTACAAGCCGCGGGACTCCAGGAAGTCACATGCCACGTGCGAAAGCGAGCGC
Source organism: Ramlibacter sp. (assembly GCA_035460205.1). GTDB lineage: Bacteria > Pseudomonadota > Gammaproteobacteria > Burkholderiales > Burkholderiaceae_C > Ramlibacter. The sequence continues at coordinate 4,380 of DATHWV010000322.1, forward strand.
ACACCGATGAGCAGGGCGTCCTCGTGGGCGAAGAATCTGGGCGAATGGTTGGAGTAGGCCTTGGAGGGGTCGATGCCCTTGGGCGTCACGCCGACGAAGAAGAACAGGCCGGGAATGATGCGCTGGAAGAACGAAAAGTCCTCGGCGCCGGTCACCTTCGGGATCAGTTCGAGCTGGCCGGGGCCGGCCACGCGCTGCAAGGTGGGCACCATCGCCTCGGTGAGCTTGGGGTCGTTCACCGTGACCGGGTAGTTCTTGTTGATGCAGACCGTGCAGCCGGCGCGCGACCCGCGCGACACCGCTTCGGCCAGCGTGGTCACCCTTTCATGGATCTCGTCGCGCATGCCCTCGTCGAAAGCGCGGATGGTGCCGCGCATCTCGACTTCATCGGGAATGATGTTCTCACGCACGCCACCGCGGATCATGCCCACGGTGACCACCGCCGGTTCGCGCGAAATGTCGGTGCCGCGGCTGATCACCGTCTGCAGGCCCAGTACCACCTGCGCCGCCGTGACGATCGGGTCCACCCCCATCCACGGCGCCGCGCCATGGGTCTGCTTGCCGTGCACCTTGATGCTGAAAGTGTCGGCGCTCGCCATCGTCGGCCCGGGACGGTAACCGACGGTACCCACGGCCAGCCGCGAGGTGACGTGCAAGCCGAAGATCGCCTGCGGCACCGGCTTTTCCAGCGCGCCCTGCTCGATCATCATCTTGGCGCCGCCTTCCTCGCCTGCCGGCGGCATTTCCTCGGCCGGCTGGAAGATGAATTTCACGCTGCCACGCAGTTGCGAGCGCAGCCCCGCCAGCACCTGCGCCACGCCCATCAGGATGGCGACATGGCAGTCGTGCCCGCAGGCGTGCATGACGCCTACTTCCTCGCCATTCCACTGGGTGCGGACCTTCGACGCAAAGGGCACGTCCACCTGCTCGGTCACCGGCAGGCCGTCCATGTCGGCGCGCAACGCCACCACCGGGCCGGGCAGCGCGCCCTTGAGCAGGCCCACCACGCCGGTGTGGGCGACGCCGGTGCGCACCTCGTCCAGGCCCAGCATCTTCAGGTGTTCGGCCACGATACCGGCCGTGCGGAATTCGCGGTTGCCCAGTTCAGGGTTGGCGTGCAGGTCGCGCCGCCAGGCGATGACACTGGCCTCCACCGCCTGCGCGGCGATGTCGATCTGGTCGGCCAGGGAACTGGGCATCACGTCGCGTGCGGACATCGGGAGACTCCTGATTCGGCAAAAGGCTATTACAACACTAGGATGCGAGGCATGAAGGCTTTCCGCTCACTGGCCGCCCTCGCTATATTTGCCGCGCTGGCAACGCTGGGCCTGGCGTCCTGCGCGTGGGCGCCGATCCCGGGCACGCCTTGCGCCGCCCCCGACGAGGCCTGCTGGCGCACAGCGTTGGAGGCGCACCCCGTCAGGCGCGCGGCGTTCTGGCAGGACGCCCTGGCGCGTGCGCCGGCCGACCGCGTGGGTAGCGCCCCGCCGGAGCTGGTGGAATACATGCTCTGGGACAACCTGCAGCACGGCTACCCGGAGCGGCCGCGCGCGGCAGTGCTGGAGCCGGAGTTTCTGGCCGACGTGCGCGCCGCCATGGCGGACTTGCCTGCTTCGGTGCGAAACCTGTTCGACAAATCACTGTTGGGCATCTACATGCTCGAGGACCTGGGCGGCACCGGCTTCACCGACGCCGGGCGCGACCCTTCCGCCAACAGGCCGCTCGGTGGCTTCATCGTGCTCGACGCGGCGGTGCTGCGCCAGCGCACCGCCAACCAGTGGGCAACCTGGAAGGAGAACACGCCGTTCCGGCCCTCGCCGGATTGGCAGCTGCGCGCGCGCATCGAAGAAGGGGCGCAGGACAGCCGCCGCAACGCGATCCAGTACATCCTGCTGCACGAGCTGGGCCACGTGCTGTCGATCGGCCGTGATGTGCACCCGCCTTTCTACCAAGATACGAAAGATCTGCCGCCGGGCGCACGCTTCCCGTTCTTCGAGCAATCGTGGCGGCTGGACCGCGAGCGCGAAAAGGAATTGGTTTTGCCCGCCCAGGACTTCCCGCAACGCGCGTCCGTGTCGTATTACTTCGGCGCGAAGCTGGACGCGGCCGACATGGCCCCGACCTACGCGAACCTGGCGAAGACGAACTTCCCTTCGCTGTACGCGGCCACACGGGGCGGCGACGACTTCGCCGAAGCTTTTGCCAGCTACGTGCACGTGGTACTGATGAAGCGGCCCTGGGAGATCACGATCTCGCGTGGCGGCGAGACCGTCACCACCTTCAGAGCCTGCTGGGACGAGCCGCGCTGTGCGGGCAAGCGCGCGCTGCTGGAGCGCATCCTGCAGCGCGCCGACTGAGCACTACTTCAGGTTCTTCCACCACAACACGTTCTGCCGCGGCTTGCCCAGCGTGAGCACCTCGCCCATCTCGGGCGTGGCGGCAGTGATGCCTTCCTTCGCCGCCAGGTCGGTGATGCGGTCCAGCGGGTCGCGCCAGGTGTGGAAGGCCAGGTCGAAGGTGCTGTTGTGGACGACGTACAGCACCTTGGCGCGCAGGTCCTTGAAGGCCTGCACGGTCTCCTCCGGCATCATGTGCACGGCCGGCCAGTAGTCGTCGTAGGCGCCGTTCTCCATGAGGGCAATGTCGAAGCCGCCGAACTTTTCGCCGATCTGCTTGAAGCCGGGAAAGTAGCCCGAGTCGCCGTTGTAGAAGATGCGCTCCTCGCCGCTCTGGATGACCCAGGACGACCACAGCGTCTTGTTGCGGTCCCACAGCGTGCGCCCGGAAAAGTGTTGCGCCGGGGTGGCCGTGAGTCCCACGCCTGCATGGCTGCCCTTTTCCCACCAGTCGAATTCCTGGATGCGGTCGGCGGCAACGCCCATGTCCTGCAGCCGCCGGCCCACGCCCAGCGGCACGAAGTAGCGTTGCACGCTGGTGCGCAGGTGCTCGATGGTGGCGGTGTCCAGGTGGTCGTAGTGGTCATGCGAGAGGATCAGGCCCTCGATCGGCGGCAGTTCCGAAAGCGGCAGCGGCGTCGGATGGAAGCGCTTGGGACCCAGCCATTGCACGGGCGAAGCCCGCTCGCTGAAGACCGGGTCGATCAGCCAGTACTTGCCGCGCAACTTGAGCAGGTGCGAGGAATGGCCCAGCCGGATGATGTGGTTGGCCGCGGGGTCGAGCGCCTCGAGCTTGGCCTTGTCCACCGGCCGCACGGGAATCGGGTCGACCGGCACCGTGCCCTGCTTGTTGGCGGTGAGGAAGCGGCTCCAGATCTTCCACTGCGTCTGGCCCGCCTTGAGTTGCGGGTTCGGCATGTTCTGGAAGCGGCAGTCATCCGCGGCCTGGGGTGATGCGGCATGGCGCGGTTCGCAGGGCTGCGCGATGGCGATCGCCGAGGCGACGCAGGCGGCGGCGGCGAGGGCTCGCTTCATGGCGCATCCTTCAATGGAGCTGCAGGACCCGCCATCTTCGCTCATTTGCGATTTTTGCCAGGCGCGGGTCTGGATCCACCGCCACCGGCTCGTTCACGGCCTCCAGCAAGGGCAGGTCGTTGATCGAGTCGCTGTAGGCGGTGCTGTCGAATTCGCCCAGCGAATGGCCTCGCGCCTGCAGCCATTCGTGCAGCCGCGCGACCTTGCCTTCGCGCATGTTGAGGGTGCCGGTGGAACGGCCGGTGAACGTGTCGCCGTCCAGCTCGGCCTCCGTCGCCAGCAGGTGGGTGATGCCGAAATGGGCTGCCGTGAGTTCGGTGATGAAGCGGTTGGTGGCGGTGGTCATGACCACGACATCATCCGCATGAAGATGCGCGCGCACCAACTGCAACGCTGCCACCGGGATGCGCGGTACCACCTGCGTGGCCAGGAATTCGCGGCGCAAGGTCTCCCACTCGCTGCGCGTCCTGCCGGCCAGCGTACCGACATAGAAGTCGGCGAACTCCTGCACGCCCACGGTGCCGGCCTTGTAGCGGGTCTCCATGTCGGCGTTGCGCGCGGCAAAGCTCGCGCGCTCCAGCACGCCCTGGTCCATCAGGAAATCGCACCAGAGCACGTCGCTGTCGCCGGACAGCAGCGTGTGGTCCAGGTCGAAGAGGGCGAGGCGCGGCTTCACGCGCTGCGCAGGTGCCAGGCCCGCGGCCGGGTGAACGCCTCGATGCCGTAGGTGGACAGGGTCAGGCCCACGCCGGAGTCGCCGAAGCCGCTCCAGGGCAGGCGCGGGCTGACGCGGTCGCAGCAGTTCCAGTACAGGCTGCCGGCGTTGACTTGCGAGAGCAGCTGCTGCGCGCGCTTCGCATCGGGCGTGTACACGCCGGCGGTGAGGCCGTAGCGTGTGTCGTTCATCAAGCGGATGGCCTCTTCGTCGCTGCTGACTTTCTGGATACCGATGATGGGCCCGAAGCTCTCTTCCTTCATCAACTCCATCTGGTGATTGACCGTGCTGAACACCGTGGCGGCATATGCGTTCCCGGGGCCGGGCAGCCGATGGCCCCCGGTGTGCAGCGTCGCGCCTTTGGCCTTCGCGTCGGCGACCTGCGCGTCCAGCACGTCCAGTTGCGGCGCGCGGGTGATCGCACCGATGTAGGTGTCCTCGCTCATCGGGTCGCCGGCCTTGAATCCCTTCACCGTGTCGACGAAGGCTGCGACGAAGGCATCGTGGATCTTCTCGTGCACATAGATGCGCTCGACCGAGCAGCAGCTCTGGCCGGTGTTGTACATCGCGCCATCGGCCAGCGACTCGGCCGCGACCTTCGGGTCGGCATCGTCGCAGACGTAGGTCGGGTCCTTGCCGCCCAGTTCCAGCTGCAGCCTCATGAAGCGCGAGCCCACCGACTGCGCGATGCGCGCACCGGTGGCGTAGGAGCCGGTGAAGAAGAGGCCCTCGATCTTCTGTTCCAGCAGCGCCGCACCGACCGGCCCCGTCCCCACCAGCGTGATGAACACGTCCGGCGGCACGCCCGCCTCATGCAACAGGCGCGCGATTTCCAGTCCGGTGAGCGTTGCGTATTCCGAGGGCTTGTACAGCACGGCGTTGCCCGTCAGCAGCGCCGGCACGATGACGTTGCAGCCGACGAACCACGGGTAGTTCCAGGCCGAGATATTGCCGATCACGCCCAGCGGCACATGCTCGATGCGTTCCTTCATGCCGCCTTCGTCGTACACGGTTTCGGTCGCGGTGACCGGCTCCACCATGCCCACGAAGAAGTCCAGCCGGCTGAGCAGGCCGTTCAGTTCGTTGCGCGACATCTTGATCGGCTTGCCGGTTTCGCGCGTCATGGTGGCGGCCAGCGACTCGAGGTCGCGCACGACGCCGCTGCGAAAGCGTTCGATGCAGGCGCGGCGCTCGGCCAGCGGGCGCGCGGCCCAGGCGGGCTGCGCGGCGCGGGCGCGCCCGGTCTTGGCGGCGACCGAGGCCGCATCGTCGGCGGGCACCTGGGCGATCTGTTCGCCCGTGGCGGGATTGTGGATGGCGAGTTGGCTCATGCGGGCGTGCCCTGCTTTCTGTTGGCGGCGGCGGTGAGGAAGTCCTGCAACAACGCAGCGTCATCTATCGTGTCCGAATCGTTGCGGTGGAATTCGGGATGCCACTGCACGGCGGCGAGATACGGCTTGGCCGTGTCGGTGCGGCGGATGGCTTCGATGATGCCGTCCTCGTGGCTGCGCGCCTCGACGTCGAAGCCCGGCGCCAGGTCCTTGATGGCCTGGTGGTGGATGCTGTTCACTTTCACCTTCGCATGGCCGGGATACAGCGCGGCCAGGCGCGAACCGGCGACGATCTCGACGCCGTGGAAGTTGTTGTCGTAGACCTTCGCATCACGGTGCTGCAGCGCCTTGGGAATCTGGGTCTCTATGTCCTGGTACAGCGTGCCACCGTAGGCCACGTTCAAGAGTTGCAGGCCCCGGCAGACGCCGAACACCGGCTTGGCATGCCGCTCGAACGCCGCTACCAGGTCGATCTCGTATTCGTCACGGATCTTGTCGCCGGCCCAACGCGACTGCAGCGGCTCCTCGCCATAACTCAAGGGCGACACGTCGGCGCC
>DATHWV010000323.1:0-13402 GCA_035460205.1 Ramlibacter sp.
TTGGCTTGTAGGCCACCACGTCGATCTCCAGCCGCGCGTCCACCATCAGGCGCGCCTCGGTGGTGGAACGGGCCGGCTTCTTGTCACCGAAGTAGCCCATGTAGATGCGATTGAAGCTGCCGAAGTCGCGCGCGTCCTGCAACCACACCGTGGTCTTGCACACATCGTCCAGCGTGCAGCCCGCCAACGCCAGCACGGCCTGGAGGTTCTTCATCACCTGGTGGGTCTGGGCCTCGATGCCGCCGGTAACGATCTCGCCATTGCCATCGGCGGGCACCTGGCCCGACACATAGACAAAGTCACCTGCGCGGACGGCGGGGCTGAAGGGGCGAGGCTGGCGATCGGAGGCCAGCGGCGGATTTCCCAAATGTTCCAGCGGCATGAAGATTCCCCTCGGATGGACAAAAGTTGAAATATATTTTCAGAATTGAGCCTGCTTATACGGGTTTATCCTGAAAAACCGCATTTATTGCAGATTTATCCTTCAGCTCTGAAATTCACTTTCACTCCAGGAGCTCCCATGACGCGTGGTCTTCCCATTCATCGCCGCACGGCGCTGTCGTCGCTTCTGGCGCTGGGCGCCGCCGGCGCGGGCTTCGGTACCGCCCAGGCACAGGCCGGCAAATCGGCGCTCAACCTGGCCATGGTGGCCGAGCCACCGACGCTGGACATCATGTCCACGCCGGCCGACCTGGTCTGCATCATCATGCAGCACGTCTACGAGCCGCTCTTCACCTTCGATGCGAAGGCGGCGCTGGTGCCCATGCTGGCCGAGGCCATGCCGAAGATTTCCGCCGACGGCAAGCTCTACAGCATCACCGTGCGCAAGGGCGTGAAGCTGCACAGCGGCCGCGACCTGGATGCAGAAGACGTCGTGGCCAGCCTCAAGCGCTGGATGGAGGTGTCGCCGCGCGGCAAGTCGGTGGCTGCGCAGGTGGCTGATCTTTCCGCCAAGGGCCCTTTGAGCGTCGAGATCAGCATGAAGAACGCCTACGCGCCGCTGCTCTCGCAGCTGGCCATGGCCTCGGGCATGGCGGCCATCATGGCCAAGGAGTCGCTGGCGCAGCCCTTGCGCGAGTACGTCGGCACCGGCCCCTACAAGTTCAAGGAACGCAAGCCCGACCAATACGTGCTGCTCACCCGCTTCGACGGCTACTCCGCGCGCAGCGAAGCGCCCAGCGGCTACGGCGGCAAGCGCACCGCGCTGGTCGAGGAACTGCGCTTCGTGCCTGTGCCCAATGCCAACACGCGCGTGGAAGGCGCGCTGGCCGGCCAGTTCCACTATGCCGACCTGCTGCCGATCGAGGCGCTGGGCCGCCTGGAAAAGGCCAAGGACAAGGTGGTGCCGATCATGACGCCCTCGTTCGGCTTCCCCTACCTGGTGTTCAATACCAGGGAAGGGTCGATGGCGCAGAAGTCCGTACGCCAGGCGGCACGCACTGCGCTGGGCCAGGGCGAGATGCTGGCGGCGGGCTTCGGCGACACGCGTTTCTTCATTGCCGAAGGCAACCACTTCCCCAAGGGCACGCCTTTCTATTCGGCGGCGGGGACGGAGCTCTACAACGAACGCGATGCGAAGAAGGCCAAGGGCCAGGCCGACCAGGCCGGCTACAAGGGCGAGCCCGTGCGCATTCTCACGAGCCGCCAGTACGACTTCCACTACAACATGGCGTTGATCATGGCCGAGCAATTGAAGCGTGCCGGCTTCAAGGCGGAGCTGAACGTCGTCGAGTGGGCCACGCTGCTGCAGCGCCGGGCCGACCCCAAGCTGTGGGACATCTACATCACGCACTCGGGCCAGTTTCCCGAGCCCATGCTCTCGCCGCCGCAGCTGGGCGACGGCGCGCCCGGCTGGTGGACGTCGCCGGCCAAGCAGGAAGCGCTGGCCGCCCTGAACCAGGAGCCCAACCCCGCCAAGCGCGGGCCGCTGTGGGGCAAGGTGCAGCAGGTGGTGTATGACGAGGTGCCCTATATCAACGTGGGCAAGTTCGCCAGCCTCTCGGCGCGAGCGCCCTCGCTGCAGAACTACACGCCCTTCACTTACCCGTTCTTCTGGAACACCAGCCTGAAGACCTGAACGGCAGTTCGTGACACGCTACCTGTTGTCCCGGCTGGGCGGCATGCTGGTGGTCATGGCCATCGTGGCCGTGCTGGTGTTCATCCTCACGCGTGCGGCGTCGGGCGATCCCATCGCCGTGCTGCTGGGCGACCAGGCCACGGCGGACGACATCGCACGGGTGCAGAAGGTCTATGGACTGGACAAGCCGCTGCCAGTGCAGTTCGGGCTCTGGTTGAACGAACTGGCGCACGGCAACCTGGGTGAGTCGATCTTCCTGCAAAGGCCGGTGACCCAGGCGCTCTGGGAGCGGGCCGAACCCACGACACTGCTGTCGCTGCTGGCCATCTCCATCGCGGCCCTGATCGGCGTGCCCTGCGGCATCGTGTCGGCTGTGTACCGGGGCAAGCCGGTGGACCAGCTGTTCACCGGCTTTGCCATGCTGGGCGCCAGCGTGCCCAGCTTCTGGTTCGGGCTGGTGCTGATGCAGATCTTCGCGGTATCGCTGGGCTGGTTCCCAGTCTCGGGCTACGGCGAGCCGGGCGCTTCGCTGGCCGCGCGCATCCACTGCCTGGTGTTGCCCGCCACGGTGCTGGGCGTGCTCAATTCCGCGCTGATCATCCGGTTCACCCGCGCCTCCATGCTCGACGTGCTGGGCGAAGACTATGTGCGCACCGCGCGCGCCAAGGGCCTGCCGGAAAACCGCGTGGTCCTCAAGCACGCGCTGCGCAATGCCCTGGTGCCCATCGTCACCGTGATCGGCCTCACGGTGGCGCTGATGATCGGTGGTGCGGTGGTGACAGAAACCGTGTTCGGCCTGCCCGGCGTGGGCAACCTGGTCGTGAGCGCCGTCGTGCGGCGCGACTACCCGGTGATACAGGGTGCGCTGCTGGTGGTGGCGGTGATCTACGTGGTGATCAACTTCCTGATCGACCTGCTCTACACCGTGGTCGATCCGCGGGTTAAATACTGAGCGCGCCATGCAGATGCCGCTGATCCTTCGCAAGCTGTTCCGCCGCCGCATCGTGCTGGGCGCGGCCATTGCGCTGGTGGGCGTGGTGCTTGTCTCCCTGTTCGCGGGTGTGCTCACAGGGTTCGACCCGAACGAAACAGCGGTGCGTGAGCGCCTGTCGCAACCTTCCACCGCGCATTTCTTCGGCACCGACGAGCTGGGCCGCGACCTGTTTGCGCGCATCGCCTTCGGCGGGCGCTACTCGCTGACCATCGCCCTGCTCACGGCCCTCGGCTCGACGGTGTTCGGCACGCTGATCGGCCTGGTGGCCGGCTTCTTCCGCCGACTGGACGCGCCGGTGATGCGCGTGGTGGACGCGATGATGTCCTTCCCCGACATCCTGCTGGCCATCGCGCTGGTGGGCATCCTCGGCCCCTCGATGCTGAACGTGGTCTTTGCGCTGGTGCTGGTGTACACGCCGCGTGTGGCCCGTGTCGTGCGCGCCTCCACCCTGGTGGTGCGCGAGCTGCTCTTCGTGGAGGCGGCGCGCGCGGTGGGCGTTTCCACCGGGCGCATCCTGGCGCGCCACATCCTGCCCAACCTGATGTCGCCCATCCTCGTGCAGGCCTCGTTCATTTTTGCCTACGCCATCCTGGCCGAAGCCGCGCTGTCGTTTCTGGGCGTGGGCGTGCCGCCCGAGATTCCCACCTGGGGCACCATGGTGGCGGGCAGCCAGCAGTACGCGCACCAGGCGCTGTGGATCGTGCTGTTTCCGGGCATGGCCATCATCCTCACCGCCCTTTCACTGCAGCTGCTCGGCGACGGCATCCGCGACCTGCTGGACCCGCGCCTGAGGAAATCGATGTGAACCGGCTCGAAGTACGCAACCTCAGCACCTCGTTCAGCACCGACGAAGGGCTTATCCGTTCGGTGGCCGATGTGAGCTTCAACATCCGCGCGGGCAAGACCACGGCCATCGTGGGCGAATCGGGCTCGGGCAAATCAGTCACCAGCCTCACGTTGATGCGCTTGTTGCCGCGCGATGCCGTCACCCACGTGAGCGGGCAGGCGCTGTTCGTCAATCGCGCCGGCGAAACGCTGGACCTGCTCACCTTGCCAGAGCCGCGCATGCGCGCCATCCGCGGCAACGAGGTGGCGATGATCTTCCAGGAGCCGATGACCAGCCTGAACCCGGTGTTCAGCATCGGCGAACAGATCGCCGAGTCGCTTCGCCTTCACAAGGGCCTTTCGGGTGCGGCCGCGATGGCCCAGGCGCTGCGCATGCTGGAGCTGGTGGAAATCCCGGCCGCGGCCCAGCGCCTGCACGAATATCCGCACCAGCTTTCGGGCGGCATGCGCCAGCGCGTGATGATCGCGCTGGCCATGGCCTGTGACCCCACGCTGCTGATCGCCGACGAGCCCACCACCGCGCTGGACGTGACCATCCAGGCCCAGATCCTGGCGCTGATGCGCCGGCTGCAGGCCGAAACCGGCATGAGCATCCTGTTCATCACGCACAACCTGGGCGTGGTGGCGCATCACGCGGACGAGGTGGCCGTGATGTATGCGGGGCGCATCGTCGAGGGGGCTTCGGTCGGCGACCTGTTTGCGCAACCGCAGCACCCCTATACGCAGGGCCTGCTGGCCTGCCTGCCCGCGCAGCAACGCCGGCGCACGCACACGGGCGAAGGCAAGCGGCGCCTCTACGCGATACGCGGCCAGGTCTCCAGCCCGCTGTCGCCGCCCCCGGGCTGCGCCTTCGAGCCGCGCTGCGACAAGGCCGTTGCGGCCTGCCGCGATGCGATGCCGGCCCTGCGCCCCGACGGCGCCGGCGGCAGCGCGCGTTGCATTCTCGTGCCGGAGGCCGCGTGAACGCCGTCAATCCCTTGATCGAGGTGCGCAACCTGAAGAAGTTCTTCGGCCCGGCATCACGGCCGGTACGCGCCGTGGACGACGTGTCCTTCAGCATCCAGCCGGGCGAAACGCTGGGGCTGGTGGGCGAGTCGGGGTCGGGCAAGAGCACGATAGGCCGTGCGCTGCTGCGGCTCATCGACAGCACCTCGGGCAGCGTGAGCTACCGCGGCGAGAACCTGGTCACGGCGAACGGCAGGCGCATGCGTGCGCTGCGCAGCAAGCTGCAGATGATTTTCCAGGACCCCTATGCGAGCCTGAACCCGAAGATGCGGGTGCGCGACATCCTGGGCGAGGCCCTGCACACCCACGGCCTGGCGCCGGGCAAGGAGGCCACCGCCGCCCGCATCGCCGAACTGCTGCGGATGGTGGGGCTGCCGCCCGAACACGCCGCGCGCTACCCGCACGAATTCTCCGGCGGGCAGCGGCAGCGCATCGGCGTGGCGCGGGCGCTTTCGGTCCAGCCTGAATTCATCGTCGCCGATGAGCCGCTGTCGGCGCTGGACGTTTCCATCCAGTCGCAAGTGGTGAACCTGCTGTGCGACCTGCGCGACCAGCTGTCGCTCACCTTGCTGTTCATCTCGCACGACCTCGACGTCGTGGAGTACCTGTGCGACCGGGTGGTGGTGCTGTACCTCGGGCGGGTGATGGAGGTGGCGCCCACGGAGGCGCTTTTCGCACGGCCGCTGCACCCCTACACCCATGCGCTGCTGGCGGCCTCCCCCAAGCCGGATCCCACCATCAAGGCGGTGCACGTGCCGCTCAAGGGCGACATGCCCAGCCCGGTGAACCCGCCTTCGGGTTGCGTGTTCCGCACCCGCTGTCCCTACGCCATCGAGGCCTGCGCGCAGGCGCGGCCCGAGCCGCGCGACATGGGCGGCGGCCGCCTGAAGGCATGCATCCGCGACGACCTCGAACTGCCCGCCATGCCATGACCTCATTCGAATACATCCTCGACCCCACCCTGGACGCTTCGTCCAAGGGCTATCCGCACCACGCACCGCCGCTGCGCCGCTCGGCGATCGGCAGCCAGGGCTGGAATGTGCTGCGCGGCGACATGCCGCTGCCGCTGGCCGTCATCCGGCGCGATGCATTGGCCGGCAACCTGAAATGGATGCAGGAATTCGCGGCGGGGCAGGGCGTGGGCCTCGCGCCGCACGGCAAGACCACCATGTCGCCGCAGCTGTTCCGCCAGCAACTCGATGCGGGCGCCTGGGGCCTGACACTTGCCACCGTGGGCCAGCTGCGCGCAGGCGTGACCGCGGGCGCCAGGCGCTGCATCATCGCCAACCAGGTCTTCCGCGCGATCGACCTGCAGGGCATCGCCGACATGAAGCGCGAGCACGATGGGCTGCGCGTCGCTTTCCTGGTGGATTCCATCGCGCAACTGGAGTTGATCGAGTCCTGGCACGCAGGCAGCAAAGGCGCGCGGCCGATGGAGGTACTGCTGGAAATCGGTGTGGAGGGCGGCCGCACCGGTTGCCGCAATCACGAGCAGGCACTCGCCCTGGCGCAGCGCGTGCGGGCGAGCGCCGCCGCGAAACTGGTCGGCATCGAATGCTACGAAGGCCTGGGCGCCACCGGCGATTCCGCGAAGGACACGGCGTACGCCGATGCGTTGATGCTGCGTGTGTGCGACATCGCCAAGGCATGCGACACCGAGCAGTTGTTCGAGACGGATGTGATCCTGCTCACCGCCGGCGGCTCGGCCATCTTCGATCTCGTGGCGCGGCACCTGAAAATGAAGTTGTCCCGACCCGTGCAGGGCCTGCTGCGCTCGGGCTGTTATGTGACGCATGACCACGGCTCTTACCACCGCTACCTGGGCGCGGTCGCACAGCGCATGGGTTGCGGCCACGGCCTGCATGCGGCCATGGAAGTGTGGGCGGCGGTGCAGTCCTGCCCCGAGCCTGGCCTGGCCATCCTCACGGTGGGCAAGCGCGACATTTCGTATGACCTCGAGCTACCGATACCGAGCGCTTCATGCAGACAAGGCAGCACCGCCATTGCCGCTGCACCCGCGGACTGGAAGATCAGCGGCCTGAACGACCAGCACGCCTACCTGCGCGGCAGCGGCCCGGAGCACCAGGCCCTTCGTGTGGGCGACCTCGTCGCGCTGGGCATCTCCCATCCCTGCACCACCTTCGACAAATGGCGGTGGATGCCGGTGGTGGACGACCAATACAACGTGTGTGACGCCATCGTCACTTGTTTCTGAATGACACCTCGCGTACTCGAAAAAATCGCCGAAATCATGGACCGTGCACCCGCTGCGCGGCGCACCGTGCTGGCCCTGATCCTGGAAGACCCCCAGCGCGTGCTGGACGAAACCTTCGAAACGCTGGCGCAGCGGGCCAACAGCTCCGTGCCCACCATCATGCGCACCTGCCGCGACCTGGGCTATCCAGGACTGCGCGAGTTCAAGCTGGCCCTTGCGCAGGAACTGGCCGTGGGCGGCTCGCCACTGAACCGTCGGGTGCGCATTGACGACGACACGCGCCAGGTGATCGCCAAGGTCACGCGAGGCGCGACGGCGGTTATCAGTGGCGTGCAGGCGCAACTGGACGTCCAGGCCGTGGAAGCTGCGGCCGACGCCATCGTGCAAGCCGCGCGAGTGGACTGCTATGGCGTCGGCGTCACTTCCAACTTCATGGCATCCGACATGCAGGCCCGCCTCTACCGCATGGGCGTGTCGTCCAGCAGTTACCTGGACCCGCACCTCCAGCTGATCTCGGCCGCCACCATCGGCCCGCGTGGCGTGGTGATGGCCATCACCTATGTGGGCGGCATGCCCTCGCTGCTGGAAGCGGTGGACGTGGCGCGTTCGCAGGGCGCGACGATCATCGCGCTGACGCAGGCCGGCTCTCCGCTGGCCCGCAAGGCCGACATCGTGCTTGGCGTTGAAGTGGCGCCTGACCCGGTGATGCCGGTGGGCCCCGAGGCTTACCTGGCCCACCTGACCGTGATCGAGATCCTCACGGTCCTGGTGGCGCAGCGCCTGGGCGACAAGGTGGTGGACCGCCTGGCCAACATCCAGCGCACGCTGGAAACCCGGGGCGTGGACATGCAGCACCACCCGCGGGTGAACTGGGCCGAAGCAGCCAACGGAACCGACGGGAAGCCCTGATGACAGGCCACACCCTCCTGGAGAACGGCCTCGTTGTCGACGGCACCGGTGCGCCCGCGCAGGCCGCAGATGTCCTGCTCCAAGGCGACCGCATCCTGGCCGTGGGGCCACGCTTGCGCGACCGGTTGCCTGCGGGCGTTTCGATGGACAAGGTGGAAGTGCGCGACTGCACCGGGCTGGCCATCGCGCCGGGGTTCATCGACGTGCACACGCACGATGACGCCATCGTCCTCAACGCCCCCGCCATGCTGCCGAAGCTCTCGCAGGGCGTCACCACGGTCGTCACCGGCAACTGCGGCCTGTCCGTCGCACCCTATGTGGTCGAGAACCCGCAGGGCGCGCTGACGCTGCTGGGCAACTCGTTCAAATACGCTTCGGTGGCCGCGTACGCGCAGGCCGTGGCGCAAGCGCAGCCCGCGGTCAATGTCGCGCCGCTGATCGGCCACACCACGCTGCGCTCAGCCTGCATGGACGACCTCACGCGCGCGGCGACCGAGGGCGAAATCGATGCCATGTGCGAGCTGCTGGACCAATGCATGGCCGAAGGCGCGATCGGCATGTCATCCGGCCTGTTCTACGCCGAGGCGATGCCCGCCCCGGCCGGCGAGGTGACGCGGCTGGCCAGGGTGGTGGCCCGCCATGGCGGCGTGTATGCGACCCACATGCGCTCGGAGATGGCCGACATCCTGGAAGCCATGCACGAAGCCAGCGACTGCGCTTTCGAGGCGGGCGTGCCGCTGGTGATCTCGCACCACAAATGCGCCGGTCCGGCCAACTGGGGCCGTACCCGCGAGACGCTGCCGCTGATCGACCAGCTGGCGCAGCGGCAGGACATCGCGATGGACGTGTACCCCTATGTGGCGGGCTCCACGGTGCTGCGCGAGGACCTGGTCGACGGGATCATCGACGTGATGGTGAGCTGGTCGGCGCCTTTCCCGGAGATGACGGGCCGCATGCTGGCGTCGATCGCGGCCGAGTGGGGCATCACGCAGCGCGAGGCCTGCATCCGCCTGAAGCCGGGCGGCGCCTGCTATTTCCAGATGCACGAAGACGACGTGCGGCGCGTGATCAGCCACCCGCGCAGCATGATCGGATCGGACGGCCTGCCGCATGACCGGCACCCGCACCCGCGCCTGTGGGGCGCGTTCCCCCGCGTGCTGGCACGTTACTGGCGCGAGCAGCAGCTGTTTTCGATGGAACAGGCGGTGCACAAGATGACGGGCCTGTCGGCGCGCAACTTCCGGCTGCATGAGCGTGGTGAGCTGAGGGCCGGCTGGTTCGCGGACATCGTGGTGTTCGACCCTGCACGCATTCGTGACGTGGCAACCTACCAGGACCCGCTGGCGCAGTCCGAAGGCGTGGCACTGGTGTTCGTCAACGGCGAACTGGGCTTCGAGGGCGATCGTGGCACCGGGCGCCGCGCGGGACGCATGCTGGCGCGGCACACGAGGGGCTGACCGGCTCGCCCTACATCAGCCGTGTATCCGCCGGCGCCCGGTCGGACCGGTCATGGGCGCCGTCGAGGAAATTCAGCGGCGCATTCGCGAGTTCTTCGCGATCGAAGTCGTCGATGGTCGGCACATGCAGTGCGTAGAAGCGCCCGCCCATCTGGTCCCACTCGCCCGTGGCAAAGAGACGTACGCCGCACTTCAGGCAGAAGCGATAGTCCAAGCCCGATTCCGTGCGCCCGGGCGGCAGCCATTGGTAGCTGCCCAGCTGGTCCTCGCCCGCGAGCAGCTTGAACGCGTCGCCCCGCACGAAGAGGAACCACGCCCGCGCCTTGCTGCAGATGGAGCAGTTGCAGCGGTTGCTGCCCGCCGCAGGGTCGAACGAGGCTTCGTAGCGCACCGCCTGGCAGTGGCAGCTGCCGTGGTATTTCCGGTAAGTCATCGCATCCTCCGACTGGTTGCAAATCAAGATCGGTATCCTGCCCCATCTGATCTCAAAATGCAAGCAGTCTAGAATCGACGCCGTGCGACAAGATTCCCGATCCACCTGCCCCATCAGCACGGCGCTCGAAATCGTGGGCGATCGCTGGACGCTCCTGGTCATCCGCGACCTGATGTTCGCGGGCAAGCGTCACTTCCGGGAGTTCCTGCAGTCGGAGGAAGCCATCTCGAGCAATGTGCTGGCCGACCGGCTCAACCAGCTGGTCGAGAATGGGCTGGTCCGTCGCGACGACGACCCCAGCCATGCCCAGAAGGCCATCTACAGCCTGACCGACAAGGGCCTGGACCTGCTGCCGGTCATCGTGTCGATGAGCGCCTGGGCGCAGAAGTACCACCGGGAAACGCGCAGGCCCGAAGCAGTGGACCTGGTCAGCCGCAGCCCCAAGGCGCTGGCGGGGCTGCAAGCGCAGCTGCGCAGGGAACATGTCGGCTGAGTCGACCTAAGATAGCCGGGCATGTTCAACGACCCGCTGTCACAAGTCATCATCGTCGGCGCGCTTTGCAACGCCGCCGGCGCCGCCATCGCCCTGTACCTGTGGAACCAGCAGCGCAGCGACCGCTACCTGCTGTTCTGGGCGGGCTCGTGGATCGTGGGGACGACGCGGTTCCTGATCCACCTGCAGGCCGATGTCTCGCCCTGGCTGCGCACGGCCGAAGTCGCCGTGCTTTTCCCGCTGCTCTTCATCTGCAACGTGCTCGGCTGCTACGACCTGCTGCCCACCAAGCCGTGGCGCAAGCGCTATGTCGTTCCCATCACCGCGTTGCTGCTGTTCGCGTACGGGGCCGTCGCCGCGTCGGGCCGGGTGCCGCTGCAGATGGCGTACGGACTGGTCATCTTCATCTTCATGTTTGACGCGATCTGCCTGTGGGTCGCATACCGGGTCACGCGGCTGTCCGGCCACGCAATGGCCGCCGTCACCTTCTTCTTGTGGAGCGGATGGTTCTTCCTGGGCCTGGTGCTGCTCGGCGCCGCCCTTCCAAAGAGCATCATCGGGCCGCTCTTCAACATCCCGGCGGCGCTCAGCCTCGTCGTGATCGCGTACCAGCGCCGCGGAAGGGACATGCGTGGCCTTTACGTCCGGCTTGCCAACACGGAAGACGCCGAGCGTCGTGCCCTGCACCGGGAGTTGCATGACACGGTGGGCGCCAACCTGTCGGCACTGCGACTGGAGCTCGACGTGATCGCGGGCCGGCTGGCACGCGGCGAACAGGAAGCCGCCCAGCAGCACTTGCGAAGCGCTGGCGAAGTGGCCGCTGAAACCGTTGACATGGCACGCGACCTGATGGCCAACCTGCGGCCACCCGCCCTCGATGACTTCGGCCTGGTCTCGGCATTGCGCAGCCACGCCGAGACCCAGTCCTTGCGGCTGGGCATACCGATCGTCGTCGTGGCAGAGGACCTGGTGCCACCGCCGGGGGCCCTGGTGGAGAGCGCACTCTTTCGCATCGCGCTCGAGGCGGTGATCAACGCAGCCCGCCACGCGAGCCCGCAGCGCATCACCATCACCGTCGGCGAGCGCGCCGGGCGCGTGCAGCTGGGCATCGAGGACGACGGCGTAGGTTTCGACGCGCAGGCGCAGGAAGGTCGCCCGGGCCACTGGGGCCTGCAGAACATGCGCGAACGCGCCCGCGCCATCGGCGCCACGCTCGAGATCCGCACGGCCCCGCAGGCGGGCACCCGCATCCTGGTGGATGCGCCACGCGAGGCCGCATGAACCCGACGATCCTGCTGGCCGACGACCACAGCGTGATGCGCTTCGGCCTGCGCGCCCTGCTCGAAATGGCCGACATGAAGGTCGTGGCGGAGGCGGCGGACGGCCGCGAGGCCTTGCGCCTCGCGCAGGAGCACCAGCCCGACGTGGCCATCTTCGACATCGCGATGCCGGGCTTGAACGGCATCGAGGCCACTGGCATCCTCAAGTCGCGCTGCCCGAACACCCGCGTGGTGATCCTGTCGATGCACTCGGACAGCGAGCACGTGCATCGCGCCTTGACAGCAGGTGCGGCGGCCTATGTCCTCAAAGGCGGCGCCACTGAGGAAATCGTCACGGCCGTGCGAACCGTGTGCGCGGGGCGGCAGTACCTCAGCCGCGCGCTTGCGGCCGCGACGCCGGAGAGCGGCTTCACCGGCGGCCTCAGTCCCCTGGACAGCCTGAGCGCCCGCGAGCGGCAGGTGCTGCAGCTCGTCGCCGAAGGGCACTCCAGCGCGCAGATCGCAGCGCTCGTGCACCTGTCGCCCAAGAGCATAGACACCTACCGCAGCCGCCTCATGAGGAAGCTGGGTGTCGCCGACCTCGCCGCGCTCATCCGGTTCGCCGTCCAGCACGGCCTGACGCCCGGCGGCTAGCCGCGTCTGTACAGACCTCCCTACAGATCATCCCGCCCGCGGGGCGTAACTTCCATGGTGTCACCGGTACAACCACACCATGCCGCCCACCACCATCCTCGTCGTCGACGACAACCGGCACATGCGCCGGCTGCTGCTCGAGATGCTGCAGGCCGCGTGGCCGGACGCTTCGGTCCTCGAGGCCGCCGATGCGGACGCCGCGATTGCCCAGTGCCGCGATGCGGCGCCGCGGGTCGTGGTGATGGACGTTCACCTGGCCGGCAGGGACGGCATTGAAACAACCGCCCTGGTGCGGCTGCTTTATCCGGGCATTGCGGTGGTGATCTGTTCCGGCCACGACGGACGCGCCTACCGGGACGCCGCGAACAAGGCCGGCGCGGCGGCGTACGTCGGCAAGAGCGAGGTGTCCACCGCACTGATTCCCGCGATTACGGCCGCCCTGTACGGCCAGGCGAATGTCATGAGAGAAGGAGGACGAGCATGATGCAATCCGCCGATGAAGCGCGGCTCGTGCACATCGTGGACGATGAAACCACCATCCGCGCAGCCCTCATGCGCTGGTTGCGCAGCCGGGGCCACGCGGTTGCCGACTTCGAAAGCGCGGAAAACTTCCTGGGCTGGGCCGTGGAGACAGCGCTGCGCCACGACGCCGTTCACCGTGCCGTCCAGGCGGGTTGTGCCGAGATCGAAGCGCGCCTGGCCGCGCTGACGCCACGCGAGCGGCAGGTACTGGACCACGTCATGAACGGCCGTCTCAACAAGCAGATCGCTTTCGACATAGGCACCAGCGAGAAAACCGTGAAGGTGCACCGGGCGCGGGCCATGGAAAAGATGCACGTGCGGTCGGTCGCCGAACTGGTGCGGCTGGTGGAGCGGGCACGCTCGGTCTGGGCAGGCGGGGATGCCCTTGCCGTGGCGAATCCACGCCCTCCGGCGTGAGGCCGCGCATGCTCCTGAACCTGGACGCCCCGCTCAAGCGCGCAACGCTGCACAACGAGTTCTGCGCGCTCGTGACCAAGCCGGTCGGCACGAAGCTCAAGCCGTTGGGCCAGCTGGGGCG
>DATHWV010000324.1:0-2069 GCA_035460205.1 Ramlibacter sp.
GTCGTCTTCGGATCGTTCTACACGGTGGGGGGCGTTCTGGAGGACGGACTGCCCCGCCTTCAGGCCAAACATCTGGGCAACTGAAGTCCAACCCAGGCGAAACTTTCAATGGCGTTTTTCAAGTTCCGCAAGGCCGCCGACGAGACGGCAGCCACCCGCCAGCAGCCCGAGAGCATCGAGGCGATGCGCAAGCGCGCCAAACACCGGCTGATCGGCGCGGGTGTGCTGGTGCTGGTGGGCGTCGTCGGCTTCCCCCTCTTGTTCGACACCCAGCCGCGGCCCATCGCGGTGGACATCCCGATCGAAATTCCCGACCGCAACAAGGCCAAGCCCTTGCCGGCGCCCGCACCCGCTGTGGCCCAGGCGCCCGTGGCCTCCGGCACGGTGAGCGTTGCTTCGGCCCCGGTCAAGGAAGCGCCGCCGGCCGCGCCGGAAAAGGTCGCCGCAGCACCGGCAGCCGTCGTGCCGCCGCCGGCCAAGGCTGAGCCTGCGCCGCCCGCCAAGCCCGAATCCAGGCCGGAGCCGAAAGTCGAGGCCAAGCCCACGCCCAAGCCGGACGACGGCGCCAAGGCCAAGGCGCTGCTCGAGGGCAAGGCCGTAGAGCCTGCCTCCGCCGCCGGAAAGGGCCGTTTCGTGGTGCAGGTCGGCGCTTTCGCCGATGCCGACAAGGCCCGCGAAGCCCGCCTCAAGGTTGAAAAATCGGGATTGAAGACCTATACGCAGGTGGCCGACACCGCCGACGGCAAGCGCACCCGGGTGCGGGTGGGGCCTTTCGGCACCAAGGCAGAAGCTGAACAGGCAGCGGACAAGATCAAGGGGCTGGATTTGCCGGCCAACATCCTCACCTTGTAGGTGGGGCTGACCCATGGCGCCGCTGGACTGGGTGTTCGTCACCGTGTTGGCCGTGTCCCTGTTGCTGGGTGCCTGGCGTGGTCTGGTTTACGAGGTTTTGTCGGTGATCAGCTGGCTGGGGGCGTTCGTGGTGGCCCAGTGGCTGGCACCGGAAGTCGCGGTGTGGTTGCCGATGGCCGGCTCGCCCGAGCCGATCCGCTACGCCGCCGGGTTTGTGGTCGTGTTCATCACGGTGGTGATTGCCGGCGCGTTGCTGGCCTGGGTGACGAAGAGACTGGTTGAGGCCGTGGGCCTGCGTCCGGTGGACCGCATCCTGGGAGCGGCCTTCGGCCTGATGCGCGGGGCGGTGCTCCTGATGGCGCTGGCCGTGGTGGTGAACATGACGCCGCTCAAGAGCGGCGCGTGGTGGACGGAATCGAAAGGCGCGGGCATATCGCTCGCGGCACTGAAGGGTTTGAAGCCGGTGTTGCCCGAACGTTTCGGCCAGTACCTGCCGGGTGATCTGTAAAGGGCTCCTTGCCGGAGCATCAACGAGAGCAGCAACATGTGTGGAATCGTCGGCGTCGTCAGCAACGCCCCAGTCAACCAGTTGATCTATGACGCCTTGCTGCTGCTGCAGCATCGCGGCCAGGACGCGGCCGGCATCGTGACGCAGCAGGAACGCAAGTTCTTCATGCACAAGGCCAAGGGCATGGTGCGCGACGTGTTCCGCACCCGCAACATGCGCGGCCTGCCGGGCAACGCGGGCCTGGGCCAGGTGCGCTACCCCACCGCCGGCAACGCCTACAGCGAGGAAGAGGCGCAGCCCTTCTACGTGAACGCACCGTTCGGCATCGTGCTCGTGCACAACGGCAACCTGACCAATGCACAGGCGCTGAAGGCGGAACTCTTTTCCACCGACCATCGCCATATCAACACCGAGAGCGATTCGGAAGTGCTGCTCAACGTGTTCGCGCACGAGCTGGAGAAATCCACGCGCGGCGTGCAGCTGCAGCCCGAAGACGTCTTCACCGCGGTTCGCAACGTGCACCGCCGCGTGCGCGGCTCCTATGCCGTGATCGCGATGATCGCGGGCCATGGCGTGCTGGCTTTCCGCGATCCGTACGGTATCCGCCCGCTCTCCGTGGGCAAGGGCAAGGACGGCACCTGGATGGTGGCCAGCGAATCGGTCACGCTCGAAGGCACGGGCCACCAGTTCGACCGCCATGTCGGCGCCG
>DATHWV010000325.1:0-3760 GCA_035460205.1 Ramlibacter sp.
GGCGCCGGCGTCGGCAAGACCGTGAACATGATGGAACTGATCAACAACATCGCCAAGGCCCACTCCGGCCTGTCGGTGTTCGCCGGCGTCGGTGAGCGCACCCGCGAAGGCAACGACTTCTATCACGAGATGGCCGAATCCGGCGTCGTGAAGCTCGACAACCTGGCCGAATCCAAAGTGGCCATGGTGTACGGCCAGATGAACGAGCCCCCGGGCAACCGCCTGCGCGTTGCGCTGACCGGCCTGACCATCGCCGAGTCGTTCCGCGACGAAGGCCGTGACGTGCTGTTCTTCGTGGACAACATCTACCGCTACACGCTGGCCGGCACGGAAGTGTCCGCGCTGCTGGGCCGCATGCCTTCCGCCGTGGGCTACCAGCCGACGCTGGCCGAGGAAATGGGTCGCCTGCAGGAGCGCATCACCTCCACCAAGGTCGGCTCGATCACCTCGATCCAGGCCGTGTACGTGCCTGCCGACGACTTGACCGACCCGTCGCCCGCCACCACCTTCGCCCACCTGGACTCCACCGTGGTGCTGTCGCGTGACATCGCCGCGCTGGGCATCTACCCCGCGATCGACCCGCTCGACTCCACCAGCCGCCAGCTGGACCCGCTGGTCGTCGGCGAAGACCACTACAACACCGCCCGCGTCGTGCAGAACACCCTGCAGCGCTACAAGGAACTGCGCGACATCATCGCGATCCTGGGCATGGACGAACTCGCACCGGAAGACAAGCTGGCCGTGGCCCGTGCCCGCAAGATCCAGCGCTTCCTGTCGCAGCCGTTCCACGTGGCCGAAGTGTTCACCGGCTCGCCCGGCAAGTACGTGCCGCTGTCGGAAACCATCCGCGGCTTCAAGATGATCGCCGCCGGCGAGTGCGACCACCTGCCCGAGCAGGCGTTCTACATGGTCGGCACGATCGACGAGGCCTTTGAAAAGGCGAAGAAGGTCTAAATCATGGACAGCACGCACACCATCCACGTCGACGTGGTCAGTGCCGAAGAGTCCATCTTTTCGGGCGAGGCGCGTTTCGTCGCGCTGCCCGGCGAGGCCGGCGAGCTCGGCATCTACCCGCGCCACACGCCGCTGATCACGCGCATCAAGCCCGGCTCGGTGCGCATCGAAAAGGCCGACGGCACCGAAGAGTTCGTCTTCGTTGCCGGTGGCCTGCTCGAAGTGCAGCCCAATTGCGTCACCGTC
The DNA here is from genome assembly GCA_035460205.1 of Ramlibacter sp. GTDB lineage: Bacteria > Pseudomonadota > Gammaproteobacteria > Burkholderiales > Burkholderiaceae_C > Ramlibacter. The sequence continues at coordinate 1,201 of DATHWV010000325.1, forward strand.
CTGTCCGACACCGCCATCCGCGGCAAGGACCTGGACGAAGAGAAGGCCAACGCCGCCAAGGCCGCTGCCGAAGAAGCCCTGCGCAACGCGAAGGGCGAGCTCGACATCGCGAAGATCCAGTCGGAACTGGCCGTCTACGCTGCGCAGATCGCGGCGCTGCGGAAATACAGAGACAAGAAGTAAGCGGCCTCGCCGCACCAGCGGGCAACCGCAACTGCCAACCCCCTCGTGCAAACCTGGGGGTTTTTTCTTGGCCCCTGCGGTCAGCCCAGGACGGGTTCGTCCGGTAGTTCGTTGGGATTGGCTTGCCCCGTGCCGGCGGGAAAGTGCGCCACTAGCAGCGCCGACACTTCCTCCAGCGCCTGCGTGATGCCATCTTCGAAACGCCCTTCGTGCAGCGCCGCGCCCATGCGCTTGACGATGGCCTCCCATTCGCCCGCCGCCACACGCTGGGACAGGCCGCGGTCGGCCACGATTTCGATCGCGTGCTCGGCCAGCAACAGGTAGATCAATACACCGTTGTTGTGCTCGGTGTCCCAGACGCCGAGCTTGCCGAACATCGCGATCGCACGCTCACGCGGGCTCGCGCGCCGCCACAGGTAACTCAGCGGCAGGCCTGCCTCGGCATAGATGCGCACCTCGCCGGTGTGGCGACGCTCGCTGGCCGCCACTCGGCGGGCCAGGCGTTCCAGCAGGTCGGGCGGTATGGCCTTGCGGGTGTCCGACTCGTCCAGCCAGCGGTGGCGCAGGACGCGTGCAATGAGGCTTTGTGATTTGTGATCCTGCGCCATCACCAGTCTCCCGACGCGCCGCCGCCGCCAAAATCGCCGCCGCCACCCGAGCCGCCCCAGCCGCCGCCTCCACCGCCGCTCCAGCCGCCGCCACCACCACCGCCCCCAATCCAGGGCACGCCACCCATCCCGCCCCGGCGTCCGCCTCCCAGTCCGCCGGAGACCATGGTGAACACCAGCGCGATGAAAGCCGCGATGCCGGCAATGACGATGCTCGACGTGATCAGCAAGGCAATGGTGCCCACGCCGGCACCGGTCACGAAAGAGCCGAGCTTGCGGCCCAGCACGCCGCGCAATATCCCGCCCACGACCGGCACGGCGATGAACAGGAAGATCGCGGTGTCCATCCAGTCAAAGCCCTGGCCGAAGCCGGTCGATTTCGCGGAGGGCTGCGCCGGCGCGGGCAGCGCTTCGCCATTGATGCGCGCGATCAGCTGGTCCGCCGCCGCATGCAGCCCCTGCCCATAGTCGCCCTTGCGAAAGTTGGGCGTGATGGCGTTTTCGATGATCTGCCGGGCTGCGAGGTCGGGGATCGCGCCTTCCAGTGTCTTGGCGACTTCGATGCGGACCTTACGGTCGTCCTTGGCCACCACCAGCAGCACGCCATCGCCCACGCCCTTGCGGCCGATCTTCCACGCGTTGCCCACGCGATTGGCGTAGCTGGCAATGTCCTCGGGCTGCGTTGTCGCCACCATGAGCATCGCGATCTGTGTGCCCTTGGCCGTCTCGAAGGCCATCAGCTTGTCTTCCAGGCCCTTTTGCTGGATGGCGTCCAGCGTGCCGGTCTGGTCGATCACATGCGCCGACAGCGCCGGCACCGGCAGCACGCCCTGGGCGAGCACGCTCCCCGCGGTGAACAGCGCCAGGAGCAGCGCCAGCACGCGCTTCATGATGTCGGCGGGGGCGTTACTTCTTAGTTCCGAAATCCACCTGTGGTGGGGTCGAGATCTGCGCCTCGTTCTGCACCGAGAACACCGGCTTGGCCTCGTAGTTGAAGACCATCGCCGTCAGGTTGGTGGGGAAGCTGCGTGCAAGCACGTTGTACTCCTGCACCGACTGGATGTAGCGGTTGCGCGCCACGGTGATGCGGTTCTCGGTGCCTTCGAGCTGAACGCGCAGGTCGCTGAAGCCCTTGTTGGCCTTCAGGTCGGGGTAGCGTTCGCTCACTACCAATAGGCGGCTGAGCGCGCTGGACAGCTCGCCCTGCGCGGCCTGGAATTTCTGGAAGGCGGCCGGGTCCTTGAGGGTTTCCGGCGTTACCTGGATCGAGGTGGCCTTGGCACGGGCTTCCACCACCTTGGTCAGCGTTTCCTGCTCGAAGTTGGCCTCGCCCTTCACGGTGGCGACGATGTTGGGAATCAGGTCGGCGCGCCGCTGGTACTGGTTCAGCACCTCGCTCCAGGCTGACTTGCTCGCCTCGTCCAGGCGCTGGAAATCGTTGTAGCCGCAACCGGTCAGCGAGAGGGCCGCCGCGAGGATGAGGAGCCAGCGTTTCATGGGTTCGTCCTTGGTGGAGAGTTGCCGAAGGTAGCATAGATGGGATGCATTCCGGCCCGATTCAAGTGCTCCAGGCGGCGAACCGGCCTTCGGCCTACACGCGACGGGCGCGGCTGATCGTCGCCGGCGCCACCGGCGTGCTCGGCAATGAGGTGCTGCAGCGCCTGGTCGGGGCGCAGCAGTACGAGTCGGTGCAGGTGCTGGCGCGCGAACCGATCAAGGCCGGGCTGCGCGGCGTCACCACCACAGTGGTGGCCGGCGATGCGCCCGGC
>DATHWV010000326.1:0-6248 GCA_035460205.1 Ramlibacter sp.
GCGGCCTCACGCTCCTTGCGGTTCTCGGAAATCTCCTTGCGCGCGCGCAGAAACTCGGCACGACGGAAAGCCTCGTCCTTGCCGACGTTCTTCTCCAGGGCATGGGCGGCGCGATAGGCTGCGAGCGCTTCCGCATCGCGCCCGAGTTGCTGCAGAGCGTTGGCGCGCTCGTAGTTCGCCTGGATGGAGAGGGTTTTCAACCCGATCCGGTCCGCGGTCTCGATCGCCGGCGCCAGCAATTCCATCGCCAGCGTCGGATTGGCGAGCCCGAGCGCGGCGCGGCTCGCGTACACCTGGTTCATCGCCACCAGTGGCGGGTGGTCGATCGTGACTGCGAGTTCCGCGCCCTGCCGTGCGCACGCAAGCGCCTCAGTGAAGTCGCCCACCTGCAGGAGACCCAGGGCGAGGTCCGCCAGGGATTGGGAGTGGTAGTGGACTCTGCGCCCGGGCGGCTCGATGCCGTCGATATGAAGCATGCTTTCCCGGAGCTGCGCAATCCCGGCCTCGTTCTCGCCCATCGCCAGCAATACGCAACCAAGGCCGTTGGCGGCCATCAGTCGGGCTTCGCCACTTTCGGACCCGGCGGCCGCCTCCCATTCAAGCTTTGAATAGTGAAGCGCCGTGGCGAAGTCGCCCATTTCGAGGTGGGCACCGGACAGTTGGCTGTTGACCTTGGCCTGCAGCGGCGGGTCCGCCAGCGTGGCCACGATTTCCTGGGCTTCCGCCAGGTAGTCCAGCGCCCCGACATGGTCTGCAACATTGCTGGCCGAATTGCCCAGCGAGATCAGCGTGCGCACCTGGCCCTCGCGATCGTCAGCTGCGCGGTACATCGCCAGCGCTTCGCTGAGCCGCTCCGCACGCCGTGCGTAATCGAAGCGCTCGTCGTCCGCATAGGCCGCTGCCACCAGGGCCTTTGCCTGCGATTGGAGGGTGTCCCGGTCGGTGATGGCTGCTCCTCTGGCTGGGCTCCCCCGCTACTTTAAGGCGGAAGCGTGGAAAGGTACCGCTGCACCGTATCCAATTTTCTCCTACGATAGGGGCGAACTTCCCCCTCCCACGCCCTTCCGACCTCTCACGACCCCCCGAATGCCCCTTGCCATGACGCTGGAGATCCGAGTCAGCCACCAGGAGACATACATGTCCGCCAAGGTGGCCGGCCACGCGTCGGTGCAGGATGTGCGCGAAGTGTTCGATGCGCTGTCGGATGAATCAATGCGCATGAATTCGAGGCGGCTGCTGGTGGACCTGCGCCGTGTCGACGAGAAGTTCGACATGGCCGATCACCTGATCGTCAGTGCCGCCGCAGCCACAAACCTGGCGCACCTGGAGAAAGTGGCCACGCTGGTCGCGATGGGGCGCAAGAAGGGAACCACCGAAGAAGCGGCACGCCAGCGCGGTGTGGTCCTTCGGACTTTCACCTCCGAGACCGAGGCGGTTTCCTGGCTGGAGGCGTGGTAAGCCGTTGGTAGGGCGTGTTGGACTTGAACCAACGACCAAAGGATTATGAGTCCTCTGCTCTAACCAACTGAGCTAACGCCCCAACCAGGGGCAATTGTAAGAGCCTACTGTTTGTGGCTGAGCGCGTTGCTCACCAGCCGCGACGTGATGTCCACGATCTGGATCATGCGGTCGTAAGGCATGCGCGTCGGCCCGATCACCCCCAGGGTGCCGACCACCTGGCCGTCCACCTCGTACGGCGCGCTCACGATGGACAGTTCCTCGAAAGGAACGACCTGGCTTTCGCCGCCGATGAAGATGCGCACGCCGGCCGCCTGGCTGGAAATCTCCAGCAGGCGCATCAGCTGGGTTTTTTGCTCGAACAGGTCAAAGGCGCGGCGCAAGTGCCCCATGTCGCTGGAAAAGTCGCTGACAGCCAGCAGGTTGCGCTCGCCCGAAATCACCACCTCGTCCTGCTGGCTCATGGCTTCGGAGCTGGCCTGCACGGCGGTCTGCATCAGGGCTGCGATCTCCCCCTGCAGCTTCTCCACCTCGCCCTTGAGGCGCTCGCGCACCTGTTCGATCGCCATGCCCGCGTAGTTCGAGTTGAGGAAGTTGGCCGCTTCGATCAGCTGGGTCTGCGTGTAGTCGCTTTCGGTGAACACCACGCGGTTCTGCACGTCGCCCTCGGGCGACACGATGATGACCAGGTAGCGCTTTTCCGACAGGCGCAGGAATTCGATGTGCCGGAACACCGACGTGCGGCGCGGCGCCATCACCACGCCGACGAATTGCGAGAGGTTGGACAGCAGGTGCGCCGCGTTGGCGATCACCTTCTGCGGCTGGTCGGCGACCAGGCTGGGCGGGGCGAGCTGCTCGCGCTGCGCGGTGAGCATGGTGTCCACGAACAGGCGGTAGCCGCGGGCGGTGGGAATGCGCCCGGCGGAGGTATGCGGGCTGGCGATGAGCCCCAGTTCCTCCAGGTCGGACATGACGTTGCGGATGGTCGCCGGCGAAAGCTCCAGGCCCGAGGCGCGCGACAAGGTGCGCGAACCCACAGGCGTCCCGTCGGCGATATAGCGCTCGACCAGGGCTTTCAACAACAACTTGGCGCGGTCATCGAGCATGTTTAGCGGCGTTTCAGTCAATTTTAGCCACGGCACAACAGGCCACGGCTCCTTGTGAGCCTACCCTGAAAACACGAGGCCTTTTAATGATTTAATTTGCCGATGAAATCCCAGTTCCGCCAGGTTGCTCTGATCGGCAAATACCACGCCGCGGTCACGGGGACGCCTGCCGGCTCGGCCCGGCCCGCATTGGACGATATCGCCCAGTTCCTGCACACCGAGGGCTGCGAGGTGGTGGTCGAGCGCGAAACGGCCGCCAGCGTCGGTATCACCGGTTACACCACGCTGGACGTGCCGGCCATTGGCGCGCAGTGCGACCTGGTGCTGGTCGTGGGCGGCGACGGCACGATGCTGGGGATAGGCCGGCAGCTGGCGGAGCACGGCGTGCCCCTCATTGGCATCAACCAGGGGCGGCTGGGCTTCATCACCGACATCCCGCTGGGCGAATACCGCACCACGCTCACCCCGATGCTGCGCGGCGAGTACGAAGAGGACCACCGCAGCCTGATGCATGCCCGGGTCATGCGCGACGGCCAGTGCGTGTTCGACGCGCTGGCGATGAACGATGTGGTCGTCAATCGCGGCGCCACTTCCGGCATGGTGGAGCTGCGGGTCGAAGTCGACGGCCATTTCGTGGCCAGCCAGCGCGCTGACGGCGTGATCGTCGCCTCGCCCACCGGGTCCACGGCTTACGCGCTGTCCGCGGGCGGCCCCTTGCTGCATCCGTCCACCCCCGGTTGGGTGGTGGTGCCCATCGCGCCGCACACCTTGTCCAACCGGCCCCTCGTGCTGCCGGACGCGTCGGAGATCACCATCGAACTGGTGTCGGGCCGCGATGCCAGCGCGAATTTCGACATGCAGTCGCTGGCTTCGCTGCTGCGGGGCGATCGCGTCATCGTGCGCCGTTCGGAGCACCGCGTGCGCTTCCTGCACCCGCGTGGCTGGAGCTATTTCGACACCTTGCGCAAGAAACTTCACTGGAATGAAGGCAACTGAATGAGCCTGAAGAGAATCGCCCTGCGCGATTTCGTGATCGTGCGGGAGCTTGACCTGGAGCTGGCGGACGGCTTTGGCGTCCTGACCGGCGAAACCGGTGCGGGCAAATCCATCCTGGTCGATGCGCTGCAGATCGCGCTGGGCGCCCGCGCCGAAAGCGGCGTGGTGCGCGAAGGCGCGGCCCGCGCGGACATCACGGCAGAATTCGACTCGACGCCGGCGCTCGCACCCTGGCTGGAGGAAGCGGGCTTCGAATCCGACGACACATTGCTCCTGCGGCGCAGCGTCGACAGCCAGGGCAAGAGCCGCGCGTGGATCAATGGCAGCCCGGCGACGGCCACGCAACTGCGCGAACTGGCCGACCAGCTGGTCGACATCCACGGCCAGCATGCGTGGCAGAGCCTCACCCGCCCGGACGCGGTGCGCGGCCTGCTGGACGGCTACGCCGGGGTGAACACGCAGGCCCTGCAGCAGTTGTGGCAGCGCTGGCGCGCGGCACAGAAGACGCTCGCCGATGCGCGCGCAGCGCAGGATTCGCTGCAACGCGAGCGCGAGCGCCTGGCCTGGCAGATCGGCGAGGTCGAAAAACTGGCACCGGGCGCCGACGAGTGGGACGAGCTCAATACCAACCATGCACGGCTGGCGAATGCGCAGTCATTGCTGGAAGCCGCCCAGGGTGCGCTTGACGCCCTGGAAGGTGACGACGCCAGCGCGACGCGCGGGCTGTCGCAAGCCCAGTCCGCGCTGCAGGCGCAGGAACATGTGGAACCCGCGTTCCGCGAGCTGGCGCAGGTGCTCGCTTCCGCGCTGGCCCAGGCCGAAGATGCCGCGCACACGCTGCATGCCTACCTGCGCAAGACCGACCTCGATCCGCAACGCCTGGCCGAGCTCGACGAGCGCATGTCATTGTGGATGTCGCTGTCGCGCCGCTACAAGCGCACGCCCGCCGAGTTGCCGGCACTGCTCGCGTCATGGAAGCAGGAGTTGACCCAGCTCGACGCGGCCGCCGACCTGGCCGCACTGGAAGCCGCTGAAAAGAAGGAGCATGACGCGTTCATGGCCGAAGCCCGCGCGCTCTCCAAGGCTCGCGCCAAGGCGGCACCTCAGCTGGCGAAGGCGGTCACCCTGGCGATGCAGGGCCTGGGCATGCAAGGCGGCCGCTTTGAGGTTGCCATCGAGAAGGCGCAGCAACCCATGCAGGGCGGCCTGGAGGAGATTGCGTTCCTGGTGGCGGGCCACGCCGGCAGCACGCCACGGCCCGTGGGCAAGGTGGCCTCCGGGGGCGAGCTGTCGCGCATCGCTTTGGCAATCGCGGTCACTACCAGCCGGCTCGGCACGGCGCAGACACTGATCTTCGACGAGGTCGATTCAGGCGTGGGCGGCGCGGTGGCTGAAACCGTGGGCCGGCTGATGAAGCAGCTGGGCCGCGACCGGCAAGTTCTCGCCGTCACGCACCTGCCGCAGGTCGCCGCCTGCGCCGACCATCATCTCGTCGTCGCCAAGCGCAGCGACGCGTCCGGCGCATCGAGCACGGTGGCCGGTGTGCAGGGCGAACAGCGGGTGGCCGAGATCGCCCGCATGCTAGGCGGCGAACACCTCTCCGGCACGACGCTCGCGCACGCCAAGGAGTTGCTGGGCAGCGGCGCCGCGGGCGCCAAGGTGAAGTAGCGACATGGCGCTGGAAATCGTCCTCATCACAGGCATGTCGGGCTCCGGCAAGTCGGTGGCGCTGCGTGCGCTCGAGGATGCCGGGTACTACTGCGTGGACAACCTGCCGCCCGAGCTGCTGGTGTCTTTCGTGGCGCTGGAGGTCAAGGCCGCGGCCGAGCGCGTGGCCATCGCCATGGACGTGCGCAGCGCAACATCCCTGCCGCTGGTGCCCGCCCAGTTGCGCGAACTGCGCGACCAGGGCATGGTCGTGCGGCCGCTGTTCCTGGACGCGACGACCGAAACACTGGTGCGGCGTTTCTCTGAAACGCGGCGACGCCATCCGCTGTCGGGCAACCGGCCGCAAACCGGCACCGAGCTGGAGCATGACCAGCAGCACGCCCTGGTCGACGCGATCGAACTGGAGCGCGAACTGCTGGGCGCCCTGCGCGAAGAAGCGCACGTGATCGACACGAGCGTGATCCGCTCGTCGCAGCTCCAGGCCCATGTCAAGTCCTTGCTGGCGGCTCCGGCCAGCCAGCTGACGCTGGTGTTCGAGTCGTTTGCGTTCAAGCGCGGCGTCCCGGTCGATGCGGACTATGTGTTCGACGTGCGGATGCTGCCCAACCCGCACTACGAACCGGCGCTGCGCGCGCTCACGGGGCGCGACGGGCCGGTGATCGACTTCCTGCGCCAGCATGCGGACGTCGACACGATGTACAGCCACATCGAGCAGTTCCTGCAGCACTGGCTGGAGCCGCTGGCGCGCGACCATCGCAGCTATGTGACCGTCGCCATCGGATGCACGGGCGGGCAACACCGCTCGGTGTACCTGGTGGAACGGCTGGCGGCGGCATTTGGCGCGCGCTGGGTCACGCTCAAGCGCCCCCGCGAACTCGACGCGGGTTAACCCAGCAGCATCTTGCGGATCGGCGCGGGCAGGCCGAGCCGGGACGCGTCATCCGGCGAATACCAGGCGCCTCCGGCTGCGCTCATCGCCAAGGCGCCCAGCTCTACCGCGACCGGATGCAAGTGCAGGTC
>DATHWV010000327.1:0-1881 GCA_035460205.1 Ramlibacter sp.
CATCTCCGCGGTGGAAGAGTCGGTAACGGGTCGGTACCTGTTGCATGCGATGAAGCATCCGGTGAAGCCCAGGCGGGCGGTGCCCCCACCCCGGCCCTCCCCCGGAGGTGGAGGGAGTGGAACGCTGCACCTGCGAGGCGCCGACCTGCACAACCTGGACGACGTGGACGTCGACATTCCGCTGGGGCGTCTCGTCGCAGTGACCGGCGTTTCCGGCTCAGGCAAGTCGACACTGGCGCGCGACGTGCTTCTGCACAACGTGCAGGCTGCGGTGCAGCAGCGCTACACCAAGGCCGGTCGCGACGCCGACGACAAGGGCAAGCACCCGGCATGGATCGGTTGCTCGGCGCTCGACGGCTACCAGGTGATCGATCGCGTGCTGGAAGTGGACCAGACGCCCATCGGCAAGACGCCGCGCTCCTGCCCGGCGACCTACATCGGCTTCTGGGACACGATCCGGAAATTGTTCGCGGACACGCTGGAAGCGCGCGCACGTGGTTACGGCCCGGGCCGCTTTTCGTTCAACACCGGCGAAGGCCGCTGCCCCACCTGCGAAGGCCAGGGTGTGCGCACCATCGCGATGAGCTTCCTGCCCGACGTGAAAGTGCCTTGCGAGTCCTGCCGCGGCGCGCGCTTCAACCCGGAGACGCTGGCCGTGACCTGGCGTGGCAAGAGCATCGGCGACGTGCTGCAGATGGAAGTGGACGAGGCAGTGGACTTCTTCTCCGCCATGCCCAACATCAGCCACCCGCTGCAACTGCTCAAAGACGTGGGCCTGGGCTACCTCACGCTGGGCCAACCGTCGCCGACGCTGTCGGGCGGCGAGGCGCAGCGCATCAAGCTGGTGACCGAGTTGTCCAAAGTAAGAGACGACATCACTCGGCGCGGCCAGAAGGCGCCGCACACGCTGTACGTGCTGGACGAGCCGACGGTGGGCCTGCACATGGCCGACGTCGAGAAGCTGGTGCGGGTGTTGCACCGGCTGGTGGACGGCGGTCACAGCGTGATCGTGATCGAGCACGACCTGGACGTGATCGCCGAAGCCGACTGGGTGATCGACCTGGGGCCGGAAGGCGGCAATGCCGGTGGCAAGGTGGTGGCGGCCGCTTCGCCCGAGCAGGTGGTGAAGAAGGGGACGCACACTGGTAAGGCGCTGGCGGCGGTGCTGGCGCGCTGACAGAATGGCGCCATGATCACCTTCTATAACGACAGGCATGCCGGACACCACGGCAAGGTGGAGATGTTCCGCGGCCAGTTGGTGCCCTGCTTTGAGATTCCGTCGCGGCTGGACCATGTGCTGACGGAACTGAAGGCGCGCAAGCTGGGTGCCATCGAGTCCGCTCCGGAGTTTCCCCTCACCGCGATCACGCGAATCCACGCCCAGCGCTATGTCGACTTCCTGGCCGGTGCCTGGGACGAATGGGTCGCGCTGGACCCTGCGAATGCGCAGCGCGATGCCATCCCGTCCTACTGGCCGATTCGCACATTTCGAACAGACGTCCTGCCCGCCAGTTTCCCGGCGCGCATGGGTTTGTTCTCTTTCGATGCCGGCAGCCCGTTGACTTCAGGCACCTGGGCTGCATCACGCGCGGGTGCGTGCTGCGCGCTCGCGGCGGCGAAAGCGGTGCAGGGCGGCAAGCGCTCGGCCTTCGCGTTGACGCGTCCGCCCGGACATCACGCCGGCGCCGATTTCTTCGGCGGCTATTGCTTCCTCAATAACGCGGCGATCGCGGCGCAGGCCCTGCGCGATGCCGGCGTGGAGCGGGTCGCGGTGCTCGACATCGACTACCACCACGGTAATGGCACGCAAGCAATCTTCTACGACCGCGCCGACGTGCTCTTCACCAGCATTCATGGCGATCCGCGCACGGAGTACCCGTA
>DATHWV010000328.1:0-4312 GCA_035460205.1 Ramlibacter sp.
TCGACCAGCTGCCGCCAGTCGAGCGGGCCCATCGGGGCACTGCGTGCGGAAGTCTTGGACTTGGCGACAGCTGTCATGGATTCGTGGGGTTCATTCTGCGGGCTTGAGCACCCGCAACCATTTGCGGGCGGGCAAGCCCCAGCGAGTTTCGATGGTTTCCGCGCGTTCGGCAAGCGTGGCGCGGGTGGGCTGTTGCGGCTCGCGCAGGGCCAGCACGATGGTGTTGCCCTCGCGCGTGGGGCGAAATGCCCACACGGCGCCTGCGCCGAAGGCGGCGGTGATGCGTTCCAGGCTCCGCGTGTAGCTGGAAGAGCGGCCAAACAGGTTCACCGTCATGCAGCCGTCGGCGGTGAGCAGGTGGCGGCAGTCCCGGTAGAAGGCTTCGCTGTCCAGCACCGGCGCCGCCGCGTCGTCGTCATACAGGTCCACCTGCAGGGCATCAACCTGGCCGCGCCAGTGCGCGTGGGCCGCCACTTCTGCGGCATCGCCAAGCACCACCGAGAGCCGCGCGTCATCGGCCGGCAGCTTGAACCACAGGCGGCAGGCGGCGACCACCTGCGGGTTGAGTTCAATCGCGGTGGCCTTCATCCGCAGCTTCTTGTGGCAGAACTTGGTCAGCGCCGCCGAGCCCAGCCCGAGCTGCATGGCGTGGCGCTTGGGCACGGAGGCGAAGTCTTCCACGAACAACAGCCACGCCATCATGCGCTGGACATATTCGAGGTGGATGTCGAACGGCTTGTCAATCCACATCGAGCCCTGCACCCATTCGGTGCCCAGGTGCAGGTAGCGGACGTCGCCGTGGTCGGAGAAATTGACTTCGGGAAGGACGGTTGCGGGGGTTTTCACTGCAGGGCATTATCCCTACACGCAACGCATCGAACGAAAAGGAGAGGGACGATGGACATGCAAGCAATGTGGACCTTCCTCGGCACGCAGGGGGTCGACTTCGGCCTGAAAGTGCTCGGGGCCATATTGGTCTGGGTGGTCGGCCGCTGGCTGGTCGGCTGGGCCACGCGGCTGGCGAAGGCGGCGCTGGAGCGCGGCCGGCGCGTGGATGAAACCCTGGCGCGCTACCTCAGTTCGGCCATGGCGGTGGTGCTGAACGTCCTGCTGATCCTGGCCATCCTGGACATCTTCGGCGTGCGCACCACCTCGTTCGCCGCGCTGCTGGCGGGCGTGGGCCTGGCGGTGGGCACTGCCTGGGGCGGCCTGCTCACCCATTTCGCGGCCGGCGTCTTCCTGCAGGTGCTGCGGCCGTACAAGGTGGGCGACCACGTGATCATCGGCGGCGTCAACGGCAAAGTGACGGAGCTCGGCCTGTTCGGCACCATGCTCGTCACCGGCGACAGCGTCACGGTGCTGGTGGGCAACAACAAGGTGCTGTCCGACAACATCCAGAACTTCAGCAGCCTGCCGGCGCGGCGCGTGGACACCACGGCCAAGGTCGCCAACAGCGTGAACGTGCATGAGGCGATGGAGAAGCTGCGCGAAGCGGTGGCGAAGATCCCCAATGTGGCCAAGGACCCGCCGCCCGAAATCCAGATCCTGCAATTCACGCCCGAAGGCCCGCTGCTCGCGGTGCGCTCATCCACCCACACCGACAACTACTGGCAGGTGTATTTCGACATGCACAAGGCCGTGGTGGACACGTTCGGCGCGGCCGGCTACCCGATCCCTGAAACGCCGATGGTGCAGCGGGCCGCGTCAGCGTAATCCGGCGGAAGGCACCAAGGCGGCCAGCTTCGGCAACGCCGCGATGGCGTTCGCCGTCGTGGCAGCGGCCAACTCGTCGGGCGTGATGCGGCGCAATTCGGCCAGCACGTGCGCGATGCGCGGCAGCTCGCCCGGCTCGTTGCGCCCCTGCGGCTGGCCGGCGGCGCGCTCGTCGGCGGTGCGATAGAGCCAGTGCGGCGGGATGTCCGGTGAATCGGTCTCCATCACGAGCGCATCCAGCGGCAGGCTCACCGCCAGCCGCCGCACCTGCAACGCGCGGTCGAAGGTGACATTGCCGCCAAAGCCGAGCTTGAAACCCAGCCGCACGAATTCATCCGCCTGCTGTTCGCTGCCGTTGAAGGCGTGCGCGATGCCGGTAACCGGGATGCGCCGCAGCTGCTTGAGCAGCCGGTCGGCGGAACGCCGCACATGCAGCACCACCGGCAGGCCGTGGCGGTGGGCGACCTGGAGCTGCTTCTCGTAAAAAAGTTCCTGCCGCGCGGCGTCCAGGCCCTCGACGAAATAGTCCAGGCCGATCTCGCCCACGGCCACCAGTCGCGGGTCGTCGCGGGCTTGCGCCAGGGCCTCATCCAGGCGATCCAGGTCTTCCTCGCGGGCGCTGCCGGTGCACAGTGGGTGGATGCCCAAAGCGTAGGCGTCGCCATGGCGGTGCGCCAGGTCGCGAACGGCGCCGAAGTTGTTGGCATCGACGGCAGGCAGCACGCACAGGGCCACGCCGTTGCCCGCCGCCCGGGCCCGGACGGCGGCCGTATCGGGTGCGAATTCCGCCGCATCAAGGTGGCAATGTGTATCAATCCACGGGTGCATCCCGCCATCATGCCGGACGGCCCCGCCAGCCGTGCATCGCGGGGCAAACCGTGATACCGTGTGTTTTCGCTTCGGATGTTCTTCGCTTTTCCCCGCAGTTTCGATAGGTGAACGAATGCGCAGGCCAGCCCTTTACAGCTCAAGCCGCCCGGGCCGACCGGCACAGGATGCCGGCCCGGCCGCCACAGCCCAGCCTGCCCAGCCCGCGGCGCCGGATGCGCGCGCCAAATCCCGCTTCTCGCTTTCCAGCCCCAAGCTGCTTTGGGCCGCCATCCTGCTGCTCGCGGCCGCGCTGGTTGCCATGTCCGCCCTCACCCTGCAGCACGGCCAGCGCCGCCTGACCCAGGAAGACATCAACGCGGCCGTGCTCAAGACGCTGGAAACGCAGACCCTCCCGTCCGAATACGCCAAGGCTTACGAAAACATCGCGCCTTCGGTGGTGCGGGTGGTGAGTTACGTGAAGAAGAGCCGGCTCAAGGAAGACCCGGCCAAGGCCAAGCTGGCCAAGGGCGGCGCCAAGCCCAAGCCGCTGGGCCCCGCGCCCGCCGATCCGCCGCCAACCGCCGGTGAGGACGAGGAAGTGGAGCACGGCGTGGGCACCGGTGTCGTCATCATCGACAAGGGCGTCATCCTCACCAACCTGCACGTCGTGTCGGGTGCCGACCGCATCAAGGTCACATTTGCGGATGGGCTGGAAGCCAACGCCACCGTCACCGGCGTGCAGCCCGAGAACGACCTCGCGGTGTTGCAGGCCAGCAAGATCCCCGACGACCTGATCGCCGCCACCATGCGCTCCACCAGCGACCTGCAGCCCGGCGACAAGGTGATCGCCGTGGGCTTCCCGTTCGGCATCGGGCCCTCCACATCGGGCGGCGTCATCTCCGGCCTGAAGCGCGCCTTCCGCTCGCCCGAAGGCAAGCAGGAGATGAGCAACCTGATCCAGTTCGACGCGGCCGCCAACCCCGGCAATTCCGGCGGGCCGCTGGTCACCATGGACGGCGAAGTGGTCGGCATCGTCACCGCCATCCTGAACCCGACCCCGGCGCGCACCTTCCTGGGCATCGGCTTTGCCGTGCCCATCGAAAACGCCGCCGCCGCCGCCGGCCTGCCGCCGTTCTGATTTTTTCCGGAAGACACCTCACCCATGGAACCCACCACCCGCCAGGACACTGCCACCGCCCAGTTGATGGAACAGATCCTTTACGAGGTCAAGCGGGTCGTCGTCGGCCAGGACCGTTTTCTCGAACGCGTGATGGTCGCCATCCTCGCGCAGGGCCACCTGCTGGTCGAAGGCGTGCCGGGCCTGGCCAAGACACTCACCGTGAAGACGCTGGCCAACACCATCACCGGCCAGTTCAAGCGCATCCAGTTCACGCCCGACCTGGTGCCGGCCGACCTGGTGGGCACGCGCATCTACAACCAGAAGACCGGTGAGTTCAGCACCGCGCTGGGCCCGGTGTTCACCAACCTGCTGCTGGCCGACGAAATCAACCGCGCGCCGGCCAAGGTGCAAAGCGCCTTGCTGGAAGTGATGCAGGAGCGCCAGGTGACCATCGCCGGCGAGACGCACAAGGTGCCCAGCCCCTTCCTGGTGATGGCCACGCAGAACCCGATCGAAACCGAAGGCACTTACCCGCTGCCCGAGGCGCAGGTGGACCGCTTCATGATGAAGGTGCTGGTGGACTACCCGACCGACGAGGAAGAGTTCGTCATCGTCGAGCGCGTCACCGGCCCGGCCGTCCATGTGAGCGCCGTGGCCACCACCGGGCAG
>DATHWV010000329.1:0-4296 GCA_035460205.1 Ramlibacter sp.
GCGCTGAAGCGCTGCGTGATCTGCGAGCGCGAGTACGAAGGCCCGGACATGGCGCATTGCCCGGCCTACCAGGGGCACATCTGCTCGCTGTGCTGCACGCTGGACGCGCGTTGCGGCGACCTGTGCAAGCCGCAAGCAAGCCTCTCTTCGCAATGGTCGGCCACCTTGCGCTGGCTCCTGCCGCGCCGCGTGTGGCCCTACCTCGACACCGGCCTGGCGCACTTCCTGTTGCTGATGCTGATCATCGTGCCGCTGCTGGCCACGCTGTTCGGCCTGCTGTACCACCAGGAAGTGCGGGCGGTGACGCAACTGATCGAGAGCCTGGGCACCTCCGAGGGCACGCTGCGCTCCGGCTTCCTCAAGGCCTACATGGCGTTGCTGGTGATTGCCGGCATCGTCGCCTGGTGGCTGGTGCTGGCGCACAAGAGCCGGCAGGTCGCGCAGGAAGAGTCGAACCGGCAGACGCACCTGCTGATGCGCGAGATCGAATCGCACCGGCAGACCGATGAAGCCCTGCAAAACGCGCGGCTGCTCGCCGAGCAGGCGAAGCTGGCGGCTGAACATGCCAACCAGGCCAAGAGCCGCTACATCAGCGCCATCAGCCATGAACTGCGCACACCGCTCAACAGCATCCTGGGCTATGCGCAGCTGATGGGCGAAGACACCGGCGTGCCCGCCCACCGCAAGCAGGCGGTGACGGTGATCCGGCGCGGTGGCGAGCACCTGCTGTCGCTCATCGAAGGCACGCTGGACATCGCCCGCATCGAGTCGGGCAAGCTCACGCTCAACGTCAAGCCGATGCAGTTTGCCGATTGCGTGCACGAGATGGCCGGCATGTTCGAGCCCCAGGCGACGGGCAAGGGACTTGCCTTCAAGTTCGAGGTGGAAGGCAACGTGCCCGAGGTGGTGCGGGCCGACGAAAAGCGCGTGCGCCAGATCCTCATCAACCTGCTGGGCAACGCCATCAAGTTCACGTCGCAAGGGCAGGTGTCGTTCCGGGTCCGCTACGCGCGCGAGATGGCGTCCATCGAAATCGAGGACACCGGCCCGGGCCTCACGCAGGACGAGCTCGCGCAAATCTTCGAACCGTTCGCGCGCGGCAACAGCGCCAGCCACACGGCCCCCGGCGCCGGCCTGGGCCTGACCATCGCCAAGATGCTCACGGACCTGATGGGCGGCGAGCTCACCGTGACCAGCACGCCCGGCACCGGCTCGGTGTTCCGCATCCGCCTGTTCCTGCCCGAAGTGCACAACGCTGTGGCGCCGGCCCAGGTTCTGGCGAGCCGCATCCGGCGCGGCTACGAAGGCGAGCGCCGCCGTGTGCTGGTAGTGGACAACGAAGAAGCCGACCGCGAGCTGCTGGCGCACCTGCTGGAGCCGATGGGTTTCGAGTTGCGAACCGCCGCGAGCGGCCATGATGCGCTGGACCTGCTGGCCGCCGGCCTGCGGCCGGATGCGATCCTGATGGACCTGGCCATGCCCGGCATCGATGGCTGGGAAACGGTGCGCCGGCTGCGGCGCCTGGAACACATGGAAGCGAAGGTGGCGATCGTCTCCGCCAATGCCTTCGACAAGGGGCTGGACAACGACGTCGGCGTGCGGCCGGAGGACTTCATCCTCAAGCCGGTGCGGCACAGCGAGCTGCTGGACTGGCTGGAGCGCCAACTGGGTTTGCGCTGGCTGGAGTCGGCCCCTGCGCCCTTGCCGCCGGTCGCCGAAGCGGCAAGCGCCTGGACCTGGCCGGAGGCAGCTTCGCTGCAAGCCTTGCAGGAAGCGGTGCAACTGGGCTACTACCGCGGCATCCTGAACCAGCTCGACGAAATCGAAGCGGCGCAACCTGCGTGCGCCGGGTTCGCCGCCGCCATGCGTGAGCTCGCGCGTCAATTCCAGTTCGAAGCGATGAGCCGCGAACTGGCAAAGGCCTCACCGGCCATGGAGGAGGGAACATGAATGCCCGCATAGACCTGGACCGCGCCAACAGCGAAATCGTGCTGGTGGTGGACGACGTGCCTGACAACCTCTCGGTGCTGCACGATGCACTGGACGAATCGGGCTACACGGTGCTGGTGGCCACCGGCGGCGAGGCCGCATTGCAACGCGCCAACCAGGCCTTGCCCGACATCGTGCTGCTGGACGCGATGATGCCCGGCATGGACGGTTTCGAGGTGGCCAAGCGCCTCAAGGCAACACCCGCCACCGCGCACATCCCGATCATCTTCATGACCGGCCTCACCGAGACCGAGCACCTGGTCGCGGCGCTAGAGGCGGGGGGCGTGGACTACGTCACCAAGCCGATCAAGCCCAAGGAAGTGCTGGCGCGCATGGGCGTGCACATGCAGGGCGCGCGGCAAGCGCGGCAGACGCGCAATGCGCTGGACGCTTTCGGCTACGCCAGCATCACGGTGCGGGCGAGCGACGGCAAGCTGATGTGGCAGACGCCGCTCGCCCGTGACCTCTTGATGGCCTACTACGGCACCAGCGCGCCCACGGCGCCGCAGCCGGTGATCGACTGGCTGCGCCGGCACCTGAAGGAAGCCGAGCAGCAGATCGAGCCGCCGCGGCTCACGGCCGAGCTGGGCGCACGCCGGCTCACCTTCCGCCTGCACCAGCAGATCGGCATGGACGATGAAGGGGGCGACTGGCTGATCGTGATGCGCGAAGTGTCCGACACTGCCGTGATCGAAGCCATGAGCCTGTCGTTCAAGCTCACCGCGCGCGAGGCCGAGGTGCTGTACTGGGTGGTGAAGGGCAAGATCAACCGCGACATCGCCGACATCATCGGCTCCAGCCCGGCCACGGTGAAAAAGCACCTGGAGCGGGTGTTCGCCAAGCTGGGTGTGGAGACGCGCACCGCCGCTGCCGGGATGGCGATGAACCGCATCCGGCAGCTGCACCCGCAGTTCGAAAACTAGGTGGTCACGCCGGGACGGCTGCGCGTTGGCGCGCTCCCGCCATGCGCACGCAGAGGTCGAAGGCGTGCTGCAGGCCTTCGATCTGCGCGATGCCTTTGCCCGCGATGTCAAAGGCGCTGCCGCTCGCCGAAGTCGCCACCGGAACCGGCAGGCCGCCGTGCAGCGTCACGCCGCGCTCGAAGCCCATCAGCTTCATGGCGATCTGGCCCTGGTCGTGGTACATCGACACCACGGCGTCGAAGTCGCCCCGGCGGGCCGCGATGAACACCGTGTCGGGAGACCACGGGCCGCTGGCTTCAATGCCTTCCGCGTGCAACTGCCGCACCGCCGGCGCGATGATCTCGATCTCCTCGTCACCGATCGAGCCACCATCACCCGCATGCGGGTTCAGGCCCGAAACGGCGATGCGTGGCCTGGCAATGCCCGCCTGGCGCAGCGCGTCGTCGATGATGTGCACGGCGTCGCGCACCGCTTGCGGCGTGATGAGCGCCGCCACTTCACGCAGCGGCACATGCGAGGTAACCCGCGACGTCCACAGCTCGCCGGTGATGTTGAATTCGCAGACGAAACCCTGGACACCAAAGCGCTCCTGCATGTAGCGCAGTTCGTCCTCATGCATCATCCCGCCCAGCCGCAGCGAGTGCTTGTTCAGTGGTGCGAACACAATGCCATCGACCACGCCGTCGCGCGCTGCGTCTGTGGCGCGGGCCAGGGCTCGCAGCGCCGCACCGCCGGCTGCCGCGGTCGACTCGCCCAGCGGCGCTTCGCCGCCGGCCAGCATCAGGTGGGTGACGCGCCCCGGTTCGAAGCGTAGCGCGTCCAGCGTCTTGATCTGCAGCGGGTCCAGGCGCACGCCCGCAATGCGTTCGCCCGATGCGAGCGCCGCCTCGTCGCCGATCAGCAGGATGTCCACTGCGGCCAGGTTCGCGGTACGCGCCAGCAACTTCACCGCCATCTCGGGGCCGACGCCACCGGCGTCGCCGAGCAGCACCGCGAGGCGGGGGCGGCGGTTGGCAGCGGTGCCGCTCATGAACCGTCCGCCTTGATGTTCGCGTCGCGCACCAGCTTGCCGAAGCGCTCGTATTCGTTGCGGTTCATTTCGGTGAACTGCTCGACACTGATGGCGCCAACCTCGCCGCCCAGGCCCTTGATGCGCGCCTGCACGTCCGGCATCTTCAGCACGCGCGACAGTTCAGCCGTGAGTCGCTCTACCACCGGTCGCGGCGTGCCTGCCGTGACAAAGAGGCCGTACCAGGTCTGCACGTCGGCGCCCTTGATGCCCTGTTCGGAAAGCGTCGGGACATCCGGCATCTCGGCCGAGCGCTTGTCGGCCGTCACTGCCAGCGGACGGAACTTGCCCGCGCGGATCTGGCCCATGGCGGAC
>DATHWV010000330.1:0-8009 GCA_035460205.1 Ramlibacter sp.
CACATCATCCACACGCGCGAGGGCCACCGCCCCGACCTGTCGGACCTGCCGGCCAACAAGCGCTGGCGCTCGCGCCAGCTGGGCGCGGGCATCGGCGACGACGGACCCTGCGGCCGCGTGCTGGTGCGCGGCGAGCCGGGCTGGGAAATCATTCCCGAGCTGGCGCCGCTGAAAGGCGAGATCGTGATCGACAAGCCGGGCAAGGGATCGTTCTGCGCCACGGACCTGGAGCTGGTCCTGCGCACCCGCGGCATCGAGAACCTGGTGCTCACCGGCATCACCACCGATGTCTGCGTGCACACGACCATGCGCGAAGCCAATGACCGCGGCTTCGAGTGCATCGTGCTGTCGGACTGCACGGCCGCCACCGACAAGGGCAACCATGAGGCCGCATTGAAGATGATCACCATGCAAGGCGGCGTGTTCGGTGCGCACGCGACTTCCGCCGCGCTGCTCGACGCGCTGGCCTGAACGGCGATGAACCCGTTGCACATCGACCCCATGCCGGCGCCCATTGGCGCCATGGCGCTGGAGACTTACGAGCTCACCAAGCGCTTCGGCAGCTTCACCGCGCTTGACCATGTAACCATGCGCGTGGCGCCGGGCACGGTGCACGCGCTGCTGGGCGAAAACGGTGCGGGCAAGAGCACCCTGGTCAAGTGCGTGGCGGGCTTCCACCGCGCCGAGGAAGGCAGCGTCATGACCGATGGCCGCGAGCAGGACATCGCCAACCCGGTGGTGGCCCGCTCGCTCGGCATCGGCATGGTGTACCAGCACTTCACGCTGGCGCCCGGCATGACCGTCGCCGAGAACTTGCTGCTGGCGGGCGGCAAGACGCCGGTAGTGATCGACTGGAAGGCCCAGCGCGCCGACCTGGAACGCTTCCTCGCCTCCACGCCCTTCCGCCTGGACCTCGACGCGCGACCGCTGGAACTGGCCGCGGGCGAGAAGCAGAAGCTGGAGTTGCTCAAGCAGCTCTACCTGCGGCCGCGCTTGCTGATCCTGGACGAGCCGACCTCGGTGCTCACGCCACAGGAAGCTGATGAAGTGCTGGGCCATGTGCGGGAATTCGCGCGCAGCGGCCATTGCACCGTCCTCATCATCACGCACAAGTTCCGCGAGGTGATGGCCTATGCCGATGACGTGACCGTGCTCAGGCGTGGCAGGGCCGTGCACCATTGCGCGGTGACGACCACCAATCCCGGCCTTTTGGCCGCGGCGATGGTGGGCGACGCGGCCAACGCGCCGCCCGAACTGGGTGACGCGGCCGCACCGCCGCCGGAGCGCGCGCAAGTTGCCGCCGATGCCCACGCATCGCTGAAAGTCACCGGACTCGATGTCATGGGTGACCGCGGCACGCTGGCGGTGCGGGAACTTTCCCTGCACGTGAGGCCTGGTGAGGTGCTGGGAATTGCAGGTGTTTCCGGCAACGGCCAGCGCGAGCTGGTCGAAGCACTGGTCGGCCAGCGCGACCGCGCCGCCGGTGAGGTCACCGTCATGGGCGAGCCCTACGCCGCGCGGCGCGAGGAGAACCACCGGCTCAAGGTCCGCAGCCTGCCGGAGGAGCCGCTGCGCAACGCCTGCGTCGGCGACCTCTCGGTGGCCGAGAACATGGCACTGCGCGACTTCGACCGCACGCCGCTGTGCGACGGCGGGCGGCTGCGCTTTGGCCAGTGGCGCAGCCGCGCGCGCGAATGGATCGCGGGCTATGGCATCAAGACGCAGGGCGAGGACGCGCCCATCCGCAGCCTCTCCGGCGGCAACGTGCAGCGCGCGGTGCTGGCGCGCGAGCTCAACGGCGACATCAATGTGCTGATCGCGGCCAACCCGGTGTTCGGGCTCGACTTCGCAGCCGTCGCTGAAATCCACGCCCGCATCCTCGGTGTGCGTGAGCGCGGTGGCGCCGTGCTGCTGATCAGCGAGGACCTGGACGAGCTGCTGGAACTGGCCGATCGCATCGTGGTGATGAGTGAAGGCCGTATCGTCTTCGAGACACCGGCGGCCGGTGCGCAACGCGCGGAACTCGGGGCCCATATGGGCGGCGGCCACTAGGAACCCACACATGCAAATCGACGCCAACCCGTTCGCCTTCGAGTTCGATGTCAGCAAGACGGCCCTGGTCATCATCGACATGCAGCGCGACTTCATCGAGCCCGGCGGCTTTGGCGAGACGCTTGGCAACAACGTGGCGCTGCTGGCCGCCATCGTCCCCGCCTGCCAGGCCGTGCTCAAGGGCTGGCGCGACGCCGGCGGCCTGGTCGTGCACACGCGTGAATCGCACGAGCCCGGGCTGTCGGATTGCCCGCCGGCCAAGCGCAACCGCGGCAACCCCAGCCTGCGCATCGGCGACATGGGCCCGATGGGCCGCATCCTGGTGGCGGGCGAGCCCGGCAACCAGATCATCCCGCAGCTCGCGCCCGTTTCCGGGGAGATCGTGATCGACAAGCCCGGCAAGGGTGCGTTCTACGCCACGCCGTTGCACAACCTGCTGCAACAGGTCGGTGTCACGCACCTGGTCTTCATGGGGGTCACGACCGAAGTTTGCGTGCAGACCTCCATGCGCGAAGCGAATGACCGCGGCTACGACTGCGTGCTGCTGGAAGACTGCACCGAAAGCTACTTTCCCGAGTTCAAGGCCAGCGCGCTGGAAATGATGCGCGCGCAAGGTGCCATCGTCGGCTGGACGGCCACCGGTACGCAGCTGTTACACGCACTGTCGCGCAGTCCGGCGAGCCAACGCTGATAGAGTTTGATGGTGCCCACCGCCACCCGTCGTCCCGCTCCCGCCAAGAGGGCAGCCCGTCCCGTCCATCGCTCGCGCGCCGACGAGGTGTATGGCCAGCTCAAGCGCGACATCGCCGAGTTCAACCTGGTGCCGGGGGACCGCTTCACCGAAAACGAGTTGAGCGAACGACTGGGCGTTTCACGCACACCGGTGCGCCAGGCGTTGACGCGCCTTCAGCAGGAGGGCTATGTCGAAGTGCTGTTTCGCAGCGGCTGGCGTGTGCTGCCCTTCGACTTCGAACAGTTCGAACAGCTCTATGACCTGCGCATGGTGCTGGAGACCACGGCCGTGCATCGCCTGTGTACCGACGGCCAGCATGTCGATGCCGCAATGCTGGACAAGCTCAATGCCATCTGGCTGGTGCCGGCCGCAGACCGCAGCACCGACATGCTGCTGGTGTCGAAGTGGGACGAGGAGTTCCACTGCGCCCTGGTCGTCGCCGCCGGCAACGCGGAGATGGCGCGGGTCCATCGCGACGTCACTGACCGCATCCGCATCATCCGCCGGCTGGACTTCACCAAGCAGGCGCGCATCGACGCCACCTACGACGAGCACGCGAAGATCCTCAAGGCCATCCAGCGCAAGCGCGGCGACCAGGCCGCCATGCTGCTGCGCGCGCACATCGAAACCAGCCAGGCCGAGGTGCGCAAGATCACCTTGCACCAGGTGCACCTGGCCCGGCAGGGTGGCCGCGCCAGCTAGGCATCAGGTGATGCGCCTGAGCACCTTGGCCATGAACTCGAACATCCGTCCATAGGGCGGGTAGAGCAGCGGCACACCGGACAGCACGCTCTGGTGAAACACCGGCTTGTCCTTGCTGAAGGTGCGAAAGCCCGCTTCGCCGTTGTAGGCGCCCATGCCGCTGGCGCCCACCCCGCCGAACGGAAGGTCCTCCTGGCCGAAGTGCCACATGCAGTCGTTCACAGTGACGCCGCCGGAGATCGTGTGGCCCAGCACGCGTTCGCGCGCGGCCTTGTCGTGGCCGAACCAGTACAGCGCCAGTGGCCGCTCATGCCGGTTCACGTAGGCGATGGCTTCGTCCAGCGTGTCGTAGGGCAGCACCGGCAGCAGCGGGCCGAAGATCTCCTGCTGCATCACGGCCATGCCTTCGTGCACATCGAGCACCAGCGCCGGCGCCAGGACGCGCGAGCCACCGGCATCGCCCTTTTCGGCGAGCGGTGTCACCGTCGCGCCGCGCACCTTCGCATCCTCCAGCAGGTGCTGCAGGCGCGCGTGGTGGCGATCGTTGACGATGCTGGTGTAG
Source organism: Ramlibacter sp. (assembly GCA_035460205.1). Classification (GTDB taxonomy): domain Bacteria; phylum Pseudomonadota; class Gammaproteobacteria; order Burkholderiales; family Burkholderiaceae_C; genus Ramlibacter. The sequence goes on from DATHWV010000330.1 coordinate 4,050, forward strand.
TCCGGGTTGCGCGCAAGGTCCGGGTAGCGGCGGCGCACCGATCGCTTCATCGCGTCCACAAAGGCCGCCATGCGGGCCCTGGGCACCAGCGCATAGTCCGGCGCGATGCAGGTCTGGCCGGCGTTGAGCATCTTGCCGATGGTCAGGCTGTCGGCCGCGCGATCGAGGTCGCAGTCCTCGCCGAGGATGGCGGGCGATTTGCCGCCAAGCTCCAGCGTCACCGGCGTCAGGTTGGCGGCGGCGGCCTTGGCGACTTCGCGGCCCACGGCGGTGGAGCCGGTGAAGATCAGGTGGTCGAATGGCAAGGACACGAAATCCTTGCCCAGTTCCGCGTCGCCGGTGATGACCGTCATTTCCTCCGGCACGAAAAACCGCGCCACCGACTCCTGCAGCAACTGCGAGAAGCGCGGCGTGAGTTCCGACGGCTTGACCATCACTCGGTTGCCTGCCGCCAGCGCGGCGATGGCCGGGCCGATCGACAGCTGGTACGGGTAGTTCCAGGGCGCGACGACGCCCACCACACCCAGCGGCTGTGGGCGCATTTCGCAACGCCCGGGCTGGAAGGCCAGTGCGGTGGTGACGCGCCTTCGGCGCATCCATCGCTTGAGCTTGCGCCGCGTGTGCTTGACTGCGGCCAGCACCATCATGATGTCGGCCAGCCGCGTGACGTGCGGCGAGCGGTGCCCGAAGTCGGCCGAGATGGCTTGCACCAGCGCGGGCGCGATGGCTTCAGTCATCTCGAACAGGCGGTTCAGGCGATCGAGCCGCAGGTCGTACGAGGGGTTCATGTCGAGCGCAAAGGCTTCGCGTTGCGCGTGGAATGCGCGCTGCATCGGCGACTCGTCCTGGGGGCGGAGGATGGCGTTCATCGTGTTCACCCCACCTGCCGCTCGTGGCCCGCCCAATGCGGCTCGCGCAGCTTCGTCTTGAGCACCTTGCCGGCGCCGGAGAGCGGCAGCGCGTCGCGGAACTCGATGCTGCGCGGGCACTTGTAGCCGGCCAGCCTTTCCTTGCAGAAGGCAATGAGTTCGTCGGCTTGTGCATCCTGGCCGCCCCTGGCTACGACGACCGCATGCACGGCCTCGCCCCACTGCTCACTCGGCACCGCGATCACGGCGCAAGCCGCGACGGAAGGGTGGCCAGCCAGGGCATTCTCGACCTCGGCCGAGTAAACGTTCTCGCCACCGGTGACGATCATGTCCTTCACGCGGTCGACGATGTAGATGAAACCTTCGTCGTCCATGTAGGCACCGTCGCCCGAGCGGTACCAGCCGTCTTCGTCCAGGACCTTGCGCGTCTCTTCCTCGCGGTTCCAGTAGCCGCGCATCACGCCGGGACCACGCACCATGATTTCACCGACGGTGCCGCGTGCCACCTCGTCGCCGCCGGGTTCGGCGATTCGCACCTCCACGGTCGTCACGGCACGGCCGGCCGAACGGGTGCGGCCGGCGGCACGGGCCGCCTCGCCATGGTGTTCGGTGGACAGCACGGACACCAGCGGCGCCAGCTCCGTCATGCCATAGGCCTGCATGAAGCCCACTTGCGGCAGGGCCGCCATCGCGCGGTCCAGCAACGCCTGCTGGATCGGCGAAGCGCCATAGGCCATGCTGGCCAGCGAGGACAGGTCGTAGCTGCCTCGCTCGGGGTAGTCAATCAGCATCTGGATCATGGTCGGCACCAGGAATGTGTGCGTGGCGCGATGGGCCTGCGCCGCCTTGCAGAAGCCTTCGGGCGTGAACATCGGGACGATCACGAAGCGGCCCGCGGCCAGCCCATGGCTCGTGGCCACGGCGATCGCGGCGACGTGGAACATCGGTGCCGCCAGCAGGAACACCGCGTCGCCGTCGGTGATTTTCGCGCCCAGCACGGCCAGCGCGCTGGAGAACAGGTTGGCGTGCGACAGCATCACGCCCTTGGGGAAACCGGTGGTGCCGCCGGTGTAGAGCACACCGGCGAGGTCGGCGTCGCGCCGGCCGGCATCGGCCATGGGCGGGTGCGACTCGACCAGCGCCTCGCAGCTCACCAGGCCTGCGGGCAGCGCCTTGTCGCCCGCATGGATCACGCAGCCCAGCGACTTCGACTTCTCGCGCAGCGCCGGCACCATGGCCGAGAACATGTCGTCCACCACCAGCACCCTGGTGTCGCAGTCGTCCAGCGAGTAGGCGATCTCCACCGGGCTCCAGCGGATGTTCACCGGGTTGATCACGCCGCCGCACCACCAGGTGGCGAACAGCACTTCGAGGTAGCGGTCGGAGTTGAGCGAGAGGATGCCGACGCGGTCGCCGGGCCGGACGCCCAGCCCGCGCAGGCCGGCGGCGAGTCGCGCGACGCGACCGCCCAGTTCGCGCCAGGTGCGGGTCCGCTCGCCGAACACGGTGGCCACCGCATCGGGCTTTTGCTGCATCGCGCGGTGCAGCGCCTGGGTCATGTAGAAGGACATGGTGGGTGCTCGCTGTTTACTTGGTGACGATGGCAAAAGTGCCTGGCGACTTGTCGATCAGCGTGAGGAATCGGCCCAGGTCCAGCGTGGAGCCGCCGATCTTGACGTCGCTGGAGGTGAGCAGGTCCTTCGCGCCGGCCTTGCCCGCCATCATGTTGACGAAGAAGTCCTTGGTCAGCGTCAGCGTGGCGTTCGCCTTGGGATCTGCAGGGGCCTTCTTGTGGTGAAGCACCGCGTTCTCGATCCACATGACGTACGACTCCTTGGTATCGGTCAGCACCAGGTTGATCCGCAGGTCCTTGCCTTCGGCCGCGACGCCGTCCAGGCCGGCGCTCATGGCTTCGAGGAAGCGTTCGGTCGGGGTCTGGCGCAGCGCGTCGATCAGGAAGGAGCGGTCCACCCCTTTCTTGGGCGGGCCGTTGCGCAGTTCGGCGGCGGCCGTGAGGTAGCTGTTGCGCCAGGTCGAGGCCTCAGCCACATAGCCCATCTGGTCGTAGGTGCGCGCCAGCAATTCCTTCGCGCCCTTGTGCGAAGGATCACCGAACACCGCATGGTTCAGCAGCTCGGCGGCCCAGCGGTAGTCGCCCTTGTCGAACGCGGCCTGGGCGGACGTGACGGCCTTGTCGGTACCGCCCAGCAGTTCGAGGTAACGCTTGGCCGACTCCTGCGGCGGCAGCGGGTCCAGGTTGGCCGGGTTGCCGTCATAGGCGCCCAGGTAGAACTGGTAGACCGCTTTCACGTTGTGGCGCAAGTCGCCGTAGTAGCCGCGCACGCCGAAGTGGGTCTGCAGCGACTTGGGCAGCTTCACCAGCTCGGCAATCTCGCGCGGCGTGCGGCCGGCGTTGATGTGGCGCACCGTCTGGTCGTGCGTGAACTTGTAGACGTCGCGGTGCTGGGTGATGAACTCGGCGATCTTCTCCTTGCCCCAGATCGGCCAGTTGTGCTGGCCGAAGTACACCTCGGCGTCCGCGGTCTCATCGAGCGCCTGCTGCATGTAGTTGGACCAGCGCAGCGCGTCGCGCACCTTGGCGCCGCGCACCGGCAGCAGGTTGTGCATGGTTTGCGCCAGGTTCTCGGCGCCGCCGTAGGCCTTCTTCTCCGGCAGGTAGAACGTCATTTCGGCCGGCGCTTCCGCGCCCGGCACGTTGTGGAAAACGAACTTCACGCCGTCGACCGTGTGTTCCTCGGTGGGCTTGGTGATCAGCATCGTGGGAGGCAGGATGCCGATGGCGCCGTAGGCCACGTTCTTGCCCAGGCCCGTGTCCACGAGGCCTTTGGGCGAGCGCTCCAGGTCCTTGCCGAACTGGTAGATCGAGCGCCGCGCCATCGCGGTGCCGACCATGACGTTCTCGCTGGTCGCTTCTTCCATGAAGCCTTCGGACGCGATGATGGGCACCTTGCGCTGGGCGATCTCCTGGGGCGTGATGACGCCGAGCGCGCCGCCGAAGTGGTCGGCGTGACTGTGGCTGAAGATAATGGCGCTGACCGGCTTGTTGCCCAGGTGCTTGCGCGCGAAGGCG
>DATHWV010000331.1:0-2866 GCA_035460205.1 Ramlibacter sp.
GCCGAAGATTGCCGCATTGCTCGCGGCCGCGCACCTGCCGGAGCCGGAGCCGGTGGCAACGGTCACCTACAAGAGCGCCGGCCGCCTGCTGGTCATCGGCGCAGTGGATGCCGCCGAGCGCGTCGCGGCCCTGGTCGGCGATGTGCTCGACGTGGTCGTGTTCGCGCAAGGTGGTTCCGGCGCGCAGGAGCGCCGCTACCCGGTCATCAGCGGGCAGGTCCAGGGCCTGGATGGTTGGCTCGGCGCCTTCAAGCTGAAGTGGTTGCGGACCAACCCGATCGACCTGGACCTGTGCACCCGCTGCAACGCGTGCCTCACCGCGTGTCCCGAGAATGCGATCGGGCTGGACTACCAGATCGACCTGGCCAAATGCGACTCGACGCGCGCCTGCGTGAAAGTGTGCGAGGCGGCCGGCGCCATCGACTTCGGGCGCGAGCCGGCCGAATTCGAGGAACAGTTCGACCTGGTGCTGGACCTGCGCGCCGCGCCGGCCTTCGCGCGCCACGCGCTGCCCCAGGGGTACTTTTCCGTTCCGCCAGGAAACGAGACGGGCCTGTTCACCACGGTGCTCAAGCTGCGCGAGCTGGTCGGAGAATTCGAGAAGCCGAAGTTCTTCACCTACAAGCAGAAGCTCTGCGCCCACAGCCGCAACGAGACAGTGGGCTGCAACGCCTGCATCGAAGTGTGTTCGGCCGAAGCGATCAGCAGCGAAAAGTCGCGCCAGCAAATCAAGGTGAACCCGAACCTGTGCGTCGGTTGCGGCGCCTGCACGACGGTCTGCCCGACCGGCGCACTGACCTATGCCTACCCGCGCGCCACCGACCAGGGCGCGAAGTTCAAGACCCTCCTGTCCACCTACGCAAAGGCCGGTGGCAAGGATGCGGTGCTGTTGCTGCACAGCGAAGAGCAGGGCCGCGTGCTGGTCGAGAACCTGGGCCGGGCCGCGCAATTGGGCCTGGCGCAAGGCGTTCCGGCCAACGTCATCCCGGTGGCGGTCTGGCACACGGCGAGCCTGGGTGTCGATGCCTGGCTCAGTGCCGTCGCACTGGGCGCCTCGCAGGTGGTCGTGCTGGCCACCGACGAAGAAGCGCCGCAGTACCTCGAGGTCCTGCGCGAGCAGATGGACGTGGCCCAGGCGATCCTCTCGGGGCTGGGCTACGCCGGCACCCACCTGCACCTGATGCGCGCCGGTGCGCGCGCCGAATTCGACGCCGGGGTGGACGCTGAACTCGCCCGGCTCGCGTCGCAAGCTGCTGCCACGCCGGCGCGCCCGGCCACGTTCGCTCTGGCGCCCGAAAAGCGCGCGACGCTCGAACTGGCGCTGGACCACCTGGTCGAACACGCGCCTGCCCACCCGGTGGCCATCGAACTGCCGGCCGCCGGTTCGCCTTTCGGCAGCATCCTGGTGAACAAGGACAAGTGCACGCTGTGCCTGAGTTGCGTCAGCGCCTGCCCCTCCAGCGCCTTGCAGGACAACCCGGAGATGCCGCAGTTGCGCTTCATCGAGAAGAACTGCGTGCAGTGCGGCCTGTGTGCATCGACCTGCCCCGAAGACGCGATCACGCTGCAGCCCAGGCTGCTGCTCACCCGCGAGCGCAAGGAAGCGCGCGTGCTCAACGAAACGACGCCCTATGGCTGCGTGCGTTGCGGCAAGCCGTTCGGCACGCTCAAGGCCATCGAGGCGATGCTGGGCAAGCTGGCCGGCCATTCGATGTTCCAGGGCGCCGCGCTGGAACGCCTGAAGATGTGCGGCGACTGCCGCGTGATCGACATCTACTCCTCCGAGAACGAAGCGAAGATCACCGACCTATGAGTTCGCAGATCCCTGTGTCATCCGCGCTGGATGAAGAAACGGCACGCGCCGAGGTCTATGGCCTGCTGGCCGTCCTGTACTACGCGGCGCCGGAAGCGGCGCTGCTGTCGTCCCTGCGCGTTGCCGTGACCGACGCGCCGGCCGCGGGCGGCTTTCTTGAAGAGCCATGGCGCGAACTCGTCGGCGTCGCACGCGGCATGACCGACCAGGCGATTGGGGATGAATACAACGCCTTGTTCGGCGGGGTGGGAAAACCCGAGGTGTACTTGTTCGGTTCGCACTACCTCAGCGGCTTCCTGAACGAGAAGCCACTCGCGCGCCTTCGCACCGACCTGGCGGCGCTGGGCCTGGCGCGTGGTGACGACATGCCGGAAACCGAGGACCACGTTGCGTACCTGTGCGAAGTGATGCGCTACCTCATCGCCGGTGACGACGTGGAGGTCGCCAACCTCGCGCGCCAGCAGGAGTTCTTTGCGGCGCATGTGCAGCCCTGGGTGATGGCGCTGTGCGAAACCATCGCCGGCCATCCGAAGGCGCGCTTCTACGCGGCGCTGGCCGGATTCACCCGCGCTTTCATGAACGTCGAGATCCAGGGTTTCGACATGCTGGACGGCGCCTAGTCCGAAGGTCTTCATGGTGCGTTGCAGCATTCGCCGCTGCGACGCAAGTGCTCCAAGTTGAGACGCGCGCGCAGTGTTTGCATGCTTGCACAAGCTTGGTGCTGACGCTACATTCAAACGGGCTATGCAGTTGTTTGCCTAGCCCCGTTGCAGTCGTACCAGGAGACGAGAGATGAGCCAGCCCAAGAGCAAGCTGTCGCGCAGAACCCTGTTTGCAGGCGCCGGAACCGCCGGTGCCGTCGCCGCGGCGGCCTCGCTGCTGCCCGGCGCCGTCACGGAAACAGCCGTGACCGCTGACGCGCCCAAACCGCCGGCCAACGGCGGGGGCTATCGCCTCAGCGAACACGTCAAGCGCTATTACAAGACGACGCTCGTTTAACTCCTCGTTCCAGGAGAACCCCATGTTGCTGACCAAGAAATCGGGTGCCCCCCA
>DATHWV010000332.1:0-17797 GCA_035460205.1 Ramlibacter sp.
AAGGCCTTGTCAGCCCCGGCTTGATCGTTGCGCGCACACGGGGCAGGCTGGGTCCCGCGGCACCTTGACTTCGTTCCACTCCATCGAGCGCCCGTCGAGCATCTGCAGCCGGCCCGCAAGCGAAGTGCCGGCGCCTGACAACAGCTTGAGCGCCTCGGCCGCCTGCATCGCGCCGATGATGCCGACCAGGGGAGCGAAGACGCCCATGGTGGCGCAACGTGTCTCCTCGAAATCGGACGAAGGCGGGAAGACGCACGCGTAGCAGGGCGATGCTGCATCTCGTGTGTCGTACACGGAGATCTGGCCGTCAAAGCGGATCGCCGCGCCGGAGACCAGCGGCTTGCCGTGTCGCACGCATGCGGCGTTCACCGCCTGGCGGGTGGTGAAGTTGTCGCAGCAATCAATGACGACATCCGCGTTGCGCGCCAGCTCGTCGAGCATCTGCGCATCGGCGCGTTCGACCACCGGCACCACCAGCACTTCGGGATTGATCTCAGCCACCGCTTGCTGCGCTGAGAGCGCCTTGGGTTCGCCAACGCGTGAGAGGTTGTGCGCAATCTGCCGTTGCAGGTTGGTGAGGTCGACTGAATCGTTGTCAACGATGGTGATGCGGCCCACGCCGGCCGTGCCGAGGTACAGCGCCACCGGGGAGCCCAGGCCGCCGGCGCCGATCACCAGCGCGTGCGACGCCATCAGGCGCTCCTGGCCTTCGATGCCAAGCTCCTCGAGCAGGATGTGGCGGGAGTAGCGCAGCAGCTGGTCGTCCGTCATGGGGCGAATTGTGGCGCAGCAATGAAAAAGCCGGCTGGCGCCGGCTTTTCGTGGATCCGCTGGTAGCGGGTCAATTGTCTTTTTTGTCTGACTTGTTCTCGACCACCTGGGTCTTGCTGATGAGAACCGGACGGCCCTTGAGCTGGTTCAGCGCCTGCACCAGCTGGAAGTCCTTGTCGGAGCCGAACTCGGGGATCTTGCGATCGGCGGCCGGCTTCCTGGCTTCTTCCTCGGCCTTCTTGCGTGCTTCCTCGCGGGCCTTTTCGCGGGTGGGGTCCTTCACCTCGGCGCCCTGGCCACTGCCCAGGTGCTTCTCGAGGTCGGCCTCGCGGGTGCGCAACAGGGAGAAGATGCTGCCTTCTTCGGACTCGTCGACCATCACATCGGGCACGATGCCCTTGGCCTGGATCGACTTGCCGGTGGGCGTGTAGTAGCGTGCCGTGGTGAGCTTCAGGCCGGTGTCCGGACCGAGCGGGCGCACGGTCTGCACCGAACCCTTGCCGAAGGTCTGGCTGCCCAGGATGGTGGCGCGCTTGTGGTCCTGCAGGGCGCCGGCCACGATTTCGCTGGCGGACGCGGAGCCTTCGTTGACCAGCACCACCAGCGGCACGGACTTCAGTGCAGCCGGCAGGCGGCGCAGCGGGTCGTTGCCGGCGCGGCGCTGGTAGAACTCCGGCGCGGCCTTGTAGACGAACTTGCTTTCGGCCAGCTGGCCGTTGGTGGAGACGACCACGACGTTTTCAGGCAGGAAAGCAGCCGAGATGGCCACGGCTGCATCCAGCAGGCCGCCCGGGTCGTTGCGCAGGTCCAGCACCATGCCCTTCAGGTTGGGCTCAGCCTTGTAGATCTCTTCGACCTTCTTGGCGAAGTCGTCCACCGTGCGCTCCTGGAACTGCGACAGGCGGATCCAGCCATAGCCGGGCTCGACGACCTTGCCGCGCACCGATTGGGTGCGGATTTCCTCGCGCGTGATCGTCACGGGGAAAGTGCGGTTCTCGTCCTTGCGGTAGATGGTCAGCATGACCTTGGTGTTGGGCTCGCCACGCATCTTCTTGACGGCGTCGTTCAGCGACAGGCCCTTGACCACGGTGTCGTCGATCTTGGTGATCAGGTCGTTGGGCTTGAGGCCGGCACGGAAGGCGGGTGACCCTTCGATCGGCGAGACGACCTTGACCAGGCCGTCTTCCTGCGAAATCTCGATGCCCACCCCGACGAAGCGGCCGGTGGTGCCTTCCCGGAATTCCTTGAAAGACTTCTTGTCGAAGTACTGCGAGTGCGGGTCGAGGCTGGAAACCATGCCGCCGATGGCGTCCTGGATCAGCTTTTTCTCGTCGACGGCCTCGACATAGTCCGACTTGACCATGCCGAAAACGGCAGCCAGCTGCTGCAGTTCCTCGAGCGGCAGGGGCGCGAGCGAGCCGCGCGCGACCGTCTGCAGGGACACAGTGGTCAGCGCGCCGGCCAGGGCGCCAACAGAAATCCAGCCGGCAATCTTGAGTTTGTGGCTCATGGGAGAAAAATCCTGTCCTCTACAGTGCTGAAAATATACACCTGCGAAGGGGGTATGACGCAACCGTTACGCCACGGTTCCGGGACCGGCCGTCGATTTGTGGAAAAGTCCCGGCGTTTACACCGTCTTTACGCATGGGGGACAGGCAATTTTCAGGCCGCCTTGGCCTGTTGGGCCACTGCATGCGCCGCTGCCGCCACGGCCTGGGCGTCGCCCAGGTAGTAGTGGCGCAGCGGCTTGAGTTGCGCGTCCAGCTCATAGACCAGCGGGATCCCGTTCGGGATGTTCAGGCCCACGATGTCGCTGTCCGAAATGCCGTCCAGGTGCTTGACCAGGGCGCGGATCGAGTTGCCGTGCGCCGCAACCAGCACGCGCCGGCCGGCCCGGATCGCGGGGGCGATGGATTCATTCCAGAACGGCAGCACGCGCACCACGGTGTCGGCCAGGCACTCGGTCAGGGGCACCTGGGCCGGGTCGAGCCGGGCGTAGCGGACATCGCCGCGCTCGCTGCGCGGGTCACCCGCTTCCAGCGCCGGCGGCGGCACGTCGTAGCTGCGGCGCCAGAGCATCACCTGCTCGTCGCCGAACTTCTTCGCGGTTTCCGCCTTGTTCAGGCCCTGCAGGGCACCGTAATGGCGCTCGTTGAGCCGCCAGCTGTGGACGACCGGCAGCCAGGTGCGGTCCATTTCGTCGACGCAATGCCACAGGGTGCGGGTGGCCCGCTTGAGGACGCTGGTGTAGCAGAGGTCGAAGTCGTAACCCTCGGCCTTGAGCAGCCGGCCGGAGGCCTTGGCCTGCTCGACGCCGGTCGGCGTGAGGTCGACGTCGGTCCAGCCGGTAAACCGGTTTTCCAGGTTCCAGGTGGATTCGCCGTGCCGGATCAACACGAGTTTGTACATGGGGAAGGCCTTGGATTTCAGATGCGCAACCCGCCATTTTAGAATCCCGGGTTGACTTCGCTCGCACTACAAGGAAAGACGTGAAATTTCTCATTGACAACTGGATGCTCATTTCGGTGGCCCTCGCCTCTGGAGGGATGCTGCTTTGGCCGGTGATCCAGGGTGCGGCCAGCACCGGGCTGTCCGCTGCCGCCGCCGTCCAGCTGATCAACCGGGAAAAGGCGGTTGTCGTGGACGTGAGCGAAAAGGAAGAGTTCGCCGCCGGCCATGTGGGCGGCGCGAAGAACGTGCCGGTGGGTGAGCTGGAGCAGCGCCTGCCCGAGGTCGTGAAGAACAAGGCATTGCCGGTCATCCTGGTGTGCCCCAGCGGTTCGCGCGCCAACCGGGCGCTGGGCGTGGCCAAAAAGCTGGGCTACGAGCAGGCCCAAGTGCTGGCCGGCGGGCTGAAATCCTGGAAAGAAGCTAATCTGCCCATAGAAAAAGCCTGAATCCAGGGCTTTCCGAAGCTGAAGTTGAGAGCCATGCAGTCCGTCAAGATGTACACCACGGCCGTTTGCCCCTATTGCATTCGCGCCAAGCAGATCCTCAAGGCCAAGGGCGTTGCCGCCATCGAGGAAATCCGGGTCGACATGCAGCCCGCCGAGCGCATGAAAATGATGGAAATCACCGGCCGGCGCACCGTGCCGCAGATATTCATCGGCGAGACCCATGTGGGCGGCTGCGACGACCTGATGGCCCTGGACAGCCGGGGCGGGCTGGTCCCCCTGCTTAACGGATAATGGCGGGTTGACCCGAAAGAGAACCATGGCTGAACAGCAACCCCAACCCTCCCAGAACGATCCCGTTTTCCAGATCCAGCGCGTCTACCTCAAGGAAGCGTCCCTGGAGCAGCCCAATTCCCCCGCCATTCTGCTCGAGCAGGAGCAGCCCTCCGTGGACATCCAGCTGGGTGTCGAGGGTGCGCCGGCCGCCGACGGCGTCTATGAAATCTGCGTGACCGCCACCGTGACCACCAAGGTCAAGGACAAGACCGTGTTCCTCATTGAGGTCAAGCAGGCCGGCATCTTCGAGATCCGCAACATCGCGGAAGACCAGATGAACATGCTGATGGGTATCGCCTGCCCGCAGATCGTGTACCCCTACCTGCGCAGCAACGTGGCCGACATCGTCACGCGCGCCGGCTTCCCGCCGGTGCACCTGGCCGAGATCAATTTCCAGGCCATGTACGAGCAGCAGAAGATCGACGCGCAGCAACAGCAGGCCGCCGAACCTTCGCGCATCATCACCACGGCCTGATTCCCGCCCTGCGTCGGCCCGCCCCGTCCTGCGCCACCCTCCCATGAGAGTCGCGATCTTCGGCGCGGGCGCATGGGGCACGGCGCTGGCCGTGAGCGTCTCGGCGCGGCACCCGGTGAGCCTGTGGGCGCGCGGCGCTTCGCAGGCCCAGGCCATCGAATCCGCCCGCTGCAACGAGCGTTACCTCCCCGGCGTTACGCTGCCGCCCGCCGTCACGGTGTGCGGCGGCGACGTGCATTCCGTCGCGGCGCTGGCCGCCCAGCATGACCTGTGCATCATCGCCACGCCCATGGCGGGCTTGCGCGAGATGCTCACGGCGCTCGCCGGCGCGCCTTCGCCTGTCGCCTGGCTGTGCAAGGGCTTCGAAGCCAGCCTGGCAGGTGCTGACGGCCTGCTGGGGCATGAGATCCGCGCACAGGTCGCGCCGCGCCTGCTCGCGGGGGTGCTGAGTGGTCCCAGCTTCGCGCACGAGGTGGCCCGCGGCCAGCCCACGGCCCTGGTGGCCGCCAGCGAGCATCAAGCGGTTCGCGACGCCCTGGTCGCCGCGGTGCACGGCGGGTCTGTCCGCGTATATGCAAATGAAGACCTGCCCGGCGTGGAAGTCGGTGGGGCGGTGAAGAACGTGCTGGCCATTGCCGCGGGCCTGTGCGACGGGCTGGCCCTCGGGCACAACGCACGCGCCGCACTGGTCACGCGCGGCCTGGCTGAAATGACGCGCCTGGGCGTGGCGCTGGGTGCGCGGGCCGAAACCTTCATGGGGCTTTCTGGCCTGGGTGACCTGGTGCTCACCGCCACCGGCGACTTGAGCCGAAATCGCCGCGTCGGCCTCCTGCTGGCGCAGGGCCGCTCGCTGGCCGAGGCGGTGGACTCACTTGGCCACGTGGCGGAAGGCGTTTACTGCGCCCGGACCGTGGTGCGGCGCGCGTCCCGGCTTGGCGTGGAAATGCCCATTGCCGGCGCCGTCGTCGCGTTGCTGGAAGGGGCGCTCACGCCGGCTGCCGCAGTGGCCCGGTTGATGGGCCGGGACCCGGCCACCGAAGGCGCCTGACTGCCGGTCAGCCGGGCAGGTCGATGGCGTCCAGTGCCTGCTCGATGGGCTGCCCGTCCTGTGGGCGCACCAGCCGTGCAACTTCCCGGCCATCGCGCAGGAACACCAGCGTCGGCCACAGCTTGACACGGTAGGAACGCCCCAGCGGGCGCCCGCTGCCGTCCTCCACCTTGATGTGCCGCACGCCGGGATGGTGTTCCAGCGCGCCTGTGATCAAGGGCTGGGCGGCGCGGCACCAACCGCACCATGAGGTGCCGAACTCCAGGACGACCGGGCCGGTGCTGGCGTCGACCTCGCTCCTGGAGGGCTCGAGTGGGGATGCCGTACTTTCCATGAAGCGATCTTCCCAGATTCGCCGGCGGCCGGCGTAGGCGCGGTTCATGCTGTCGGGCAGGAGGCGTCCTCCATAATTGCCTGCCAAAAACAATGCAGGCGAGCGCCCCGGAACAATGAACATCGTTGAAGAAATCCGCAACAACGCCATCGCGTTTCCGGACCAGCCGGCCCTGATCGGCACGGGCCGCCAGATGACCTACCGGCAACTGATCCGCACCGTGGCGACGCTTGCTGCGCACCTGTCCCAGGCCGGCGTGCGGCCGCATGACCGGGTGGGCTTGCAGGTCAGCGGTGCACGGCCGATGATCATTTCCACGCTGGCCATTGGCTGGCTCGGTGCCGTGTCGGTGACGCTGCCGATCGGCCAGCGCAAGGCCGGCGACGATGCCCTCGCCCTGGCCTGCGGTGTCACGCACCTCCTGCACAACCTGCGCGATCCTCAGGCCGAGGACCTGCCGGCCTGGTGCAACCCCATTTCACTGCGGGCGCTCGACATGAAGTCGCGGCCGGCCGAACTGCCGGAAATGGTGCAGGTGGAGCCGGGCGCCTTGTCCCGCATAGGCGTGTCGTCGGGGACGACAGGGCTGCCCAAGGCGATCGCTTCCTCGGTGGGCGAACTGATCGTGCGCACGCACCTTGTAAGGGCCGTCTATCCCCTGACGCCCGCCGACCGGGTGCTGGTCGCCATGGCCGCTGGAATGCCCTTTGCGTTTCACTACTGGATGCGGCCCCTTCACTGCGGCGCCGCAGTGGCGATAGCCAACAAGTTCGAACCGCAGCCGCTCTTGCAGGCGATTCACCGCGACGGCATCACGGTGGTCGTGACCACGCCGGCCACTGCGATCGACATGGCGCAGGTCGCTGCGGACCCGGCCTCCGAATTTGGCCGGCCCGCGCCCGGTTTGCACACGATGATTTCCGGTGGGGGTGCGATGACGCCGGCCACGCAGGCTGCGTTGCGCCGCCATGTCTGCCCTGGCTTGAGCATCAACTACGGATCGTCCGAGGCCGGGCTGATTGCGGTCGCGGACGCCGCCTTGCAGCAGTCGAAGCCCCGTTGTGCGGGGCGCATCGTGCCCTGGATGGAGGTGCAGGCCGTGGACGACGCGGATGCGCCGCTGCCGCCGGGGACGATGGGCAGGTTGCGCATGCGCTCCATGACGATGGCGCAGGGGTACATCGGGCAGGAGGGCACGGAAGCCGGGGCGGGCTTCCGTGACGGCTGGTTCTACACCGGCGACCGCGGGCGTGTACGGCCGGATGGCCTGGTCTTCCTGGGCGGGCGCACCGACGAAGTGCTCAATGTGTCGGGCGGCAAGGTCGACGCGGCACGGGTCGAGGCCGTGATTGCCGAAGATCCCACGGTGATCGAGTGCGCCGTCGTCGTGGCCGAGCCCCAGGTGGGCAAGCAAATACTCGTCGCCGTTGTCGTGTCCAATTCGGCTGTCGACAAGGAAGCGATCATGCGGCGCTGCGCCGGGCAATTGGGTCAGCACCTGGCGCCGAAGGCCGTCGTGCAGGTGGACAAGCTGCCGCGCAACGAAGGGGGCAAGGTGATGCGCGAGCAGTTGAGGAGGAGTATTCACGTGGAAAAAAATAACGTAACGAAGGCCGCGCGATGAAGCGCGTTCTCGGAATACTGGTTTTCGCGTTGGCCTGCGCTGCGCCGGCTGGCCAGGCGCAGGAGCGCATGGTGCGCCTGGTCGTGCCCGTGCCCGCAGGCGGTTCGCTCGACATGCTGGCGCGCGCGCTGGCCGCGAAGCTGTCCACGCCAGGCGGCGAGAACTGGGTCGTGGACAACCGCGCCGGTGCGGAAACCATGATCGGGACCGAACTGGTGGCGAAGTCGCCGCCCGACGGCCGCTCGGTCCTGCTGGCCGGTGCGACGCTGGTGCTGGCGCCGCTCACGCGCAACGTCGGCTTCTCGCCGAAGGACGAGTTGCGGCCGGTAGTGCAGTTGTCCTACTCCAACTTCATGCTCGTGGTGCCGGCCGATTCACGGCTGGCCTCGGTGGCGGATCTCGCCGCGGCGGCCGCCAGGCCCGGGGGCTTGAACTGCGGCGCACCGCCCGGCCCGATGGCGCTGGCTTGCCAGCAACTGGGCCTGCGTCTTGGCAACAAGGTGACTGCGGTTCCGTATCCCGGCGTCGCGCCGGCGGTCACGGCGGCGATGGGCGGCCATGTGGACATGCTCTTCGTCAGCGCGGAGGTCGTCACCAAGCTGGTGGAGGCAGGCAAGCTGCGGGCGCTGGCTACTTCCTCGCAGGCCGTCGCGCCAGCCGCACCGCTCTTTGCGCAGGCCTGGCCGGGATTCGTCATGGACGGGTTCATCGGCCTGTTCGTGCCGGCGGCAACACCGGCCGATGAGGTGGCCCGCCTGAACGCCGCGGCCAACCGGGCTCTGGCCGACCCGGTCTTTGCGGCCCTGACGCGCGAAGCCGGCCAGGAACCGGTCGGGGGCACGCCAGAGCAGTTCGCGGCGCACATGCAGCGGATCCAGGTCCTGTACGCCGACGTGATCCGCAAGCTGGCCACGGCGTCGCGCTGAGCGCGGGGGATTTCCGCCGCCTGCCCGCGTCGCGGCTGCCATCCCGCTATGCTTGGTGCCATGCCCAACCCATTCGATTTTTCCGCCGCAGCCGTGGCAGAGCTGGCCCGGTCGGACGCGGCCCGCGCACTGGCCGAGGATGTCGGCCCCGGTGACCTGACCGCAGGCCTGGTCCCGGCCGGTCGACGCGCGCGGGCGCGCATCCTGGCGCGCGAAGCGGCCGTGATCTGCGGCCGGCCCTGGGTCGAAGCCGCCCTGCGCCAGGTTGACGACGGCCTGCAAATCCACTGGTTGGTCAACGAAGGCCAGCGCTGCATGGCCGACCAGGTGGTGCTGGAGATCGAGGGCTCCGCACGCAGCCTGCTGACGGCCGAGCGCACTGCGCTCAACTTCCTGCAAATGCTCAGCGCGGTGGCGACCAAGACAGCCACCTATGTGGATGCCGTACACGGCACCCGCGCCCAGATCGTCGACACGCGCAAGACCTTGCCCGGCCTGCGGCTCGCGCAGAAGTACGCAGTGCGCGCCGGCGGCGGCACCAACCATCGCATCGGCTTGTACGACGCGGTGCTGATCAAGGAAAACCACATCGCCGCGGCCGGGGGCGTCGCGAATGTCCTCAAGGCGGCCGCCGAGGTCGCGGGCAAGGCTTCGTTCGTGGAGATCGAAGTTGAAACCCTGGCCCAGTTGCGCGAAGCGCTGGAGCACGGCGCGCGCATGATCCTGCTGGACAACATGGACCTGCCGACGCTGCGCGAAGCCGTCCAGATCAACGATGCGCGCGCCGTCCTCGAGATTTCCGGCGGCGTCACGCTGGACAGCGTGCGCGCGCTGGCGGAAACCGGCGTTGACCGAATTTCGATCGGGGCCTTGACCAAGGACGTCAAGGCCACCGACTTTTCGATGCGCCTGAAGGAAATTTGATGAGCGCCGTCATTCCCATCTACGACGTTGAATACGAGCACCCGGTCCCCACCGGCGGAACCTGCGACACCAAGCACGCCTGGGCGCGCACGCCTGTGGAGCCGACCCCGACCGAACGCGCCGCGCTCAAGGACAAGATACGCCGGCTGTTGAAGGAGCGCAACGCCGTGCTCGTCTCGCACTACTACGTGCACCCCGACCTGCAGGACATGGCAGAGGAAACCGGCGGCATCGTGAGCGATTCCCTGGAGATGGCCCGATTCGGCCGCGACCACCCGGCCACGACGCTGGTGGTGGCCGGCGTGAAGTTCATGGGCGAGACCAGCAAGATCCTCTCGCCGGAAAAGCGCGTGCTGATGCCCGACCTGGACGCCACCTGCTCGCTCGACCTGGGTTGCCCGATCGACGAGTTCAGCGCGTTCTGCGACCAGCACCCGGACCGCACGGTGGTGGTCTATGCCAACACCAGCGCCGCGGTGAAGGCGCGCTCGGACTGGCTGGTCACCTCCAGCTGCGCGCTGGACATCGTGCGGGCCCTCAAGGACAAGGGCCACAAGATCCTGTGGGCGCCGGACCGGCACCTCGGCGGCTACATCCAGCGCGAGACCGGCGCGGACATGGAGTTCTGGAACGGCTCGTGCATCGTGCACGACGAGTTCAAGGCGTTCGAGCTGGAAGCGCTCAAGAAGCAATACCCCAAGGCGAAGGTGCTGGTGCACCCGGAGTCGCCCGCCGACGTCGTGGCGCTGGCCGATGCGGTCGGGTCCACATCGGGCATCCTGAAGGCGGCGGGCGAGATGGACGCGAAAGAGTTCATCGTCGCCACCGACAACGGCATGATGCACAAGCTGCGCACGCTCAACCCGGGCAAGGTGTTCATCGAAGCCCCGACGGCCGGCAACAGCGCGACCTGCAAGAGCTGCGCGCATTGCCCCTGGATGGCCATGAATGGCCTGGCGGGGCTGGCGCATGTGCTGGAGACCGGCGCGAACGAAGTGCAGGTCGACCCCGCGCTGGGTGTTCGGGCCCGCGTGCCGATCGATCGCATGCTCGCGTTCACCGCTGCGCTGAAAGCCGGCAAGCCGGCGGGCTCGCTGGTACCCAACATCGGC
This sequence comes from Ramlibacter sp., assembly GCA_035460205.1. Lineage (GTDB taxonomy): Bacteria > Pseudomonadota > Gammaproteobacteria > Burkholderiales > Burkholderiaceae_C > Ramlibacter. The sequence continues at coordinate 10,445 of DATHWV010000332.1, forward strand.
GCCGCCTGAAGCAGCGGCGCCGGCGCTGTCAACTCGCGCGCTTGGGCGGGTTGTTGTAGACGAAGTTCGAGTAGGTGTGCTCCGCGAAGCGGTGCCACAGCATCACCTCGCCGCGGAACTTGCTCCACGATTCGTACAGTTTCTTGAAGGACGGGTTCTTCTCCGATTCTTCCGCGTACAGGTCGAAAGCCGCGTCCTGCGCCGCCTTCATCAGCTCGGTCGAATAGGCGTGCAGCTTGACGCCGTTGCCCACCAGCCGCCGCAGGGCCTGCGGGTTCTTGAAGTCGTACTCGGCCATCATGTCGATGTTGGCCTCCGCCGCCGCGGCCTCGAAGGCCGCCTGGTAGTCCTTGGGCAGCGCGTCCCAGGCCTTGGTGTTGACGTAGAACGAGTACATCGAGTTGCTCTCCCACCAGCCGGGGTAGTAGTAATGCGGCGCGATCTTGTAGAACCCGAGCTTTTCGTCGTCGTGCGGGCCCACCCATTCGGCCGCGTCGATCGTTCCTTTTTCGAGCGCCGGGTAGATGTCGCCGCCGGCGATCTGCTGCGGCACGGCGCCGAGCCGGGCCATCACCTCGCCGCCGATGCCGGGGATGCGCATCTTCAGGCCCTTGAGGTCTGCCAGCGAGCGGATTTCCTTGCGGAACCAGCCGCCCATCTGCACGCCGGTGTTGCCGCCGGGAAAACTCACGATGTTGAAGTCGCGCAGGAAGTCGCGCACCAGGGCCAGGCCGCCGCCGTAGTACATCCAGGCGTTCTGCTGGCGCTGGTTCAGCCCGAAGGGCAAGGTGGTCTCGAAGCCGAAGGCCTTGTTCTTGCCGACGAAGTAATAGCTGGCCGTGTGCGAGCACTCGACACTGCCGCCCTGCACCGCATCCACCACACCAAAAGCGGGCATCAACTCACCGGCCGCGTGCACTGAAACCTGGAACTTGCCACCGGTGATTGCTGCGAGCCGTTTCGACAGCACTTCGGCGCCGCCATAGATCGTGTCCAGGCTCTTGGGAAAGCTGGAGGCCAGCCGCCACCGCACCGTCGGGCTGGCCTGCGCCAGCGCGGGGGCCGACACCGCAGCTGCCGCAGCCGCTGCACCTGACTTGAGGAAAATCCGCTTGTCCATTGCGTGCTCCTGTTTGGGGTTGTTAGCACGCTAACGGAGCAAAAACAGTGCCAGCATTGGCCCCTGGATGGGGCGGGTGCCGCCCTAGGCGATGCGGATGTGTTGCGGCGGCTCGCCCGCCACGGCCAGCTCTTGCATGCGCAGGTAGGCCGCTTCAAGGTGGCGGGTGAACGCCGCGCTGTCGAACAGCGGCACGTCCAGCCGCTCACGCTGCAACTGCTCGCGCAGGGCCTGCAGCCGTTGCGGCTGCAGTGCGAGTTGCACCGCCAGCTCTTCGTAGGCTTGCGGCGTGTCGGCGACCAACCCCGGCAGCCGCACCGCTGACAGCAGGCTCGCACCCATCCGGCTTGCGTAGGCTTGACCCGCGTGCGTGACGACCGGCAGGCCGGCCCAGAGGGCGTCGCTCACCGTGGTGCCGCCATTGAAGGGGAAGGTGTCCAGGAACAGGTCGACGACGCGGTAGCGGGACAGGTACTCGTCCTGCGGGATGGATCCGGCGAAGACCAGCCTTTCAGGGGCAATGCCGCGGGCCTGCGCTTCGCGGCGCAGGTTGCCGGGTGTCGCCGGGTCGCCTTCATGCAGCAGCAGGACGCTGCCCGGGACTCTGGCCAGGACACGGCACCAGCCATCGAACACCTGGGGCGTGATCTTGTGGCTGCGGTTGAAGCAGCCAAAGACGAAGCCAGCGGCCGGCAACCCCAGCTCCCCGCGAGTGAACACCCGGTCCGAAATGCGGCGCTTGCGGTCATTGGCCTGGAAGCTGGGCAGCCAGGCCATCTTTTCCGTGTACGAGTTGGCCCGGCCCGGCGGGATCAGCGTTTCGTCGGCAACGAGGTAGTCGATGTACGGCGCGGCCATGGTGCCCGGGTAACCGATGTAGCTCACTTGCACCGGCGCCGCGCGCAACGCAAAGATGCCGGTGCGCGCATCGCCCGTGAGGCCCGCGAGGTCGACCGCGATGTCGATGCCCAGGGAGCGGGCGAGGTCGGCCGCCTCGCTGTCGCTGCGTTCGCGAATGTCGACGAAATGATCGAACGCGTGTTCCAGGCGCTTGCGGGTCTCGTCGCCGGTGTCCGGGCCGTACGAGAAGGCAAAGACCTCGAACCGGCTGCGGTCATGCAGCTCGTAGACCTGGGCCGTCAGGTAGGACACCGCGTGGGCGCGGAAGTCCATCGAAAAGTAGCCCACGCGCAGGCGATCTCCGGCGGCAAGGGGCCGGGCCGCCGGCGCAGCCCGCTGCGCAAGCTGCCGCAGGCCGATGTGGGCCTGGGCCGAGGCGCGCTGGAGTGCGAGCGAATCGGTGGTCGACAGCACGGCGAGCGGGCTGGGCTGTCCCCTGCGCTCGTAAACCAGCTGGAGGTACTCGCGAACCTGCTCCTCGAAGCCGTTCCAGTCGCATTGGCGCATGCGCGCATGCAGGTAGGGACCGCGGATCAGGTCCAGTTCGGCGCGCAATGCAGTCGCCCTGGCAAAGCTCTCCACCGCGCCCGGGTTATCCAGCATTTCGGCCAGCAGGAGGCCCCGGGTCGCATGGGCCTTGCCGTAGTCCGGGCGCAATTCGATCGCACGGTCGATGTTCGCCAGGGCTTCCGGGCGGCGCTTGAGGGCCATCAAGGTGTTGCCGCGATTGAACTGGGCCTCGGCGACGTCCGGGCGCAAGGCCAGCGAACGCTCGCAGGCGGCCAGCGCCTCGGGGTATTGCTTGAGCCTGTGCAGGGCCACGGCTTTCGAGTTCCATGCGGCCGAATCCTCCGGCGCCACCGCCAGTGCGGCGTCCAGCTTGCGCAGGGCCTCCGGCGTGTCGCCGGCTTCGAGCGCGATGACGCCCAGCAGGTGCAGGGCGACCGCATGCCGTGGCCACAGCTTCAGGACCTGCTCGTATTGCGCCTTGGCTTCGGCCACGCGGCCCTGCTGGTGCAGCGCGAATGCTTCCTTGAAACGTGCAGTGGCTTGGGCCGCCGCCGCTGCGACGGCGGGCGAGGGCTTGGAGCCAGGCCCGGGCTTCACATCAACGCACTGGCGTGAGGATGGTGGGGTTGGCCACGTCGGCCAGCTGCGGGTAGTCGCGGCTGAAATGCAGGCCGCGGCTTTCGTGTCGGGCCTGCGCCGACTTGACGATGAGGTCGGCCACCGTCACCAGGTTGCGCAACTCCAGCAGGTCGCGCGTGACGTGGAAATTGGCGTAGAACTCGTGGATCTCTTCCTGCAGCAGGCGGATGCGGTGCGCCGCGCGCTCCAGCCGCTTGTTGGTCCGCACGATGCCCACGTAGTCCCACATGAAGCGGCGCAGCTCGTCCCAGTTGTGCGAGATGACCACCGCTTCGTCGGCATCGGTCACCCGGCTCTCGTCCCACGCCGGGAGCGGCGCGGGCATGGGCATCGCGTTGGCCTTGATGTCGTTGGAGGCGGAGAGTGCGAACACCATGCACTCAACCAGCGAGTTGCTGGCCAGCCGGTTGGCGCCGTGCAGGCCGGTGTAGGTGGTCTCGCCGATGGCATGCAGGCCCGCGAGGTCGGTGCGGCCGGCCAGGTCGGTGTGGATGCCGCCACAGGTGTAGTGCGCGGCAGGCACCACGGGAATCGGCTGCTTCGTGATGTCGATGCCCAGCTCCAGGCAGCGCGCGTGGATGTTGGGGAAGTGTTCGCGGATGAAGGCCTCGGGCTGGTGCGAGATGTCCAGGTACACGCAGTCCAGGCCGTGCTTCTTCATCTCGAAGTCGATCGCGCGCGCCACCACGTCGCGCGGCGCCAGCTCGGCGCGCTCGTCGTGCTGCGGCATGAAGCGGGTGCCATCGGGCAAGAGCAGCCGGCCGCCCTCGCCGCGCACCGCCTCGGTGATGAGGAAGGACTTCACATGCGGGTGGTACAGGCAGGTCGGGTGGAACTGGATGAACTCCATGTTCGTCACCCGGCAGCCCGCGCGCCAGGCTGCGGCAATGCCGTCGCCGGTGGCGGTGTCGGGGTTGGTCGTGTACAGGTAGACCTTGCCGGCACCGCCGGTGGCCAGGATGGTCTGCGGCGCGCGGAAGGTCTTGACCTCGTCGGTCACGCCGTCCAGCGCGTACAGCCCCAGGCAGGTGTCGGCACCCGGCAGGCCCAGCTTGCGGCTGGTGACCAGGTCGACCAGCGTGTGCTGCTCGAACACCGTGATGTTGGGCGTGCGCAGCACCTCGCGGATCATCGTCTGCTGCACGGCCGCGCCGGTGGCGTCGGTGACGTGCACGATGCGCCGCGCGCTGTGGCCGCCTTCGCGGGTCAAGTGCAGCTGGCCGTCTTCCTGCGAGAAGGGCACGCCGAGTTCGCGCAGCCAGGCGATGCTCTCGGGCGCGTGCTCCACCACGAAACGGGTGGCATCGAGCTGCGAGAGGCCGGCGCCCGCCACCAGCGTGTCGTCCACATGCGACTCAAACGTGTCGCCTTCGCCCATCACCGCCGCGATGCCGCCTTGCGCCCAGGCGCTGGAGCCGTCGCTCATGGAACGTTTGGTGAGGACGGCGACGCGGTGCGTCGGCGCCAGGTGCAGCGCGGCCGACAGGCCGGCCAGGCCGCTGCCGACGATCAGCACGTCGAAATCGTGGACGTCCGGGTTGACGGGTGCCATGGGCTTGGGAGAAAAAGGTTAGGCGGGCTGGTAGGCCAGGCGCACGTAAATGGGGGCGTAGGCTTCGGCTTGCGTCACGTCCACCAGCGCTTCCTTGGCCAGCTCCAGCAAGGCGATGAAAGTGACGATCAGCACCTGCACGCCGCGCGAGGGGTCGAACAGGTTTTCGAACTCGACGAACTTGCGGCCTTGCAGCCTGCGCAGCACGATGCTCATGTGTTCGCGCACCGACAGTTCCTCGCGGGTGATCTTGTGGTGCTGGACCAGCTTGGCCCGCTTGACGATGTCGCGCCAGGCTTCCTGCAGGTCCACCACGTTCACGTCCGGGAAGCGCGGTTGCAGCGCCTGCTCGATGTAGACCTGGGCGCGCAGCACGTCGCGGCCCACTTGCGGCACTTCGTTCAGCCGGGCGGCGGCGAGCTTCATCTGCTCGTACTCGAGCAGGCGGCGCACCAGCTCGGCGCGCGGGTCTTCCGGCTCCTGGCCCTCGGCGGTCTTGCGCGGGGGCAGCAGCATGCGCGACTTGATTTCGATCAGCATCGCCGCCATCAGCAGGTACTCGGCAGCGAGCTCGAGGTTGCGGGTGCGGATCTCCTCGACGTACACCAGGTACTGGCGCGTCACGCCGGCCATGGGGATGTCGAGGATGTTGAAGTTCTGCTTGCGGATCAGGTACAGCAGCAGGTCCAGCGGGCCTTCGAAGGCCTCCAGGAAGATTTCCAGTGCGTCCGGCGGGATGTACAGGTCCGTCGGCATGGCAAACAGCGGTTCGCCATACAGCCGCGCCAGGGCGACCTGGTCGACCACGTCGGGCATGCCGGGAATCTCTGCCGCGGCCGCTTCGGGCAACGTTGCCTCGCCGGAAACGGTCATTTGACGTTGTTCTGGTAGACGTACGGCTTTTGCGGGACGCGGGATTCGCGCCAGTCACGCAGGGCCTGGCGGTCCAGGTGCTTGTCCCACCAGATCGCGCGGCCGGCCCGCTGCTGCGCTTCCAGGTCGGGCTTCTCGGCCTTCAGGTGCGAGATGAAGTCGGTGACGTCCGAGTTGTAGTCGGGACGGCGGAAGATGCGCAGCAGGATGGACATGGGGGCGGGCCTTTTTCCTGATTTTACGCGGGGCGGCCGCCCCTTCAGACCGAGACTTCCGGGGAGGGCCGGTTGGCGGCCAACTCGCCGGCGAAACCGGCGCGCTCGATCACCTCCCGGGGCTGGGGCTGCAAATTTTCCATGTGCAGCGTCCCGCCGCGCAGCAGCACCGCCTTGTGCAGCTGCCGCAGCGCATCCAGGCCCGAGGTGTCCAGGTGGACCAGGTGCAGCGAGTCGAGCACCACCACGGGTTCCTGCGGGCCGTTTTCCACTGCCTGCACCACCGGGTCGATGCGGGCCACGGCGCCGAAGAACAGTGCGCCGTGCAGCTTGTAGTGCAGCACGGCGCCTTCCTGGGCCACCGGCTCGACGCTGAACAGCGAGCCCATGCGGCGCACGAACAGGACGCAGGCCAGCGCCAGCCCCACCTGCAGGGCGACCGTGAGGTCGAAGACCACGGTGAGCAGGAATGTGCCCACCATCAGCAGGCGGAAGTGGCTGCTGTACTGGCGCAGCTTGGCGAACTCGTGCCACTCGCCCATGTTCCAGGCCACGTGCAGCAGGATGCCCGCCAGCACGGCCAGCGGCACGTGCACCGCCAGCGGGGCGGCCGCCAGCACCACCAGCGCCACCGTGAACGCGTGGACCATGCCCGCCACGGGCGAGGTAGCGCCGGCGCGCACGTTGGTCACCGTGCGGGCCAACGTGCCGGTGGCCGGCATGCCGCCGAAGAACGGCGCGACGAAGTTGGCGATGCCCTGTGCCATCAGTTCCTGGTTGGGGTCATGGCGCGGCGTGTTGCTCACCTGGTCGGCGACCCGCGCGCACAGCAGCGACTCGATCGCGCCCAGTATGGCAATCGTCACCGTTGGGGTGACCAGCAGCTTGACCGTCTCCCAGGAAAAGTCCGGCAGCGCAAAGGCCGGCAGCCCTTGCGGGATGCCCCCGAAGCGGGTGCCAATGGTTTGCACGGGCAGCGCGAAATACCAGGACAGCAGCGTCAGCGTGGCCAGCGCGACGATGGGGCCGGGCATGCGCGCGCCGACGCTGGCGGCGCGTCGCATGCCTGGCAGGTCGAGGGGGAAGTGCACAGGTGAGCGCTCGCTCCACAGCCGGGGCCAGGCGAACAGGCCCACCAGGCAGGCCAGGCCCAGCCCAAAAGCGTAGGGGTTGAAAGTCGAAAGATTGCTTCCCAGCACCCCAAGCAGGGTGAAGAAGTCAGCCGGCATCTTGGCCACTTCCAGGCCCAGCCAGTCCTTGAGCTGGGACACCGCGATCAGCACGGCGATGCCGTTGGTGAAGCCGATCACGATACTGATCGGTACGTAGCGCACCAGGCGGCCCAGACGCAGCAGGCCCATGGCCAGCAACAGCAGCCCGGCGCAGGCGGTGGAGATCAGCAGGTTGGCCAGGCCGTAGCGCTCGACGATCCCATAGACGATGACCACAAACGCGCCGGCCGGTCCGCCGATCTGCACATTGGAGCCGCCCAGCGCCGAGATGAGGAAGCCCGCGATGATGGCGGTCCACAGGCCCGCCTCGGG
>DATHWV010000333.1:0-4391 GCA_035460205.1 Ramlibacter sp.
GCGTCATTGGTGCCGGTCACGGTGATGACCAGTTCGCCGGTGTCGCTGGTGTTCTGGTCGTCGGTCACCGTGTAGGGAACAACCAGGACCTGCTCCTCACCTTCGGCGAGCGAGTCGTACGCTCCGTCCGTCGGGTCGAAAGACCAGCTGCCGTCTGCGTTGAATGTCAGGCCGGCCGGTACCGTGCCGGGCACGGCGTATGTCGCCGTGTTGTAGGCGTCGAGGTCGCTTGACGTCACGGTGCCCGTGATCACAGCACCGCCTTCGGAGGCGTCTGCGGAAGCGTCGTCCGCGACCGGCACGTCGTTGATGCCGTTGACCGTGATGGTGATGGTGTGTGCGGTGCCGTCAGCCGAAGTGACGATGAAGGTTTCCTCATGGGTTTCACCGGCGTTCAGGGCGTCCTGGGTAGCACCCAGTGCGTACGTCCAGGCGCCGTCCGTGCCCATGTTCAACGTGCCCCAGCCACCCGTCTGGGTGGAGGCCGTCATCGAGCTCTGGCCGGTGTCGGGGTCAACGACCACCAACGTGCCGGTGGCGGCCGGGCCGTTTTCTGTAGCGCCGCCCGTGGAGAGGCCGTTGATGGTCGGCAGGTCATTGACGCCGACGATCGCGAACGAGACCCTGGCCAGGCTCAGCGAACCGTCAATGCCCATCTTGGCAACGTAGGCGAAAGAGTCGGTGTAGTACACCACGCCAGCAGGCAGTGCGGTGAGAGCCGCCTGGTTCAGGCCGGCGGACACCGGCGGCGTATAGCTCAAGGTGCCGTTGGCGTTGATGGTGACGGTACCGCCGTTGGCGGTGCTGGCACTGGTCGTCTTCGACACCTGGCTGGTGGGCGTGAGGCCGTTGGCCCAGGTCCCCGCCGACTGATACACGCCGTAGAGCGTGGCCGAGCCCGGGTCGTTCGCCAGGACCGGGAGGAGTCCGCCGATCGTGGTGATGGCGAGGGCGTCGTCCTTCGCTGATGCGGATAGGGTAGCGACCTTGACTGTTGTTTTTGCGGCCATGTTGATTTGCTCCTAAAAGGGTGCGTTGGCAGGGGTGTGTTAACAACCGGTAACGCATCGAGTATGGATATATTGCAAAAAGTAACATCATTGAAATGCACTATGCGGGGCCCCAAAAAGCTGTGATTTATTGGCATGCCAACCCGTTTCTCCTGCCAATGCAGGAGGCTTCAGAGCCCTGTGGCGGGCGTCGGGTAGTGCAAGGCGACGCGAAGTTCGCGTTTGAGGCGCCGGTTGTCCAGGCGGCGCGATTCGCTCATGAAACTGAGCAGCATCAGAGGCAGCTGGTCATTCGCTGCATCGCGCGGCACACGCGGCGGTCGCGGCAGGCCGTAGAGGTCCGCGGCCATGTCGAAGTACTCACCCATCTTCAGTTCACTGTCGTCGCAGGCGTTATAGATGCGCTGCGGCCGGCCGCGCCACATGGCCGCGGCCAGTGAGCGCGCCAGGTCGTCGGCCTGGATGTGATTGGTGTAGACGTCGTCGCGCGCCTCGAGCACGGGCGTGCCCTTGAGCAGGCGCTCGCGCGGGGTACCGCTGGCGCGGTCCTTCGCGTAAATGCCCGGGATGCGAAGGATGGCCGCTCGGACGTGCGACACGCGGCCGAAGTGGCGGACCACCTGCTCCGCATCGGCCCGTCGCTGGGCGCGCGGCGTGCGCGGCAGGATAGGACGCGACTCATCGACCCGCTCGCCACCGCAATCTCCGTAAACGCCACTGGTCGAGCCATACACGAACGAAACCGGCGGGCTGCGCCGGCCCATCGCGCGCAGCAAGGCGCGGGTGCGCGGGTCCAGCCACCACTGCGCATGACCTTCCGCCGGCGGCGGCGCCAGGTGGACCACCCGTGTGGCCAGGCCGGCCAGGCGGGACAAGGTGTGCGGCTGGTCGAGGTTGCCGGCCAGGGGCGTGATGCCCAACTGCCGCAATGGAACGACGTTCCCGGGCGAGGACGTCAGCGCGAGGGTTCGAGCTCGTCCGCGCAGGTCCCGTGCCAGGCGCCGGCCGACGTCGCCACATCCGACGATCAGCACCCGTTCGCGCCTGAAACGCGCGGGCAGCGCGCCTAGGGGGCTTTGGTTTGAGGGCAAAATCGAAGGCTGGATCGAGACAACAAGAGCCCGAGGATACCCAATACATGACGAGCCCCCAGGACGCAGCAAGTCCCCACCAGGTCACGGTACAGCCCAGCGGCCGCTCCTTCGCCACCAACCCGGGTGAACCGATCCTCGCCGCGGCGATCCGCCAGGGCATCGGCATGCCCTACGGCTGCAAGGACGGCGCGTGCGGCTCCTGCAAGTGCAAGAAGCTGGAAGGCGTGGTCGTGCATGGCACCCACCAGAGCAAGGCCCTGAGCCCCGAAGAAGAAGCCGCGGGCTACATCCTCACCTGCTGCGGCGTGCCGCAGACCGACGTGGTGCTGGAGTCGCGCCAGGTCACCGACGAGAGCGCCTTCCCCGTGCGCAAGATGCCTTCGCGAGTGCTGTCTCTGGAAAAGAAGTCGCACGACGTGATGGTGATCAAGCTGCAGTTGCCGGCCAACGACACCATGCGCTACCACGCGGGCCAGTACATCGAGTTCATCCTGCGCGATGGCGCGCGGCGCAGCTATTCCATGGCCAACGCGCCGCACAACGGCCCGGCGGTGGAACTGCACATCCGCCACATGCCCGGCGGCAAGTTCACCGACCACGTGTTCACGGCGATGAAGGAAAAGGAAATCCTGCGCGTCGAAGGCCCTTACGGCAGCTTCTACCTGCGCGAGGATTCAGAGAAGCCGATGGTGCTGCTGGCATCGGGCACCGGCTTCGCGCCGATCAAGGCCGTCATCGAGCACATGCACTTCAAGGGCATCAACCGCCCCGCCACCTTGTATTGGGGTGGACGCCGTCCGGCGGACCTGTACCTGGATGACTGGGTGCAGGCGCAGCTCGCCCTGATGCCCAACCTGAAGTACGTGCCGGTGATCTCCAACGCGCTGCCCGAAGACAACTGGACCGGCCGCACGGGCTTTGTGCACCGCGCCGTGCTGGAAGACTTCCCCGATCTCTCCGGCCACCAGGTTTACGCCTGCGGTGCGCCCATCGTGGTGGACTCGGCCCGCGCCGAATACAGCGCGAAGGGCAAGCTGCCGCCCGAAGATTTCTTCGCCGACTCGTTCACCACCGAAGCCGACAAGCACAAGGACCCGAATACATGATCCGCAGGACCGTTCTTCTTTCCGCACTCACCGCAGCAGCGCTCGCCGCGCCCTTCTCATCGTTCGCGCAGGGCCGGCCGATCCGACTGGTGGTGCCTTACGCGGCCGGCGGGCCGATCGACGTGACGGCGCGCCTCCTGGCCGAGCGGGTCAAGGACAGCCTGGGCACGGTGATCATCGACAACAAGCCCGGTGGCGGCGGCAACATCGGCGCCGACATCGTGGCCAAGGCCCCGGCTGACGGCCTGACCATCGGCATTTCGGCCGTGGCCACGCACGCGATCAACCCCTGGCTGTTCGCGAAGATGCCTTATGACGCGGCCAAAGACTTCGCGCCGATCACGCAGATGGTCCGCGTACCCAACGTGCTGGTGATGAACGCCGACACCGCGGCGCGCCTGAAGATCAACACGCTGGCCGACCTGATCGCCTACGGCAAGGCCAACCCCGGCAAGCTCAACTACGGCAGCGGCGGCAACGGCAGCGCCGGCCACCTCGCGGGTGAGATGTTCAAGCAGGGCGCCGGCATCTTCGCCGTGCACATCCCGTACAACGGTGGCAACCCGGCGCAACTCGCGCTGCTGTCGGGCCAGGTCGACTTCAATTTCGACAACCTCGCCACCGCCGCGCCCAACATCCGCGCCGGCAAGCTCAAGGCCATCGCCGTCACCACGCTGTCACGTTCGCCGGCGTTGCCGGACGTGCCCCCGGTGGCCGACACGCTCAAGGGTTTTGCGATCGACACCTGGTGGGGCCTGGTCGCGCCGGCGGGCACACCGAAGGATGTGGTGGCGAAGATGAACCAGGCGTTCGTCGCGGCGCTGCAGTCGCCGGAAGCGAAGACTCGCTTTGCCGGGCTGATGGCCGAGCCGGTCACCAATACACCGGATGAGTTCGGCGCGTTCATGAAGGCTGAGCTGGCCAAGTACGAGAAGGTCGTGAAGCTGTCGGGCGCCAAAGTCGACTGATTTGCGTCCTACACCGCGTGTGCGGTTTGTCTGACAGGCGGAACAACTTACTTATGGCTACAGTGGCTCATCCAGTACGAACAGGAGCCGGCCATGCCAGTGTCACGCACCGTTCCGTATCTTTGCCTCATCGTGGCATCGTGGATGCCCTTGGCCGCAGCCGCTGAGGGTTTGTATCTGGCCCGGGAACGGGCGGGTTACTCGCCCAGCAAC
>DATHWV010000334.1:0-4412 GCA_035460205.1 Ramlibacter sp.
CACCAACTCGCTGCTGGACCTGCTGGTCTTCGGGCGCGCCGCCGGCAACCACATCGTCGAATTCGCCAAGGGCAGCAAGGCACACAAGCCGCTGCCGGCCGGTGCGGCCGACCGCACGCTGGAGCGCCTGAACCGCCTGGAGAGCACCAACTCCGGCGAGTACGCCCAGGATGTGGCCAACGACCTGCGCGACTCCATGCAGAAGCACGCGAGCGTGTTCCGCACGCAGGCCATGATGGACGAGGGCGTCAAGCAGATTGCCGCGATCCGCGAGCGCACCGAGTCGCTGGCCCTCAAGGACAAGTCCAAGGTGTTCAACACCGCGCGCATCGAGGCGCTGGAAGTGGAAAACCTCATCGAGTGCGCACAGGCCACCATCGTGTCGGCCGCCGCCCGCAAGGAATGCCGTGGCGCCCACACGGTGAGCGACTACGAGCGCCCGGTGGACGACCCGGTCGCGCCGATGGGCCGCGACGACGCCAACTGGATGAAGCATTCGCTCTGGTACAGCGAAGGCAACCGGCTGTCGTACAAGCCGGTGAAGCTCAAGCCCCTGACGGTCGAGTCGGTGCCGCCAAAGGTCCGTACGTTCTAGTACGTACCCCGAGAACGCCTAAATTAAGAAGAACGCATATGCAAAAACGCACCTTCCAGATCTACCGCTACGACCCGGACAAGGACGCCAAGCCGTACATGCAGACCATCGAGATCGAGCTCGACGGCCACGAGCGCATGCTGCTGGACGCGCTGATGAAGCTCAAGGCGCAGGACCCGACGCTTTCCTTCCGGCGTTCCTGCCGCGAAGGCGTTTGCGGCTCCGACGCGATGAACATCAACGGCAAGAACGGCCTGGCGTGCCTGACCAACATGCTCACGCTCAAGGGCACCATCGTCCTGAAGCCCCTGCCCGGCCTGCCGGTGATCCGCGACCTGATCGTGGACATGACGCAGTTCTTCAAGCAGTACAACTCGATCAAGCCGTACCTGATCAACGACAACATCCCGCCGGACAAGGAGCGCCTGCAATCGCCCGAGGAGCGCGAGGAGCTCGACGGGCTGTACGAATGCATCCTGTGCGCCAGCTGCTCGACCAGCTGCCCCAGCTTCTGGTGGAACCCGGACAAGTTCGTCGGCCCGGCCGGCCTGCTGCAGGCCTACCGCTTCCTGGCCGACAGCCGCGACGAAGCCGCGGCCGAGCGCCTGGACAACCTGGAAGACCCGTACCGCCTGTTCCGCTGCCACACGATCATGAATTGCGTGGATGTGTGCCCGAAGGGATTGAACCCGACGATGGCCATCGGCAAGATCAAGGAATTGATGGTGCGGCGCGCCGTATGACGGATCCGCTGTGAACGATGAACTGCTTGACGAAAGGTCGTTGTCCAAACTGAAATGGCGGTGCCGCCGCGGTTTGCTGGAAAACGACCTTTTCATCGAGCGCTTTTTCGGGCTGTACGAGGCGAGCCTCACGGTAGGGCAGGCAACGGCCCTGGACGGATTGATGGATTTGGCAGACAACGACCTGCTGGACTTGCTGCTTCGGCGCAAGGAGCCGGAGGGCGACATAAATACAAGCGATGTAAGACAAGTGCTGGGGATGCTGCGCCGGGCGCCGCTATCGCCGGATGTTGGGTCATGAAACCTGTAGGAAATCGATATGAAACTCGCTGACAAGAAAGCCACCCTGTCGTTCAGTGACGGCAGCCCCAACGTCGAGCTGCCCGTCTACCACGGCAGCGTCGGCCCGGACGTGGTCGACATCCGGAAGCTCTATGCCCAGACCGGCATGTTCACTTATGACCCGGGCTTCCTGTCCACGGCGTCGTGCCAGTCCGCCATCACCTACATCGACGGCGACAAGGGTGAACTGCTGTACCGCGGCTACCCGATCGAGCAGCTGGCCACGCAATGCGATTTCATGGAAACCTGCCACCTGCTGCTGTACGGCGAGCTGCCGGACGCGACCAAGAAGCAGACCTTCACGAAGCTGGTGACCAACCACACGATGGTCAACGAGCAGATGCAGTTTTTCCTGCGGGGCTTCCGCCGCGACGCGCACCCGATGGCCATCATGACGGGCCTGGTGGGCGCGCTGTCGGCCTTCTATCACGACAGCACGGACATCAACAACCCGCAGCATCGCGACATCTCGGCCATCCGCCTGATTGCCAAGATGCCCACGCTGGTCGCGATGGCCTACAAGTACACCATCGGCCAGCCCTACATGTACCCCAAGAATGAGCTGAGCTATGCCGGCAACTTCCTGCACATGATGTTTGCCACGCCCTGCGAGGCCTACAAGGTCAACCCGGTGCTCGAGCGCGCGCTGGACCGCATCTTCATCCTGCACGCCGACCACGAGCAGAACGCCTCGACCTCCACCGTGCGCCTGTGCGGCTCGTCAGGCACCAACCCGTTCGCGGCCATCGCAGCCGGCGTGGCCTGCCTCTGGGGCCCGGCCCACGGCGGCGCCAACGAAGCGGCGCTGAACATGCTGGGCGACATCCAGAAGGCCGGCGGCGTCGAGAAGATCGGCGAGTTCATCAAGCAGGTCAAGGACAAGAACTCCAACGTCAAGCTGATGGGCTTTGGCCACCGCGTCTACAAGAACTACGACCCGCGCGCCAAGCTGATGCAGGAGACCTGCAAGGAAGTGCTGGGCGAACTGGGCCTGGAAAACGACCCGCTGTTCAAGCTGGCCATGGCACTGGAAAAGATTGCCCTGGAAGACGAGTATTTCGTCTCGCGCAAGCTCTACCCGAACGTGGACTTCTACTCGGGCATCGTTCAGCGCGCCATCGGCATCCCGGTGCCGCTGTTCACCGCCATCTTCGCGCTGGCCCGTACCGTCGGCTGGATCGCGCAGCTCAACGAGATGATCGGGGATCCGGAATACAAGATCGGCCGCCCGCGCCAGCTGTTTGACGGCGCCGTGCGCCGCGACGTGCAGCCCATCGCCAAGCGCTGATCCGCCAGCCACCCCAGGGAAAGCCGGCCATCGCGGTTCGCGATGGCCGGCTTTGTCTTTATGGGTGAAAATCAGGGTCTCGTCATCGCCAGCTGCGATGGCAAAACCCCTTGAAGCCCTCCGAACGCAATTTCGCCCGCCGGATCGACCTGACGTCGCTGCAACTCTTCGTGGCGGTGTGCGAACTCGGCAGCATCGGCAAGGCGGCGGAGCGGGAGTTCATCGCCGCCTCGGCCGTCAGCAAGCGGCTGTCCGACCTGGAAACCACGCTCGACACGCCACTGCTCTATCGCCACACGCGCGGCGTCGACCTGACGCCGGCCGGCGAAAGCCTGCTGCACCACGCACGCTCGGTCCTCTACAGCCTGGAGAAGATGCAAGGCGAGCTGAGTGAGTACGCCGACGGCGTGCGCGGCCACGTGCGCATCCACGCCAGCATCTCCGCGGTGGTGCAGTTCCTGCCGGAAGACCTCGGCCGCTTCATCCTGGCCCATCCCGAAGTCAAGATCGACCTGGAAGAACACCTCTCCACTGAAGTGGTGCGCGCGGTGCAGGAAGGCGCCGCCGACCTGGGCGTTTGCAACACCGGGGTGCTGGGCGAAGGGCACGAGTTGCAGGTGCGCCCCTACCGGCAGGACCAGCTGGTGCTGATCGTGCCCCGGCGCCATGCGCTGGCGCGCCGCAAGTCGGTCGCCTTCGAGGAGAGCCTGGCTTTCGACCACGTCGGCCTGCACGCCAACAGTTCCATCTACCTTGCCATGCACGAGGCCGCGGCGGCCACGGGCCGCAGCATCCGCTTGCGCATCCATGTCACCGGGCTGGACGCGATGTGCCGCATGATCCACAACGGCTTGGGCGTCGGCCTGATGCCGCGTCGCGCTTTCGAACTTATGCATGGCGTGGGCGAACTCGAATCTGTCGAGCTGACGGACCCCTGGGCGGTTCGCGACATCGGCCTCGTCGCACGCGACTTTTCCACTTTGCCCGTCACGGGCCGGTTGCTCGTCGAGCACCTCGCCAACGAATAAAATCATCCAGCTAAGGAAGACCCATGGGACGCACGCTTTACGACAAGATCTGGGACGAACATGTCGTCCACACCGAGGACGACGGCACGGCCATCCTCTACATCGATCGCCACCTCGTCCATGAAGTGACGAGTCCGCAGGCGTTCGAAGGCCTGCGTGAGGCCGGTCGCAAGGTCTGGCGTGTCAGCTCCATCGTCGCCACCGCCGACCACAACACGCCGACTACCGGCTGGGAGCGCGGGTACGACGGCATCACCGACCCGATCAGCAAGGAGCAGGTCACCACGCTGGACAAGAACATCGGCGAGTTCGGCTCGGCCGCTTACTTCCCCTTCCTGTCCAAGCGCCAGGGCATCGTCCACGTGATCGGGCCGGAACAGGGCGCGACCCTGCCGGGCATGACGGTGGTCTGCGGC
>DATHWV010000335.1:0-19987 GCA_035460205.1 Ramlibacter sp.
GTCGAAGGCGTTGCCCACGGTGGGATTGGCGCCACAGCCGGAGGTCGTGTCCGATTCGCCGCACTTGGTGGAGACCCACAGTTCGGCGATGCCACAGGGCTCGCGCTGCTTCTCGCTGGCCCACTGCACGTATTCGCGCGCGGCCTTGCTGGCCCGCATGATGGTGTCGTGGTCGCCGTGGCCTTCGATGCCGAAACCGGTGACCGGCTTGCCGGTGGCGGCGATGCCGTCCACGACTTTCTTCGTCCAGCCGTCCTCGATGCCGATCACCACCACTGCCGCCACGTTGGGGTTGCAGCCGGTGCCGATCAGGGTGCGGAAGTGCAGGTCGAGGTCGGCGCCGAACTGCAGGCGGCCGTAGGGGTGCGGGATCGCCAGCGCGCCCTTGATGTTGTGGGCCACGGCTTCGGCCGCCGCGTTGGACAGGTCGTCCAGCGGCAGGATGATGACGTGGTTGCGAACGCCGACGCGGCCGTTTTCGCGGCGGTAGCCGAGGAAGGTGGTTTCCCTGTTGATGATGCTCATGTGATTACCAGCGCTTGGTCTTGATGTTGTGGACATGGGCGTGCTGCCCGGCCTGGATCGGCGCGACCACCTTACCCATGTCGATGCCGTACTTCATGACCGTGTCGCCCACGGCCATGTCCTTCAAGGCGACCTTGTGGCCGATCGGGATGTCCTGCCGGGCCACCACGTTCACCATGCGGTCCTCGTCCATCACCCAGCCGGTGAGCTCGGCGCCGGCCTTGACCCCTTCGACGACCACCACGGCCACGGTGTCGCGGGGGTCGTGCAACACAAAATGAATCACTGCTTTCTCCTGCATCAGAGTGAGGGCGCAGTTTTTGCGCAGGCGCCGCGCCTGTCAATCAGGTCATATAGATGACCGGCCGAGTCGAACTACACTGCATCCAATGGCCACCCCACTCCCGCATGGACTGCAGCCGCTCGACCCCGGCGACACCGGGCCCTTGTACCGGCAGGTCAAGCGCGAACTGCAGCGCGTGGTGGAAGACGGCCGCTACGGGCCGGGCGACCTGCTGCCCAGCGAACACCTGATCTGCGCCGCGCTGGGGGTAAGCGTCGGCACCTTGCGCCGCGCCGTGGACGAACTGGTGCACGAACACGTGCTGGTGCGCCGGCAGGGCAAGGGGACGTTCGTCGCGCTGCACAACAACGACCGCTTCCTTTTCCAGTTCTTCCATGTGGAGCCCCGCGAGGAATTTCCCTTTGCCGACGATGTGCGCGCGCTCGAGTACCCGCAGGTCGAGTGCGTGGCGTTCCTGCGCGGGCGGGCCGAGGAGACCGAGGCCGCCGCGCTGCGCATCAAGCCCGGTGACACGGTGGTACGCGTCGACAACCGGCTGTCGCTTTCGGGGCGCGCCGTGGTCCACGACCGCCTGGTGATCGCTGCGCAGACCTTCAAGGGGCTGAGTGAAAAGCGCTTCCTCGAGCGGCCCAGCACCGTCTACAGCCTGTACCAGACCGACTACGGCATCACGGTGCTGCGGGCACGGGAACGGGCCCGTGCCGTCGCCGCGGGCCGGGAAACCGCGCGGATCCTCGGGGTACCGCTGGGCCGCCCGGTGCTCGAAGTCCATCGCATCGCGCTGACCTTCGGCGACAAGCCGGTGGAATACCGCATCTCCACCATCAACACCGCCAGCCACGACTACGTGAGCCTGCTGTCCAAGCGCTAGGGCGGCTCAGGGCCCGTAAGGCTTCTCCGGTGCGCCGGGCGCATGCGGCGCCGTCGGCGGCGCCGCGCCGGCCACCGGCGGTCCGCCCAGCACGGCGGCTGGCTTGCTGCCGGCCGCGGGTTCGGCCTTGCCCTTCGCGGCCGGCGCGCCCTTCGCCATGGCGGCGATGCGAGCCGCCGCAAAGGGCGAGGCCGCTTCCTTCAGCGCCGGCCCACAGTCGGCGTCCTCACCCGGGCCGGTCTCGATCGTGGCGGCCAGCCCCAGCAAGGGATTGATGGCTGCCAGCGCCAGCACCAGCGCCCCGCGGCCAGCCAATGCGCCCTTGTCGGGACCCAGGCGCGGCGACGCGAAGTTGCCGCTGACCTTGAGCGGTGAGCGCAGCGACAGGATGCTCATGTCCTTGGGATACGGCCGCAAGGTCAGTTCCAGGGCCTCGGTGGCGAGGCTCACTTGCCCATCGCCATAGATGATTGTGTCTTCGGTGTCGAACACCAGCGCCTTGCTGGTCATGACGCCGTTCTGCACGCTGAAAGACGCTGCGCCGCAACGCAGTTGCACATTCTTGTCGCCCCTGAGCATGAACTTGATGATCTCGCCGCCGTCGATGCCGGCGAACTCCATCAGCAGGTTGCTCACCTCACCGCGTCCCATCAGCACGGCCACGTTGCCCCCGGACGTGCCCAGCATGTTGGCCACCGAGTTGCCACGCCCCTTCAGGTCGATGTCGCCGTAGATCTTGCCGAAGCTGCCCTTGGCCAGCTTCACGTTGGGGAACAGCTTGCCCAGTTCGAGCGAGCGCGCATCCAGGTTGACCTGGGCGATGGCAGGATTGCTGTTGCCGTCGATCCGGATCTTGCCCTTCACGCTGCCACCTGCCACACCCATGTCCAGCGGGTCGAGTTGCAGCACGCCCTTGGCCATGCGCACATGGACGCTCATGCGCTCCAGTGGCAGGTCGCGCGTGTGCGTGACGCGCGCGGCCTGGTAGGTGACGTCGGCGTCCATGGCCTTGAGCCGCGGAGCGTCGAGCGCGGCCGTCGGCAGCACCTTGCGCGACCCGTCGGCGACGACCCGCGCCTCCTTCGCTGGTTCCGGTCGCGGTCCTTGCACCTGCGGAACGGCCGCCGCGCTGCGCGCTTGCTCCGGCAGGCCCACCAGCGGCGCCAGGTCATCGAAGTCCAGCGACCGCGACTGCACCTTGCCCGTCAGCAGCGGCACTTCGCCGGTCTTGTCGAACGTGAGGTCACCGCTCATGTCGGTGTTGCCCAGCTTGCCGCTGATCTGGCGCAGCTGCCAGACCTCACCTTCCTTGGAGACCGCACCTTGCAGCGAATAGCGGGGCGTCGCCGGCAGCACCATGCCCACGAGCTTGTACAGCTCCGACAGGTCGCGGCCCTGGATGCTGAACTTCGCGTTGGCGCCGTCCAGCGTGGCGAGGCTGGCCACCGAGCCACGCGCCTGAAGCCGCGTGTTGCCCGAGGCGGCCTTGATGTCCACCGGGAATGGGTTCTGCAACGGCGCGCTCAGGTACAGCGCATTGCCCGAGCGGCCCTGCGCCGTGAACGGCGCACTGCGCCAGGTGCCCCGGGACTTGAACGAGAGCGGCAAGGCACTGTCCACATTGTCGATCTCGAAGTCGGTGTGGATGTCGGCGCCGCGGTAGGCCGCGATGAAACGTGCGCTGCCCTGGTCAACGACCAGCGCACCGATCTGCGGATGGGTGGCGGGATCGGCGGTATCGCGGCCCAGCGCCCAGCTGCGCCGCCCGTCGGCTTCCATCTGGAGGCCCAGTTGCGGCTTGGTCAACTCGACCCGTGGCAGGACCACCTTGCGCCTGAGCAGGGGAAGCAATTCAACTTCGACTTCCGCGCCTTCCGCGCGAACCAGGAACGGCTCCTGTGCCCAGTCGGGATTGGCGAACTCGATGCCGTCGGCCAGGATGCGCGTGGTGCGTCCCAGCTTGACGTCGAGCCTGCGCGTGATTTCGAAGTGCCGTCCGGTCTTTTCGCTGACGTACCGGTTCAGGGGCGCGCGCAGCACGTCCCAGGGAAAGAAGATCAACAGCAGGACAAGCAGGAGGCACAGCAGCGCGAACGCGGCGGCCACCTTTGCCCACAAGGGCCGGTGATGCGAGGTGATGGGGGCGCCATTCATGCAGTCCAGTCAACGCCCCAAAGGGAGCAAAGCAAAGTGAGGTCACGCAAAGTCTGCCCTTGCGGCTGCGGCCACGCGGTCAGGTTGCTGCGGCAGGCCCTGTGGGCGATGCCTTACATGGAAACTGTAGGAAACATCCTACGCAGGCGCTCGCGGCCGACTGGCAGAATGGCCAAGGCACGGAGCACAGCAGGGACAGACCGGTCAGCGGGCGCCACCCCGAACAACTACAAAGACAAGCGTTGGGGCCGTGCCACGCACATGAATGACCAACTGTGGATTTGCGAACCTATATCGTCGAAGACAACGCCACGATCCGCGAAAACCTCATCGGGACGCTGGAAGAACTGGCCTCCATAGTGGCCCTCGGGTGGGCAGAAACCGAGAACGACGCGCGCACGTGGCTGGATTCGCACGAGGGCGACTGGGACCTCGCCATCGTCGACCTCTTCCTCAAGCAGGGCAGCGGCCTGGGCGTGCTGGAGGCTTGCCGTGGGCGCGTCGAGGGACAGCGGGTGGTGGTCCTGAGCAACTACGCAACGGCCGACATGCGCAAGCGCTGCCTGCAACTGGGTGCAGATGCCGTCTTCGACAAATCCAATGAAATCGACGCGCTGGTGGACTACTGCATCGCGCTGTGCGCCTCGCCGCCCCCAGCGGCCTGAACGGCGCGCAATGCACGCAGTCCAATCAGTCGATCAGCTTGTTCTTCAGCGCGTAGTACGTGAGGTCGCTGTTCGATGCCAGGCTCATTTTCTCCATCAGCCGGGTGCGGTACGTGCTGACGGTCTTCACGCTGAGCGACAGGGCCTTGGCGATGTCGCCGGCCGTCTCGCCCTTGGCAAGCTTGAGGAACACCTGGAACTCACGCTCGGAGAGCTGCTCGTGAGGCGCGCCGCCTTCCTTGCGATTGAGCTGCTGCGCGAGCAGTTCGGCCACCGCCGGCGAGATGTAGCGCCGGCCCAGCGCGATCGTGCGGATCGCGTTGACGATTTCCATCGGCTCGCATTCCTTGTTCAGGTAGCCGCTCGCGCCCTGGCGGATCAGGTTCATCGCATAGTGTTCTTCCGGGTAGCCCGAAAGGATCAGGATGCCGACGTCCGGCGCCTTGGCCCGGATCATGCCCAGTGCGTCAATCCCGCTCTGGCCGGGCATGGACAAGTCCATCACGAGCACGTCGAGTTCGGTGGTTCGCACCAGGTCGATCGCCTCGCGGCCGCTGGCGGCTTCGCCGACGACGCGCAAGTCGACCTGTTCGGAAAAGAACTGCTTCAATCCCGACCGCACAATGGCGTGGTCATCCACAATGCCGACTTTGATCATGTCTGTACTCTTTGGTGGTTCCTGTTGAGCCTCATTGTGCCCAACTTTCAACAAAAAAGGGTCCATTGTCGAGTCACGACTTTGTAGGATTTCATGCACAACAACCGTAGTCTTGGATGACGTCCATGCGCTTTTTCTCCGTGCCGAAGATGGCCATCAGCCTCGCGCTGGCGCTGTTTGCCGCCCTGATCCTGATCGGCATCAACGAGACCGGCTTCATCCGGTCCAGCGATGCGCTGGACGACATCGCGCAGGCGTCGCGCATCCGCGCATCCCTCAATCGCGTGCTCCAGCACGTGCTGGACGCGGAGACCGGCCAGCGCGGTTACCTGCTGACCGGGGATCCGCGCTACCTTGAGCCCTACGACGCCGCGGCGGCAGAAATCGGCCACCAGCTGGATGCGTTGCGTGCGGTGTACCCCGCCGGCGCCGAGGAGCACGCGACCCTCGCCCAGCTGAATCGCAATGTGGAGCGCAAGCTGGCCGAAATGGACATGTCGGTGCGCCTGCGCAAGCAGGGCAACGAGGACGCGTGGAAATTCGTGCTGATGACAGACATCGGCAAGGAGCACATGGACGCCATCCGCACCGAGGCATCCAAGCTGATCACCGCATCCACGCAACGCATGGAAATCAGCCAGGTGCAGGTGCAGCGCTCGTTGCTCTTCTCCCGCCTGGGCATCGCCACCGTGGCGATGGCCGCGCTGCTCGCGTTCTACCTCTACCTGCGCCAGTCCACTGCGCTCAAGCGCGCGGACGAGCAGCAACAGAAGGTGCTGCAGCAGGAGCGCGACCTGCTGGAGCGCCAGGTGCGCGAGCGCACGGCCACGCTGGCCGAACTCGCCACGCACCTGCAGAACGTGCGCGAGGAAGAGCGCGGCCACCTTGCGCGCGAACTGCACGACGAGCTGGGCGCCCTGCTCACCGCCGCCAAGCTCGATGTGGCACGCCTGAAGTCCCGCCTGCAGGCGCAGACGACGCCTGAGATCGGCCAGCGGCTGCAGCACCTGACCGATTCGCTCAACAGCGGCATCGCGCTCAAGCGCCGCATCATCGAGGACCTGCGGCCGTCGTCACTCTCCAACCTGGGCCTCACGGCATCGCTGGAGATCCTGGCGCGCGAGTTTTCCGAGCGGTCCGGCCTGGAAATCACCACCGGCCTCGAGCAGGCCGAGCTGGACGAATCGCGCCAGCTCACCGTTTACCGGCTGGTGCAGGAGTCGCTGACCAACGTGGGCAAGTACGCCGAGGCCAAGCAGGTGGAGATCAGCGTGCGCGACTACGAGAACCATGTCGAAGTGGACATCCGCGACGACGGCAAGGGCTTCAACGTCACCAGCTCGCGCCCGTCGACGCACGGCCTTGCGGGCATGCGGCACCGCGTCGAAGCGGCGGGCGGCCGCCTGTCGGTCGCTTCCACGCCTGGCCAGGGCACGCGCATTTCAGCCGTGCTGCCCAAGGCCCATCCGGCGGCCTGAGAACCACCTCTCGCACGTCGGCGGGCTCCTACGCCCGCCCATCTTCCCTGCCGACAAGTACTCAGGCCCGCGGCTGATCATTGGCGCTACCGTGCGCGGCCTAACCTTGCCGGAGGCGATCTGCTCCCGCAGCCGACGCCCCAACCCGGGCGCGTCCCGCAAGGAGTTCGACATGTTGCATTACGCCATTGTGTTCCTGGTGATCGCGCTGATCGCGGCCCTGTTCGGCTTTGGCGGCATCGCCGCCGGCGCGGTGGAGATCGCGAAGATCCTCTTCTTCGTGTTCGTCATCATGGCCGTCGTCGCGTTCGTCGTCAGCCTTGGCCGCAAGCGCTAGCGCGCCGACCTTTTTGCATCCGCATTCCGGCCCATCCGCAAGAGAGAGGAACCCCAAATGACAACACCGACCAGTGAAAAACTCCGGGCACAAGCCTATGCCGACGAAGCGCTCGACGCGACCGGCCAGGCCCTGGAACATACGCGCGAATATGCCAGCCAGGTGCTGGGCCGCGCCGGCGAAAAAGTGCGCGACCTGCGCTATGGCGCAAAAGACCTTGCGAGCCGCGGCGTGAACACGGTGAGCGAAGCGACATCCGCGGCGCAACGGCAAATCGGCCAGTACGCGCAGGCCACGGGCCGCTATGTCACCGAGCAACCGGTCAAGTCCGCGCTGATCGCGGCAGCCGTCGGCGCCGCCGTGGCAGCCCTGGTGCTGGCCTGGCGCCGCAATCGCAACAGCGACTATTGAACTGCCGCAAGCGCCCGCCATGCTGCATCCCATTTTTTCAACGCTGATCCACCGGCCCGAGCTGGTGATCGACCATGTGGCCGGTTACGCGGCGCTGGTGCAGGAAGAAGCTTCCACCGTGGGCGGTGAAGTCGCCCGGCGCGCTGTCGCCTGGGGCGTCGCCGTGGTGGGCCTGCTGGTCTTCCTGGTGTTGGCCGGTGTGGCGGTGATGCTGGGCGTGATGCTGGGCGCGTTCCACTGGATCCTGGTGCTGGCGCCGGGCATTGCGCTGGTGCTGGCGATTGCGGCATGGAGCGTCGCCCGCAAGCGGCTGCCTTCGCAGGCCTTTGCCGAACTGAAAGCACAACTGGATGCCGACGCACAAGCCCTGCGAACCATCGGGGCGAGTTCATGAGCGATGCAGGCGACCGGCTCGCCCGCAGCCGCCTGGCCATCATCGAACAGGTCCAGCGCCGTGAGCGGCGCCCCGACAAGGACGAGCGCCGGCGCGAACGGGCCCGGCGGGATGGCCCCGAGGCGAATGAAGGTGGCGCCGAAGCTGGCGAGCGCGATGGCGCCCACTGGTTCAGCGGCATCAAGCACATGGCGAGCGCCTGGTGGCGCCAGCACCCTGCGCGCATGGGCGTGGACCTGGTCACACCCATGCTCTCGTCGTACGCAAGCAGGAAGCCGGTGCAGTTCATCGGCATTGCCGTGGGCATCGGCGTCGTGATCGCGGTGGCCCGGCCCTGGCGACTCATCACGGCCGGCGGGCTGATCGCGGCCTTGCTGAAGTCTTCGCAGCTGTCGAGCGTGTTGATGTCAGCCATGTCGGCAGCGGATTTCCGCAAGGACCCCGCGCCCTACGACGAATAGACCAACGCTGGCTGGACGGTGTGGTGCGGTTGTCCAGCGAGCGCCCTCAAATTTTCGGCACCGGGAATCATCCCAATCAACTCTAGGAGAAAGTCATGAAATACGCACGAGCCCTCGCATTCGCCCTGGTCGCAGGCGCCACCATCGTCAGCACCGGCTGCTCGGTCATCCGCGGCCAGGAAACCACCGGCGCGTACATCGACGACGCCGCCATCACCACCTCGGTGAAGGCCAAGTTCATCGAAGACAAGAGCGTCGACGCCGGCGCGATCAAGGTCGAGACCCTGAATGGCACCGTGGCCCTGTCCGGCTTCGCCAAGTCCAACACCGAGAAGGCCCAGGCCGAGTTCATCGCGCGCAACACCAAGGGTGTGCGCGAAGTGCGCAACAACCTGACCGTTCGCCCCTAAGCCCGCCTGACGGCGCGGCATGCGGACCTTCCGCTGCGACCACTGCGGGCACCCGCTGTTCTTCGAGAACGTGCAGTGCCTGCAGTGCGGCAGCGCGCTCGCCTTCCTGCCCGATCGCCTGGCGCTGTGCGCGGTCGAACCCGTGCCCGGCGACACGACCGGCCTCTGGCAGCGCAAGGCGCGCCCAAGCCGCAAGGCGGACCTGCGGCGCTACCGCCTCTGCATCAACCACGGCCAGCACCAGGCCTGCAATTTCGCGGTGCGATCGGGCGACCCCAATGGCCTTTGCGCGTCGTGCAGGCAAACGCGCGTGCTGCCCGACCTTTCGCTCCCGGCCAACCGCGAGCGCTGGTACCGCATCGAAGTCGCCAAGCGACGCCTCTTCTACACCCTGGCCCAGCTGCGCCTGGTGTCGGTTGACACGCCGGACGGCCGCACCGACGGACCGGTGTTCGAGTTCCTCGCGGAACTGCCCGGCCAGCAAGTGGTGACCGGCCATTGCCAGGGCCTCATCACACTCAACATCGCCGAGGCCGACGACGACGAGCGCGTGCGCCGCCGCGTCGCCCTGCACGAACCCTATCGAACGCTGCTCGGTCACCTGCGCCACGAATCGGGCCACTTCTACTGGGACCGCCTTGTGCAGGGCGGCGGCCGGATCGACGCTTTCCGCGACATGTTCGGCGACGAGCGCATCGACTACCGCACCGCGCTGGACAACTACTACGGCGGGAGCGCACCGGCGAACTGGCAGGGCCAGTACGTGAGCGCCTATGCCACTTCACACCCATGGGAAGACTGGGCGGAAACATGGGCGCACTACCTGCACATGGTGGACCTGCTCGAAACCGCTTCGTCGTACAACACACGCGTGGTAGTGCCCGGCGAGGACGCGGAGGAAGTGGCTAACCCGTTCGACAGCGTCGACACGGATTTCGCCGAGCTGGTGGAACAGTGGGTGCCACTCACGCTGCTGCTGAACAGCCTCAACCGCAGCCTGGGACAGGAGGACGCCTACCCCTTCGCGCTCAACCCGCATGCACTGGACAAGCTGCGTTTTGTCCACGACGCCATCGCCGCGCAAGCCGGCGGTTGACCGGGACTCCGCGATTGTTGCCGGGCCGTCGGTGCCCGCGCCGCCTCTGGCGCGCCCGGCGGCATTTGCGGTTCAATGGCGGGATGGACGCATTGTCGGAAGTTCTCAAGGTGGTGCAGTTTCGCGGCGCGGTGTTCTTCAACGCGTCGTTCACGGCGCCGTGGACCTTTCCCTCACCGCCAGGGCACGCTATCGCGAGCGCCCTGGCGCCGGGGGCAGAGCAGCTCGTGCTCTATCACTATGTCACGGAGGGTGAATGCGTGGTGTCCGTGGACGGGAGCGAGGCCGTGCGGCTGGTCGCCGGCGACATCGTGATGTTCCCGCACGCCGACGCACACCTGATGCTAAACCCGTCTTCGGCGAACGCCGTGCCGATCGACGTGGCGGCGCTGCTGCGGGAACGGCCCCGCGAACTGCGCGCCGGCGGTGGCGGGGAAGCGACGCGTTTTATCTGCGGCTACCTCACGTGCGATCCGCACCTGTGCCGCCCCATCCTCACGGCGCTGCCGCGGGTGCTGAGCGTGAGCCTGCGCGGTGGGGACGGCGGCTGGCTCGACCGTTCTTTCCAGCACGCAGTAGAGCAAGCCGCGTCGCCGCGGCCCGGCAGTGAAGGGATGCTGGCAAAGCTGTCGGAAGTGATGATGGTCGAGACCTTGCGCCGCTACATGGAGCAGCTGCCGCCGGAGCAGACCGGCTGGCTGGCCGGCGTGCGCGACCGCCTGGTGGGTCGTTCCCTGGCGCTGATGCATGAGCGGCCCGCGCATCCCTGGACGGTCGAAGAGCTGGCCCGCGAAGTTGCCGCATCCCGTTCGGTGCTGGCGGAGCGCTTCACGCACTTCGTGGGCCAGTCGCCGATGCAGTACCTCGCCAAGTGGCGGATGGCGCTGGCGGCGGACCTGCTGCGGCGCAGCGCGCTCAGCGCCGCACGCATCGCCGAAGAGATCGGCTACGAGACCGACACCGCGTTCAGCCGCGCGTTCCGCCGCGAATTCGGCATGCCGCCAGCGACCTGGCGCAAGCAGTCGGCATAGCCACTGTCCCAGGTCCGCAGTTGCGCATGGATCGCGGCATTGACTTCCCGCGGGTGCGAGACCGGGGCCATGTGGCCTCCTTCGCTCAACCGGTGGCGGCACGCTTGCGGAAACATCGCCCCGAGCCGAGCGGCCACGCGCACGGCCACGGTGGTGGTCGACTCCGATCGCATGAGGAGCATCGGCGCGGCGAGCGCGCCGAAGTCGCCCGCGCGCGCCGCATCGTGCAAGGTGGCGTGGAAGTCGAGCCCGATCTTCGGCATGCGTTGCATCGTCAGCAGCTGCTGGCGTGGCGGCATGGCGCGCCAGCTGCCTGCGCCGCTCCAGTAATCCACGAACGTGCGCGCGCCGTTCTCGTAGTCCCCCGTCGCCAGCGATCGCCAGACCTCACAGGCGACACTGCGGATTCGGGCATAGGCCCGCTGGTCCGCTGCGCTGCCGTCGAGCAGGAGGTGGAACGTGGCCGGCTCGATCATCGTGAGCGAGCGAATGCTGCGAGGCCGCGCGCGCGCCATGTGCAATGCCACCGCCCCCCCGTAGGAATGCCCCACGATGTGTGCCGGCTCGCCCGCATGCTCGAGCAGGGGGACGAGCAGGTCCACTTCGCGCGCTAGCGTGAACCTTCCCCGGCCACGCCATATGGGCGTGCGCCCGTACCCATAGAGGTTCGGCACGATCACGCGGTGGCGCTCCGACAGCTCCGAGGCGAGTGCGCGCCATTGAGCGCCCGACGAGCCGGTGCTGTGCAGGAGGATGACTGGCACGCCGCCGCCCTTTTCGGAAAACTCGAGCGGTGCGTCGTCCGATTCGATGCACCTCATGCGCCGGCCCCCGCGGCACGGCTCGCCGCCATCGCGCCGAGCACGATGAAGCAAACTGCCTGCACAAGGTAGAACGAGAAGCGCAGCGAGACGGTACGGTCGCTCACGCGCCAGCAGACGTGGACCAATGATTGCACTATGCGCGCGGCCAGCACCGTGCACGAAAGCAGGTCCACCAGCCCGCCGCCGGTGTGCGTGGCCTGGAGCGCGAACACCACGGCGCCGAACACCGGCAGGTTCTCGATGCAATTGGCATGCGCGCGCGTGCCACGCAGGTACCAGTCGGCCCCGTCCGCGCCATCGGCGCGGAAGTCACTGATGCGCCGGCGCCCCGTCACGATGCGAGTCCATCGAAAGATGCCCACCGTCACCACCAGCAGGAGCAGGGTCCAGCCTGCGAACCCCAGCAGCATCCAGGTCGGGATGTCCATGGCGTCAGGCGACGATGGGCGACGGCTGGGCCGGCACCGCGTACATCAGCGGGGCGAGCGCGGTGGTAATGCGACCCTGCTGTTCGTCGTCCAGCGTGGCAAACAGCACCTTCTGGAAGCGCGGCTGCATCACTCCCGACAGGATGTACTGCCAGCGGTAGGCCTTCACGAAGGTCGCCGCGATTTCTTCCCGCTCAGCGGCATCGAAGCTGCGCGACGCGATGCTGCCGAAGTACTTCGCGTCCGCTGCGGCCTGCACCTGCAGGATGCCGTCCACGGCGACGACCAGGTCGATCAGGTCACCGATCGCCGCGTTCTTCTCGAGCGTGCCGACCTTCGCGTCCTCGCGCAGGAACTCCAGCTCGTCGAGCACCGCGTGCTGCGACTCCTCGCGCCAGTGGTAGAGGAACACGTCCTTCCAGAGCGGGCACACGTCATTCTCCGGCTCGATGCTCGCGCGGTAATGCGCGAGGGTGAAGAGTTCGATGTCGAGCGTGAGCGCCAGAACAGCCCAGCTGCGCTTGGACAGCACCACCGCCGCGACCTGGTTGGCATCCGCCGTGCGCACATAGCCGGCCGGCATGGCGATTTCCATCATCCCCTCCAGTCGCCGGAACAGCTCCTGGTGCTTCAGTTCCTCGTCCGTCATCCGGACCAGCGCCTGGAAAGCGACCTGGTCGCCCAGCGTGTGGTCGCCACTGACCTGCAGCACCTTGGCGGCGATGTAGCGCTCGATGAGGCCGAAGAGATAGGCATAGGTGCGGCCCTGGACCTGGCTGAACGCAAGCCGGTCGTCCCCGCTCAGGAACGGGAGTTCGTCCACCAGCGTGAGGCCGGCGGGCAGGAATTGCTTGTCGAGATCGAAGTGACGGCTGCGGATCACGTCATGATCGATGTCCCAGCGCACGCGCTGGGTGTTGGCGATGACCTTCGCGTATGTCGCGGTGGTCGAAGAGGTAGGTGAAGAGAAGTCCATGCTTGCAAATCCTTTAGGGGTGTCAACGGCGATTCCGTCACGACGATTCTTTTCGGGATTGCTGCTTTGGCCCTTCTCCGGAACTCTGCGAATCTTGTCGCGGCGTCCGGGAACCGTGGAGCGCGCGCCTAGCCGCCGGAGTCCTGCTCCATTTCGAGCAGGATGCGATCCAGGCGCGTGGACAGCTGCTCGGTCGTGAGTTGCTCGCGAAAACGCTCCACCATCAGCGGCAGGCTCATGGGACTCGGATGGCGCAGTTCGGCGAACACCACCTTCTTGCGCCGCATGCGCGTGAGCGTCGCGCGCAGCCGGGAGATCTCCAGCTCCTGGCTCAAGACTTCGCGCTCGGCCTGTCCCAGCAGCAGGTTGCCAGCGTCGTACTTGCGGAACACCTCGAAGAAGAGGCCGCTCGAGGCCTGCAGCTGCTTGGCGCTCTTGGGCTGGCCGGGGTAACCGGAGAAGACGAGCCCGGCCACACGCGCAATTTCGCGAAAACGCCTTTGCGCCAGCTCGGTGGAATTCAATGACGCCAGCACGTCGCCCAGCAGGTCGTCGGTGGAAAACACCCGCTTGTCCACCACCGGTTTGAGGTCGAATTCGGTGGCGCCCAGCAACTCGAAGCCATAGTCGTTGACCGACATGCTGAAGGTATTGGGCCGGTCGCGCGCCAGCCGCCACGCCAGCAGGCTGGCCAGGCCCAGGTGCACATGCCGGCCGGCGAAGGGGTAGACATACACATGGAAACCTTCGCGCGAGCGGAACGATTCCACCAGCACGCCGTCGGGCGTGGGGATGCGCGAGAGGCGCGCCTGCGTCAGCAGCATGGGCCGCGCGGCCTCCAGCTCGGGCTCGAAGAAGTCGCCTTGCGCCGCCCTTTGCATCATCTCCAGCACCGCGTCGCCCAGTTCGGCCGACAAGGCCATCTTGCTGCCTTGCCAGGTAGGCACGGTGCCCTTGTTGCGCGTCGCCTTCTTCACATAGGCCGCCATGTCCTGCACGCGGATGAACTCGAGCAGGCGGCCGGCGAAGAAAAAGCAGTCGCCCTTGCGCAAGCGCGCGATGAACCCTTCCTCGATGGTCCCGATGTTGGCGCCGCTCATGTACTTCACCTGCATGGCCGCATCACTGACGATCGTGCCGATGCCCAGCCGGTGGCGCTTGGCGATGCCGCGATCGGGCACCCGCCACGCGCCTTCGTCGTCCTTCGCAATGCGGTGGTATTCCGGGTAGGCCGTCAGGCTCTCGCCACCGCGCGAGCAGAACGCCAGCGCCCAGTCGAACTGCCTCCGCGTGAGTGCGCGGAACGACCAGGCACCGCGTACTTCCTCGAACAGCTCATCCTCGCGAAAGCCACCACCCAGCGCTATGGTGACCAGGTGCTGTACCAATACGTCCAGCGGCTTGTCGGGCGCCTCACGCTCCTCGACGCGACCCGCTTGCGCGGCCCGGCGTGCGGCGGCGGCTTCGATGATTTCCATCGTGTTGGTCGGCACCAGCGTCAGGCGGCTGGGGCGCCCCGGCGCGTGGCCGCTGCGGCCGGCACGCTGCATCATGCGTGCGACGCCCTTGGCCGAACCGATCTGCAACACGCGCTCGACCGGCAGGAAGTCCACGCCCAGGTCCAGTGACGAAGTGGCGACCACGGCGCGCAAGCTGCCCGCCTTGAGCCCCTGCTCCACCCATTCGCGGGTCGCCTTGTCCATCGAACCGTGGTGCAGTGCGATTTCGCCGGCCCATTCCGGCCGCGCCTCGAGCAGCAGTTGGTACCAGATCTCCGCCTGCGAGCGAACGTTGGTGAACACGAGTGTCGTGCCCGACTTCGCGATCTCGTCCACCACCGGCTGCTGCATCCGCGCGCCGAGATGGCCGGCCCACGAGTACTTGCCGGGATCGGGCGGGATCAGGGTGTCGATGACCAGTGTCTTGTCGACCTTGCCACGCACGAGTTGCGGGGCGGGCTGCGCGGCCGGGCCGCACAGCACCTGCATCGCTTCCTCGAGGTTGCCGAGCGTGGCGCTCAGCCCCCAGGTCACCAGCGCGGGATTGAACCGGCGCAGGCGGGCGAGCGCCAGCTGCGCCTGCACGCCGCGCTTGCTGCCGATCAGCTCGTGCCACTCGTCCACCACCACGTACTCGACGCCTTGCAGCTCCTCGCGCGCATGTTCGCGGGTGAGCATCAGGCTCAGCGACTCAGGCGTGGTGACCAGCACCGTCGGGAAGCGCCGGTCCTGCCGCGCGCGTTCCGCGCTGGGCGTGTCACCGGTGCGCTGGCCGATGGTCCACTGGGGCGCCAGGTCGCGCAGCGGCTCGGCGATGGCCTTGGTCGTGTCCGAGGCGAGCGCGCGCATGGGCGTGAGCCAGATCGCCCGCAAGGGTTGGGCGCCTTTGCCGTCTTCGGGTGGGTAACGTTTCAACAGTTGGCCCAGCATGCCCAGCCAGACGGCGTAGGTCTTGCCCGAACCGGTAGTGGCGTGCAGCATGCCGCTGCGCCCGCCGGCGATCGCGTCCCAGACTTCGCGCTGGAAGCTGAACGCACGCCAGCCGCGCGCTTCAAGCCACGCATTGGCCGGGTCTGCCGGTGCGGTCGCGGAAGGTGGATTGCGGCTGCTCACAATTGATTCTGATGCGATTGACGAAACGCAAGTGGCGTTCCGTTCGTTGATTGACACCTACTTTGTATGAGCCTAGCATCGCGCGCATAACGCGGCCCAGAGCTGCGACGCATCCAGGGGACACTTGTGGACACACCGGACAACGGCATCACCAGGAAGCAGGAGTGGCGCAGCTTCCTGTTCCTTTCGTTTGTCATGGCGCCCGCGCTGGCCGGCATCATCGTCATCGGCTACGGCTTCCTGGTCTGGATCTACCAGCTCTTCGCCGGCCCACCCGGCAGCTGAACCGCAACACCATGACGGAAGAGGTCCACATCAGCAGCCTGGTCGTCCACACCGCGCCCTCACGCCTGCAAACCATCGAAGATTTCATCACCGCCATGCCCGGTGCGCAGGTGCACGGCAGCTCCCCCAACGGCAAGCTGGTCGTCACGCTCGATGCCGCCAGCGCCGACGACATGCTGGCCATGGTGACCCGGATCCAGCGCGCCGACGGCGTGCTGTCCGCGGCACTGGTCTACCAATACGCCGACACGGTGGAAGCAATGAACCAGGAGATTCCCGATGCCCATTGACCGGCGGGCCTTCATCCGGCAGACGGCAGCGGCCACTGCCGGCGCCGTGGCCGGTATTCCGTTGCCGGGCGCCACCCAGGGCGATCCCGATGCCATGCCCGGCGTCAAATGGTCCAAGGCGCCCTGCCGGTTCTGCGGCACAGGCTGCGGTGTGAAGGTGGCCGTCAAGGACAACCGGGTCGTCGCGACGCACGGCGACCCCGAGGCCGAGGTCAATCGCGGCCTCAATTGTGTCAAGGGCTACTTCCTGTCCAAGATCATGTACGGCGAGGACCGGCTGCTCACGCCGTTGCTGCGCATGAAAAACGGCCAGTACGCCAAGGACGGCGAGTTCACGCGGGTGTCCTGGGACCAGGCCTTCGATGTCATGGCCGCACAGTTCAAGCGAGTGCTCAAGGAAAAGGGCCCGACCGCCGTGGGCATGTTCGGCTCCGGGCAGTGGACGATTTGGGAAGGTTATGCCGCCCTCAAGCTGCTCAAGGGTGGTTTCCGCTCCAACAACCTGGACCCGAACGCGCGGCATTGCATGGCTTCGGCCGCGGTGGGTTTCATGCGCACCTTCGGCATGGACGAGCCCATGGGCTGCTACGACGACATCGAGGCCGCCGACGCCTTCGTGCTCTGGGGCTCCAACATGGCCGAGATGCACCCGGTCCTGTGGACCCGCGTGACCGACCGGCGGCTGAGCGCACCCCATGTCAAGGTGGCAGTGCTCTCCACTTTCGAGCACCGCTCCTAC
Organism: Ramlibacter sp.; assembly: GCA_035460205.1. Taxonomy (GTDB): domain Bacteria; phylum Pseudomonadota; class Gammaproteobacteria; order Burkholderiales; family Burkholderiaceae_C; genus Ramlibacter. The sequence goes on from DATHWV010000335.1 coordinate 16,950, forward strand.
GAGCTTGCGGACATCGAACTCACGTTCACGCCGCAGTCCGACCTGGCGATCCTCAACTACATCGCGCACTACATCATCAAGACAAACCGCGTGAACCGCGATTTCGTCGACAAGCACACCTCGTTCCGCCTGGGCAATACCGACATCGGCTATGGCCTGCGACCGGAACATCCCCTGCAGAAGGCGGCGAAGAACGCGGGCGCCGCGGCGGGCGGGTCCAAGCCGATGAGCTTCGACGAGTTCGCGAAGTTCGTCTCCACCTACGACCTGGAATACACGGCGAAGATCAGCGGCGTGCCCAAGAACCGGCTGGAAGCCCTGGCCGAGCTGTATGCCGACCCCAAGACCAAAGTCATGTCGTTCTGGACCATGGGTTTCAACCAGCACACCCGCGGTGTCTGGTGCAACAACATGGTCTACAACATCCACCTGCTCACCGGCAAGATCTCGACGCCCGGCAACAGCCCGTTCTCGCTGACGGGGCAACCCTCGGCCTGCGGAACCGCCCGTGAAGTCGGCACCTTCGCACACCGCTTGCCGGCCGACATGGTGGTGACCAATCCCAAGCACCGCGCCCACACCGAAGAGACGTGGAAGCTGCCCGCCGGCACCATCCCGGATGTGCCGGGCTACCACGCTGTGCTGCAGAACCGCATGCTCAAGGACGGCAAGCTCAATGCGTATTGGGTGATGGTCAACAACAACATGCAGGCCGCCGCCAACCTGGTGCAGGAAGGCTACCCGGGCTACCGCAACCCGGACAACTTCATCGTGGTGTCGGACGTCTATCCCACCGTCACGGCGCTGAGCGCCGACCTCATCCTGCCGGCGGCCATGTGGGTCGAGAAGGAAGGCGCCTACGGCAATGCCGAGCGCCGCACGCACTTCTGGCACCAGTTGGTGAGCGCGCCCGGCGAGGCACGCTCGGACCTGTGGCAGCTGATGGAGTTCTCCAAGCGCTTCAAGGTCGAGGAGGTCTGGCCTCCTGAGCTGATCGCGAAGAAGCCGGAGTACAAGGGCAAGACCTTGTACGAGGTGCTGTTCCGCAACGGCCAGGTGGACCGCTTCCCCGCATCGCAGGTGGAAGCCGGCTACGAGAACGCGGAGGCCAAGGCCTTCGGCTTCTATCCGCAAAAGGGCCTGTTCGAGGAATACGCGAGCTTCGGCCGCGGCCACGGGCACGACCTTGCGCCCTTCGACACCTACCACCAGAACACCGGCCTGCGCTGGCCGGTGGTCAACGGCAAGGAAACGCTCTGGCGTTACCGCGAAGGCACAGACCCCTACGTGAAGGCCGGTGCCGGGTACCAGTTCTATGGCTATCCCGATGGCAAGGCACTGATTTTCGCGCTGCCCTATGAGCCACCGCCGGAAATGCCCGACAAGGACTTCCCCTTCTGGCTCTCGACCGGGCGCGTGCTGGAGCACTGGCATTCAGGGTCCATGACCCGCCGCGTGCCCGAGCTGCACAAGGCCATGCCGCACGCGGTCTGCTACATGCATCCCGATGACGCGAAGGCGCTGGGCGTTCGCCGCGGTGTCGAGGTCGAAATCAGCTCTCGGCGCGGCAGCATGCGCACCCGCGTGGAAACCCGCGGGCGCAACAAGCCACCGCGCGGCCTGGTGTTCGTGCCGTGGTTCGATGCCAGCCAGCTGATCAACAAGGTCACCATGGATGCCACCGACCCGATCTCCTTCCAGACGGACTTCAAGAAGTGCGCCGTGAAGGTCACGAAGGTCGCGAAGGTCTGACCATGAGGCAACTTCGCAAACTGCTTCCCCTGCTCGGCCTGCTGGCCGCCCTGGCCTGGGCGCAAGCGCCGCAAACACCGCCGAAGCTGGTGGACGCGGCGCGCGGCCCGGTGGCGGTCACCGAGACCACCCGCCCGCCGCTGCTGGGCAACGCGGTGAACGACGACGTGCGCCGGCCGCGCAACTACGACAAGCAGCCGCCCACGATCCCGCACCGCGTCGACGGCTACCAGGTCGACAAGAACTTCAACAAGTGCCTGGACTGCCATGCGCGGGACAAGACCAGCGTCTCGCAGGCCATCCCGGTCAGCTCCACCCATTACATCGACCGCACGGGCAAGGTGCTGCCGCAGATTTCAACGCGACGCTACTTCTGCATGCAGTGCCACGTCGCCCAGGACCCGGTGCCGCCCATCGTCGGCAACACGTTCGAGAGTGCGCCGCAAGCCGGCAAGAAGTAGAAGCGGGACCCACACACCATGCGCGAGCTCCTCCAACGCTACTGGGCCACCATCCGCCGCCCCAGCGTCCACTTCAGCCTGGGCTTCCTCACCATCGGCGGCTTCATCGGCGGCCTCGTGTTCTGGGGCGCCTTCAATACCGCCATGGAGATGACCAACACGGAAGCGTTCTGCACCGGTTGCCACGAGATGCGCGAAAACGTCCTGGTCGAACTCAAGAGCACCATCCACTACACGAACCGCTCCGGGGTGCGTGCGATGTGCTCCAACTGCCACGTGCCGCACGACTGGACCGACAAGATTGCCCGCAAGATGCAGGCCTCCAAGGAAGTGTGGGGCAAGATCTTCGGCACCATTTCCACCCGGGAGAAGTTCCTGGACAAGCGGCTGGAGCTGGCCCAGCACGAATGGGCGCGCTTCAAGGCGAACGACTCGCTGGAGTGCCGCAACTGCCACAACTACGATTCGATGGACTTCACCCGGCAAAGCGTTCGAGCGCAGAACATGCACACCACTTACCTGGCGAGCAAGGAAAAAACCTGCATCGACTGCCACAAGGGCATCGCGCACCGCCTTCCCCAGATCCCCCTGGGCAGCCTGCCCAGCGACTCGCCCGGCCAGGTCCTGCCCAAACCCGGGAGCTGACCGGGGCCGGCCCGGCTCCATCGCCGGGGTCGTATTGGACCTTAGGCACATGGGCAGCGCGGCAGTGGGCAACTAGCATTTGCCATTGCAAAACAGGATCGGGCTACCCATGAGCGAAAAGAACATGCAAGGGGAGACACCCCGCGAGCCGGTGCTCAACCCGGTCGACCGCATTTCCGA
>DATHWV010000336.1:0-2454 GCA_035460205.1 Ramlibacter sp.
GACGATCTGCGCATGCTCTTTCTTCGCGACCTTGCCGGAAACGAAGATGCCCAGGTGGCCGATGTCCTCATGCAGCAAGCCGACGATCACCTGGCCGCGGGCCTTGATGTCGGCGGTGCTCGTGTACACGTCGGCCACCCAGTTGAACGCCTGCTGCGGCGGCGTGATGTTGTCGCCCATGGAGGCGAACAGCACGATGGGCGACTTGATGTTGCGCAGGTCGAAGGCTTCGCCGCCGGCGCCCTTGACTTCACCTTTCCAGAGCTTGTTGCCGACGAAGAGGTTGTTGACGATCCACTCGATCTCCTCGGTGTTCATCAGGTAATAGCCGCCCCACCAGCGCTCGAACTCCAGGAAGCGGGGCGGCTCGGTGTCCGCCTTGTTGAACAGGTGGTAGTACTTGTCCCAGAGGCTGTTGGCCGGGTTCAGGTTCTCGAAGTTCTGCACCAGGTGGGCGCCGTCGAACTTGCCGTTGCCCATGTCGGCCGTCATGGACGCCAGCCAGCTGCCGCCCAGCATGCCGCCGGCGTAGCGCATCGGGTTATCGCCGTCGCCTTCGGAGAGGGCGCCGCCCCAGTACGACATGGGCGCGCCGTTGATGACGATGGGGCCGGTGTCCTCAGGACCCGACGCGGCGAGCATCATGGCGGCCCAGCCACCCTGGCAATTGCCGATGAGGGCCGGCTTGGCGCTTTTCGGGTGCAGCTCGCGCACCTTCCTGACGAAGCGCTTTTCCGCCTCGCAAACGTCCAGCAAGGTCTGGCCCGGTTCGGGGTCGCGAAAGAAGATGACGAAGTAGACCGGATGGCCCTCGCGCAGGGCCACGCCGACCTGCGAGTCGTCCTTGAAGCCACCAATGCCGGGCCCGTGGCCCGCACGCGGGTCGATGATGATGTAGGGGCGGCGCAGCGGATCGATCTTGACGCCGGCCGGTGGCTTGATGCGCAGCAGCGCGTAATTGACCGGCTTGTCGAAGGTGCGGGCGTCAAGCACGGTGTCGTACTCGAAATGCAGCACGGGCTTGAGGCCGGCGGCCGTGTTGGCCATGAAGTTGTTGCCGCGCTGGTGCAAGGTGTCCCAGAAGAGGATGGAGCGCTGGGTGGCATCGACCGCGTACTGCCACCAGCCCATGGGGTCGACCGCGGCCGCTGTTCCCACCGGTGCGGCGCCCCCCGCAAACACCTTTTCCAGGCGCTGGCGGAACTTGTCGTTCGCCACCTGCATGCGCTTGTTGAAGACGGCGGCGACCTTGCCGCCAATTTCCTGGCTGCGCGCCACGCGCTCATTGGGTTTCATGGAACCTCCACGGTTGAATTGCCATTGTTCGACCTGTCCGTGACAAAGACCAGAAGGCTTTGGTGGGACCTTGGTCCAATAGATTAGGCGGCGGGTCAGTTTCTCAATTGAGGCAAGTCAACTGTTGCAAGAATCCGGCCATGACGAGCCTCAACATCACCTTGCGCGACGGGCGCTCCGTGCACCTGCGGGACGCCGGCATCGGCGACGAGGCCGAGTACCTGCAGGCCTTCGGGCGGATGGGCGCGCATGCCCGCTACATGCGCATGATGCATGTGGTGCGCGACCCCAATGTGGAACGCGTGCGGGCGGCGCTGGCCTCGTTTCCCGACGAAGGTATCGGGCTGGTGGCCACGGTGCCGGCGGGCGACGGCATTGACATCGTCGGCAGTGTGGTCGCCATCTTTTCGGACGACCGGACCCATTGCGAGTTCGCGACCAGCGTTGCCGCCGAATACGGCGGCGTGGGGCTCGCTACCGCGCTGATGACGGCGCTGATCGATGAAGCGCGCCGGCGCGGCCTGAAGGAAATGGATGGTTACGTGCTGGCCGAGAACCAGCCAATGCTGAAGCTGGCCCGCCGCCTGGGTTTCAGCGTGAAGTACATCGCCGGCGACGCTTCGGTGCGCCACTGCCGGCTGGCGCTGGCCTGAGCCTTCAGAAACTGACGCCGATCGAGCCGACGAACACCTGCTCGCTGGAACCCGGGTTGAACCAGAATGCGCCGAGCGTGAGCTTGTTCCAGGTCACCTGCGCGAAGGGCCCGCGCTGGATGTCGCGGCTGCCGCCGTAGGCGCGCGTGCGCTGGGCCACCACCCCGAGGCGGAACCACTCGACCGGACTGAAGCCCACTTCGCTCCACGCATAGGTGTAGCTGCTGTCCTTCGCGTTCTTGTCGTGGACGTATTCCGCCTCGATGTAGAAGTCCAGGCGCTTCCACGCCAGGCTGGCTTCGAAGCCCGGGATGACCGCCTTGGTGCTGCCCCAGGCGCCACCGATCAGGGGTGTCAGCGTCCAGGTGACTTCTTCCCCGCCGGAAAAATTCCAGCCGATGAACGCGGAACGGGCGCCGATCGATTCATAGTTGACCCGGGCTTCCAGGTGCAGGTGGCCCTTGTCGGCGGTGGCCACGCCGGAGGTGTAGTTCTCGCCGTTGCG
>DATHWV010000337.1:0-2743 GCA_035460205.1 Ramlibacter sp.
CCTGAGCGCCGCGTCATCCTGGACGCGCAGCGCATTGCCCATGGCGACGGCCACGTTGCGCAGCCAGCGCTCGTGCCCGATGCGGCGGATCGGGCTGCCTTCGGTGTGGGCCAGGAACTCCTCGTCCGTCCACGCGAACAGTTGCGCCAGCTGCCGGCCGGTCAGGCCACTGCGCTCATCGAAGTCCGGCAAGGCATTGCGCTGGGCGAACTTGTTCCACGGGCAGATGAGCTGGCAGTCGTCACAGCCATAGATGCGATTGCCGATCAGCGGCCGCAGGTCCTCTGGGATCGCCCCGTGGTGCTCGATGGTGAGGTAGGAGATGCAGCGACGGGCGTCCAGCCGGTACGGCGCCACGATGGCCTGGGTGGGGCAGACATCGATGCAGGCGCTGCAGCTGCCGCAATGGTCGCTGGCCGGCTCGGTGGCGGGCAAACGCATGTCCACGAAGATCTCGCCCAGGAAGAACATGGAGCCGGCCTCGCGATGCAGCACCAAAGTGTGCTTGCCGCGCCAGCCCTGCCCGCTGCGGGCCGCCAGTTCGGCTTCCAGCACCGGCGCCGAATCGGTGAACACGCGGTGGCCAAAGGGTCCCACATGGGCCGCAATCCGGTCGGTCAGCTTTTGCAGGCGCGAGCGCAGCACCTTGTGATAGTCGCGGCCGCGGGCGTAGAGCGAAACGATGCCTTCGCCCGGGCGCTGCAGCCGCGCGAATTCGACGGCCTGCCAGCCCTCGGGCGTGGCAGCCGGGAGATAGTCCATGCGCACGGTGATGACACTGGCCGTGCCCGGAACCAATTCGGCCGGGCGGGCTCTCTTCAGGCCATGGGTTTGCATGTAGGCCATTTCGCCGTGAAATCCGTTGGACAACCAGGCCATCAAACCGGCCTCGGCGGAAGAAAGATCGACGCCGGCCACCCCGATTTGGGAAAATCCCAATTCGAGGGCCCATTCCCGGATTTGCCCCACCAGAAGAGAGCTGTCGATCTGAGCGCTGTTGAACGTCACCTGCCGATTGTAGAAACCGCCGTCAAATCCGTGGTGTGGCGCAGCGAGGACGACACGCGCGCCTTCGCCGCTCGCCTCGCCTCACACCCGGTCATCGCCCAGGCCTTCATCGAACTGCATGGCGACCTGGGCGCCGGCAAGACCACGCTGGTGCGCCACCTGCTGCGCGCGCTGGGCGTCCAAGGCCGGGTCAAGAGCCCCACCTACGCGGTGGTGGAGCCGCATGAAGCGCCGGGCCTGGCCGTCTGGCACTTCGACTTTTTCCGCTTCAACGATCCGGCGGAGTGGGAAGACGCGGGGTTTCGCGACATCTTCGCCGGCCCGGGCCTGAAGCTGGCCGAATGGCCCGAGAAGGCCGCCGCCCTGCTGCCCCGCGCCGACCTGGTGATCCGCATCGAAACCCAGGCCGACGAAGCCCGCAACGTGACGCTGCTCGCGCAGACGCCGCTCGGCCAGGAATTGTTGCAATGAAAGGGATGAACCGGCGCGACGTCCTGCGAGGCGGCAGCCTGGTGTTGCTGCTGGGCGCCCAGCAGATCGCGCGCGGCGCAACCATCGTCGCGGTGCGGGTCTGGCCCGCGCCGGAATACACGCGCGTCACCATCGAATCGGACGCGCAGCTCACGTCGAAGCAGACCGTGGTGGTCAACCCGCCGCGCCTGGCGGTGGACATCGAGGGCCTGGACCTGAGCCCGGAACTGCGCGAGCTGGTCGCCAAGGTGCGCCCGGACGACCCGTTCATTTCCGGCGTGCGGGTGGGCCAGCAATCGCCCGGCGTGGTCCGGCTGGTGCTGGACCTGAAACAAACCGCAGTGCCGCAGGTGTTCACCTTGCCCCCGGTCGCTGCCTACCAGCACCGCATGGTGTTCGATCTTTACCCGGTCAAGACCGAGGACCCGCTGGAAGCCCTGATCGCCGAGCGCATGAAGGACCGCCCGCTGGCGCCGCCCACCCCGGCGACCGACCCGCTGGGTGAGCTCATTTCGCAACAATTGCAGCGGCCCCGCGCCCCGGGTGCACCACCCACCGCCAGCGAGTTGCTGCCACCGCCGCAAAAGACCGACCGGTTGATCATCATCGCGCTGGACCCCGGCCACGGCGGCGAAGACCCTGGCGCGGTAGGCCCCTCAGGCACGCGCGAGAAGGACGTGGTGCTTCGCATCGCCCACCGGCTGCGCGAGCGGATCAACCAGGCCGTCGTCAATGGGAACCCGATGCGCGCCTACCTGACGCGCGATGCCGACTTCTTCGTCCCCTTGCACCAGCGGGTGCAAAAGGCCCGCCGCGTGCAGGCCGACCTGTTCGTCAGCATCCATGCCGACGCATTCCTCACGCCTACCGCCCGCGGCGCCAGCGTCTTCGCGCTGAGCCAGGGCGGCGCCTCCAGCTCCGCGGCGCGCTGGATGGCGGACAAGGAAAACAAGGCCGACCTGGTCGGCGGGCTCAACGTCAAGTCGCAGGACCAGCATGTGGCCCATGCGATGCTGGACATGAGCACCACGGCGCAGATCAAGGACAGCCTTTCGCTGGCCGGTGCGGTGCTCGGTGAAATCGGCAGCGTCGGCCGCCTGCACAAGGGCCAGGTCGAACAGGCCGGCTTCGCGGTGCTCAAGGCGCCCGACATCCCCAGCGTGCTGGTGGAGACCGCGTTCATCAGCAACCCGGAAGAAGAACAGCGCCTGCGCAGCGACGAGTACCAGGAACAACTGGCCGACGCGATCATGCGCGGCATCCA
>DATHWV010000338.1:0-27600 GCA_035460205.1 Ramlibacter sp.
TGACACGAAAGAAGGATCATGTCGGACTTATCGGCAAGCCCACAGACAACCCCTGAACCGGCGATCGCGCCCGCGCCGGCCGAGCCGCGCAGCATGCGCCAGACCTTGCAGAAATCGGTTGCCCGGCTGCAGGACTGGTTCGCAATCCAGTCGCTCTCCATCCGCCTCATGGTCATCTTGATGGCCATCCTGATTCCGGCCACCGCCATCTACTCCGTGACGCTCCTGCGCCAGCAGGCTGTGGTGGCCGAGCAGGTCAAGACAATGACCACGGCCGAGCAGGCCGGCGAAGGCAAGTGGACTTTCGACGGCCGCCTGCCCGTCGTGTTCGGCACCGGCTCCGTCCTGAGCTTCCTTGAAGGCAACCCGGTGGATCGCATCACGGTCATCTACAAGCCGCTGATGTGGAACGTGTCCGAACGCTTCATCCTCGTGGAGTCGCGCGGCAAGCAATTTGCCTATTACCCCAGCGACATGGAAACCAAGATCTTCGCCGACAAGGCCGTGACGGCGTCCTGGGGCGGCAAGCTCAGCTTTGTGCCCCGCGGCGACCTGGACACGGCCAGCGCCGAAATGCTGGAGAGGCTCGACCAACGCTTTGCCGGCGCCCGCCCGCAGTCGGAAAAAGATGGCTGGAAGGCCGGCGTCAGCGGCCTGCTGTCCGCGGCGCTCACGGTGGGCCTGCTCGGCTTCCTGTTCTTCCAGTTGAAGGGGCAGTTCAAGTCGCTCAAGTTCCTCGAGCCCTCGCAGGTGAATGGCTCCATCCATGACCTCGTCGGCATGGACGACATCAAGGCCGAAGTGGCCCAGATCAAGGACCAGTACCTGCGCCGCACGGAATATGCCGAGTACGGCATCAACAAGCCGTTCAACGTGATGTTCAGCGGCCCGGCCGGCACCGGCAAGACCAAGCTCGCGAGCTACCTCGCGAAAGAGCTGAACCTGCCGATCCTGTTCCACTCGGCCGCGAACCTCGAGACGGGCTATGTGGCGGGCGGCTCCAACACGCTCGCACGCATCGTCGCGATGGCCAAGCGCCGCAAGCGCTGCATCGTGTTCCTGGACGAAGCGCAGGACCTGTTCATGAAGCGCGGCGGCCACCGCAAGTTCGACGACGACACGCAGAACACCTTGCTGGCCGTGCTGGACGGCGTGCGCAGCAAGAGCGAAGCCGAAATCATCTGGATCGTGGCCAGCAACTTCAACAGCGAAACCATGCAGATGGACGAGGCGATGCTGCGCCGCTTCCAGATGAAGGTGGACTTCCGCATGCCCAACAAGGAAGAGCGCCTGGCCATCATCGGCCACTACCTCGCGCAGCGCGCCGAGAAGGTGCTGCCGGACATGGACCTGCGCCACCTGGTCGAAGTGACCGAAGGCCGCAGCCCGGCGGACCTGGAGACGATCGTGAACCAGGCCGGCATCACCGCGGTGCAGGCCGGCGGCATGATCGGTGCGGAAACGCTGATGCAGGCCGCCGAGCGGGTGCTGGTGGGCAACGTCAACACCAACACCACCAAGGAACGAGAGCGGGACCGCCGGATCATTGCGATCCATGAATGGGGCCACTTCCTGGTGGACTTCGAGCGCGAGCGCAAGCAGGCCGGCGGCGACTGGGAGCGCATCCAGTCCGAGATGAAAACCATCAAGATCTCGCTCAAGGCCAACCCGCGCAACAACGCGCTCGGTTTCGTGTTCCACAAGCAGGGTGCCAACCTGCTCAAGACCAAAGGCGACATCGAGCACGACGTGCGCGTCCTGCTGGGCGGCATGGCCAACGAGGAACTTTTCTTCGGCGAGGAAGGCACGACCAACGGCGCGCACAACGACATCACGCGCGTGACCAAGCTGCTGCACCACGCGGTCGCCGAAATGGGCATGTACCGCAAGACGCGCCTGAATTTCGGCGCGCTGTCCAACGACGGCCATGGCGCGAGCCGCAACCTCGACGACGAGACGCGCGGCATCATGGAAGCGCAAAGCGAGCGCCTCTATGGCGAAACGCGCGCGCTGCTGGCGCGCCTGAAGCCCCTGACCGAGCACCTGGCCGGCAAGCTGATGGACGCGGGCGAGATGAGCCTGAAAGAGGCCCTGTTCGAGATCCGCAGCTTCGAGGCGGCCTGCTTCGAATTCGGCACGCGCGTGGGCCTGGCCAACGCCGCCTGACCCGGCCCGCACGGCGCATTCCGTCCTACGTCGCACCGGGGTTTTTCGACCCGGCGCGGCTGCGCTTTGCGCACGCGAAACAACTGTTTTTACCTGCGTCCTGCCCCTGGCGTCCGCCTTAGCCTGAAGACGGTACAAGGAGCACCCCATGTCCGAAGACAAAGGCAAGCACGGTAATGACGACCTGACGGTCAGCCTGGAACATGAATGGGAGCGGCGCAACTGGATGCGCTGGCTGCATTGCAGCGAGCACGAGTTGCGGCACGCGGTGGAATCGGTCGGCCCCGACGCCGACAACGTGAGGCGCTTCCTGCGACAGGCCCGCTAGGGGCCTGTCGGGTCGAGGACCTTACTTGCTCGCGGGCCGGGCGGCCGGGCGGGCCGCGCTGCCGCCCTGGGCCGGCGCGGTGACGCCCAGCCGGCCGGCGACCTTCTGTTCGAGCGCGCGCACCTTGGGCTCCACCGTCGCCCGGGTGTCCGGCACGAGCTTCTCGACCAGCGCCTTCTGCATCTCGTCGCCCATGCGCTGGAATTTGCCGTAGACCGGCGATTCGATGATCCCGACGATCTGCTTGAGCTCGTCCTCGGTGAACTTCTCTTCGAGCAATGCGCCGATGGTGGTCGGCGCGAGGCTGACGGCGCGGCGCTGCACCAGCGGCACTGTCTCTTCCATGTACTTGCGGATGTCGGCCTGGATTTCCTTGGCAACGGCTTCCTGCTTGTCCTGCGCGATGCGCGCGGGCAGGGCGTTGGCGGCATTGCCCATCAATTCAACGGCGGGTTGCTCGACGAGGCGCAAAGCCATGGCTTCGATGCCCGGCTGCTGCAGCTTGATGATGCGGGCGACGAGTTCCTTCTTGGCGGGTGTCGATTGGGCTTGCGCGCCGGTGGTGGCCAGGGTGGCCAGCGCGAGGATGAGGAGGGATTTTTTGAACATCCGGCATCTTAAACCCGCAGCAGCGCCGCCCTCGCGCAGGCAAGCGCTACTGGGGAGGGACGCCTAGCGGCGGCGCGGGTCGTTTGGATACGAATCGTGACGATTGGAAACGCCGTCGCCATCCCGGTCGCGGTCATACCGGTTGGCTACGCCATCGCCATCGCGGTCACGGTTGCCGTAGTACCGGCCCGAGCGCCCTTCGACATACACGCTGCTGCCGTAGTAAGGGCTGCTGCCGTAGTACGGCGAGGCGCCATACACGCCAACGGCGCCGTACGGTGCGCCGCCATAGGCCACGCAGCCCGACAGGGCCAGGGCCACACCGGCCAGCGCCAGCGGTGCAATGAGCTTTCTCATGAGGATCTCCTTTGGAGCGGGAAACAGCGCCCGCATGCCCTCATTCGGCGCCCGGCGTGTATCACGCGGGTGTCGCCCGTGTAGGCGTTCCATGTCGGCTGGTTACCTGATGTGTTGCCGGCCGCGTCCTCAGGGGCAGTGGGCCAACGCGCCCTGCACGGTGCATGCGCCGGCGGGGCCGATGAGCACGGGCCCCGTGCCGTTCAGCCTGCGGCCGGCACTGTCCCAGCAGCCTGCCGGGTCGCAACTGGTGATGACCGTCGGTCGCGGTATGGGCGCGGGCGGTGCGGGCGCCGCCGCGGTGAGCGGTGGCGCCAGGGCTGGGGTGGGGGTGGCCACCGGCGCCGGCATGGCCTGCACCGGATCGGGCGCCCCCGCGCGTTCACGCCCGCCTCTGCCGCGGCCGAGGCAAGCGATGGCCGCCCGTTCACGGGCCGGCACCAGCTGGCGGTCCCGTTGCGTGCGCGCCAGGCCGGGATCGTTCAGCAGCGCCTCGAGCGCTGCGCGTGCCGTCCGGCACTCGGGTGAGTTCATCGGGTCGGCTTCCTGGGCGTGACCTCGCGCGCCCGCCAGGGTGAGCATGGCAAGCACAAGGGCATGGGGGGCACGCGTCATCGACCTTGGACTGCGGCGAGCCCACCAGGTTCACGCGGCGTCGTCCGACAGGCGCGCCGGCGACGCCCGCCTAAGCTGGGTCGCAGTCCTTGTCCTTGATGAAGCCCGCCGCGTTGATGTCCTTTCCCGGTTTTCCCGCCGTGGCCTTGTCCTGTTCCGGCTTGCCTTCGGGGCGCGGGGCTGGTGGCGGTGTCGCGGGTTGCGGATCCGGTGTCATGCGATCGGCGTTGGCGGCTTCGGTGGGAAATCGAATGGGCATGGCAGGCTTTCACGCAGGGTCGGTGCAACTCCGGACAACTATGCGCCTCGTTCTCCGCGGTGCCTGTAGGACGGCGCCATGAAGATCGCAACGTTCAACGTGAACGGCATCAAGTCCCGCCTGCCGAACCTGCTGGAGTGGCTGCATCGCGAGGAACCCGACGTGGCCTGCCTGCAGGAGTTGAAGGCGCTGGACGGCGTGTTCCCGCGCGACGAATTGCGCGCGGCCGGCTACGAGGCGCTGTGGAAAGGCCAGCGCTCGTGGAATGGCGTCGCCATCCTCGCGCGCGGCGCGCGGCCCGTGGAAATCCGGCGCGACCTGCCGGGGGATCCGCTGGACGACCACAGCCGCTATCTCGAGGCGGCGGTCAGCGGCGTCATCATCGCCTGCCTCTACCTGCCGAACGGCAATCCGCAGCCCGGCCCGAAGTTCGACTACAAGCTCGCCTGGTTCGAGCGCCTGATCACGCACGCGCAGGCGCTCTGCGAGGCGGGCCATCCGGTCGTCATGGCGGGCGACTACAACGTCGTGCCAACCGACTTCGACATCTACAACCCGCGCTCGTGGCTGCGCGATGCGCTGCTGCAGCCGGAGAGCCGCGAGTGCTACCGGCGCCTGCTGAATCAGGGCTGGATCGACTCGATCCGGCACCTGCATCCCCAGGAGCAGGCTTTCACGTTCTGGGACTACTTCCGCAAGCACTGGGAACGCGATGCGGGCCTGCGCATCGACCACCTGCTCGTCAATTCAGAACTCGCGCCTTGCCTGGTGGAGGCGGGCGTGGACCGCTGGGTGCGGGGAGAGGAAAAGGCGAGTGACCATGCGCCCGCATGGGTGAGGCTGGACCTGTCTTTGCGAAAGCCGCAGGGCGAGCCTAAACTGCGCGCTCGCGGCAATCGCCGACGTTAGAGGAGCCGAACATGCGCCAACTTCCCGCCTTCTTCCTGTGCATTTCACTGGCCGGCGCGGCATGGTCCGCCGGCGGCGGGGGCGGCGACACCGAAGCCCCACGCACCCAGGCGGACCCGCAGTATTCGCAGGCCATCGAGTTGATCAGGCAGCACGAATACGCCAAGGCGATCCCGCTGCTCAATGCTTATGTCGCCCGTGCCGGCGACAGCGCCGACGCGCAGAACTACCTGGGCTACGCCAGCCGCAAGTCGGGCAACCTGCAGGCGGCGTTCACGCACTACAACAAGGCCCTGGCCCTGAACCCGAAACACCGGGGCGCGCACGAGTACATCGGCGAGGCCTACCTCATGTCCGACAACCTGCCCAAGGCCGAAGAGCACCTGAAAGTGCTGGACGGCCTTTGCACGTTCTCCTGCGAGGAGTACCGGGACCTGAAGTCCTCGATCGCCGCGTACAAGGCGAAGAAGACCGCCACCCGCTAACCGGCTCCTAGGCAAATCCCCTAAGGCAGCCTGCCGGATTGCCTATGGGCGGCGCTGCCCTGCGTGGTCTCATACATGCACTGAACCAAGAGAAGGTCCACCATGAAGCCGAGCAGCGCATCCCGCAAGCAGCCACGAATCCTCGTGGTCGACGACACGCCCGACAACCTGTTCCTGATGAATGGCCTGCTGGGTGACCGGTATGACGTCGTCCAGGCGACATGCGGCCGTGAAGCGCTCGCCGTGGCCATGTCGGACAACCCGCCCGACATGGTGTTGCTGGACATCATGATGCCGGACATGGATGGCTACGAAGTGCTGCGCCGCATCCGCCAGCACCCGCCGACGGCGATCATCCCCGTCATCTTCCTCACGGCGCTGGCCGCGCAGGACGACAAGGCCCTGGGCCTGGACCTGGGCGCCATCGACTACCTCACCAAGCCGGTGGACCCGTCGCTCGTCATCCAGCGCGTCGAAGCCCATGTGCGCGCCACCACGCGGGCCCGCCAGGTCGAAGCGCTGTCGGAGAAGCTCGCTCGCCACCTGCCGGCGGAGGACTGGCAGCATGTGTTCAACGGGCCCGGCCATGAATCGATCCTCTTCGAGCAGAAGGACCTGACGGTGTTGTACGCCGAAGCCGGCGACAGCAGCAGCTGGAGTGAGCGCGAGCGCGACCGCTTCAACGCGGAGATGGAATGGCTCGCTACCCGGCACCAGGGAACCGTGGACCGTTTCGTCGACGGCGGCACGGCCATCTTCTTCGAGGACCCGATGGCCAGCGTGCGAATGGCCATGGACCTGCAGCGCAGCGTGGGCGAGCTGCACCTGCGCGTCGGCGTGCACTCGGGCACTTGCGACGTCGCGATGTTCCGCACCCCCCAGGTGACCGGTTGCACATTGGTCGGGGCCGAAGTCGCGCTGGCCGCCAACGTGGCCACGACCGCGGCCACCGGCAGCATCGCCGTGTCGCCGGAAACGTACGACATGGTTCGCGACCACCTGGGTGCCGACACCGCCGGTTGCCTGCTGATGGAAGAGTTCCACGACAGCGACCTGGCCCAGGTCTGCCTGACGCCAGCGCCCCAGCAGGGCCACGCCGGCGCCAGCACGTTCGCCGGCCTGAGCCTGCGCTGAAGCGTCGCTAGCCCGCGAAGCCGCCTTCGTCCAGGAAGCGCTGCTCGTCGGGCGTGGTGCTGCGCCCGAGCACCGCGTTGCGGTGCGGGAAGCGCCCGAATTTTTCAATGATCTCGCGGTGCATCACCGCGTAGCGCAGCGACTCCGCGCTCAATTTCCCGGCCAGCTCGACCGCCCGGTCCTGGTCGGCGAGCTGTTCGGAATGCATGAACGGCAGGTAGAGGAAGTTGCGCAGTTCCGTTTCAACCTGAAGGTCGAAGCCCGCGGCCACCGCCTGCCGGGCAGTTTCGCGCGCCTTGGCGTCGCTCTCGAACATCCGGGGGGAGCCGCGAAACGCATTTCGCGGGAACTGGTCCAGCAGGATGATGAGCGCCAGCGCGCCTTGCGCATCTGCGGCCCAGGTATCGAGGTCACCTCGCAGGGCGGAGTCGTGGGCATCCAGGAAGCGCGCTCGGAACTGCTGGTCGAATGCCTCGTCCTTGCGAAACCAGCGTGACGGGCCCGCCTCGCGCCAGAAATCCAGCACGTCCTGCGGCGTGCTGGATGGAGTCAGTTTCGCGTCAGCTGTCGCTGCGCCCCTGTTCGGCGGATTCGTCATCGTCCAGATCATCGTCGATGCTGAACTGGCGGTCGTCCTGCGGGTTCTGCTTGCTGCGGTCCGACTGGGATCCCTGGCCGGCCTCGCCACGGTCGCGCTGCTGGCTGCTGCCGCTGCGATCGCTTTGCTCGTTCGAGGCGTTCTTGTCTTTACCGGATTGGTTGTTTTGACCCATCTGTATCTCCTTGGAAGGTTGAAGTCGTCTTGCTCGCGGTCCCACGGGGATCGCGAATTCACTCTAGGGTCCGGCACTGGGAGCTGCTGTCGGACTCCGGCGCATGGCCTGTAGGAACGCTCCTGTCGAGGTTTCCATGGTTCACCCTAATGGCGCAGGCCAAGGACTCCGCTAGATTGCGTAAAGCTGTCAGACCACTTGACCAATACGCAGGTACTAAAAGGAGACTGAACATGAACCGCACCCGTCGTTCCCTTGTCGCGGCTGCCATGGCGGCCACTGCGCTCGCCGCTGCCTCGCTGCCCGCCGCCGCGCAGAACTATCCCAATCGCCCGATCACGCTGATCGTCCCCTGGGGCGCGGGCGGCGGCACGGACGCCACGGCCCGCATCATTGGCAGCCTGCTGGAAAAGGACCTGGGCCAGCCGGTCACGGTGGTCAATCGCACCGGTGGCAGCGGCGTGGTGGGCCATGCGGCCATCGCGTCGGCGGCGCCGGACGGCTACACCATCGGCATGGCCACCGTGGAAATTGCGATGATGCATTGGCAGGGCCTGACGGACCTGAAGCCGGACTCGTACACGCCCATCGGCCTGGTCAACGCCGATCCCGCGGGCATCCAGGTGCGCGCCGATTCGCCGTACAAGACGGTGCAGGACCTGCTCGCGGCCATCAAGGCCAACCCCGGCAAGTTCAAGGCATCGGGCACAGGGCAGGGCGGCATCTGGCACCTGGCCATCGCGGGGCTCCTGCGTGACCAGAAGATCGACCCGGCGGCACTGCCCTGGGTGCCGAGCAACGGCGCCGCGCCCGGCCTGCAGGACATGGTGGCCGGTGGCATCGAGGTCGCGCCGGTGTCGCTGCCCGAAGCGCGCTCGCTGATCGATGCCGGCAAGGTGCGCAGCCTGGCCGTGATGGCGGACAAGCCGTCCGCGCTGTACCCCGCCGTGCCGACGCTGAAGGCGGCCACCGGCAGCGACTGGCAGATGGCTGCATGGCGCGGCATCGTCGCGCCCAAGGGCATCCCGGCCGATGTGCGCGACAAGCTGAGCGCCGCCATCCGCAAGGTTGCGGCCAGCAAGGACTACACCGACTTCATGGCCAGCCGCGGCTTCGGCGTGATCTACGCGTCGCCTGACGACTTCGCCAAGTTCATGGCCAAGTCCGACACGGACATGGGCGCGACGATGAAGGCCGTGGGCCTGGTCAAGTGACGGCGCGAGCCGTCATCCCGGCGCAGGCCGGGATCCAATCCGCAATGACATGAAAGTCAACGACGCCATCTTCGGGCTGGTGCTGCTGGCCCTGGGCGTGGCCGTGCTCTTTGGGGTGCAGGGGTTCCCCAAGATCCCCGGCCAGCCGGTCGGTCCGGCGCTGTTTCCCGGGCTGATCGCAGTGGGCCTGTGCGTCTGCGGCGCGATCCTCCTGGTCCAAGGCTGGCTCGCACGTGCGACGTCGCCCTGGCTGGAGTGGGAAGACTGGGTGCGTTCGCCGCGCCACGCGCTGGCACTGGCGGTGCTGCTCGGCTCGATCATCTTCTACATCGTGGCCGCCGAGAAACTGGGTTTCCTGCTGACGTCGGTGCTGATCCTGGCGGCGATGTTGTCGGTGCTGCGAGTGTCGCCGGGGCGCGCGCTGCTGGTCGCGGTGATTGCCACCCTGGTCATCCACTTCGCTTTCTACAAGCTGCTGCGCGTGCCGCTGCCCTGGGGCTTCCTGACCAACTACGCCTGGTAGCCGGGCTGGAGAGACAAACGCATGTGGGTTGCAATCGGCCAGGCCTTCGCGATGGTGTTCGAGCCGTACACCATCATGGTGATGATCGGCGCCTCGCTGTTCGGGCTGTTCGTCGGCGCCGTGCCCGGCCTGACGGCCACGATGGCCACCGCGCTCCTGGTGCCGGTGACCTTCTTCATGCCGCCCATTCCCGCGATTGCGGCGATGGTGACCGCCACCGCCATGGCGATCTTCTCGGGCGACATCCCCGGTTGCCTGCTGCGCATCCCGGGTACGCCGGCTTCGGCGGCCTATACGGACGAAGCCTATGCCATGACCCGCAAGGGCGAGGCCGAGGTGGCGCTCGGTGCGGGCCTGGTCTTCTCCGCTGTGGGCGGGCTCTTCGGCACCGTGGTGCTGATCGTTGCGGCCCCGGCGCTGGCCAACTTCGCGCTCAACTTCAGCTCCTTCGAGTATTTCTGGCTGGTGCTGCTGGGCCTGACCTGCGCGGTGTTCATCACCAGCAACCAGCCGCTCAAGGGCGTGGTGACACTGCTGCTGGGCCTGCTGGTGGCCTGCGTGGGGCTGGGCAACCCGGCGGGCTTCCCGCGCTTCACCTTCGGCAACACCGAGATGACCGGCGGCATAGGCATGATCGCGATGATGATCGGCATGTTCGCGATCTCGGAAATCATCCGCTTCGTGGTGGACACCAGCCCGCCCGCGGAACTGGTGGTCGAGAAGGTCGGCAACGTGCTGACCGGCCAGTGGGCGCTGGCGAAGAAGTACCCGGTGCAGATCCTGCGCGGCAGCACGCTGGGCACGGCGGTGGGCGCGCTGCCCGGCGCGGGCGCGGACATCGCGGCGTGGATGTCCTACGCCATGAGCAAGAAGTTCTCGAAGGAGCCGGAGAAATTCGGCACCGGCCATGTGGAAGGCATCGTCGAGTCCGGCTCCGCCAACAACAGCGCGCTGGCCGGCGCCTGGATTCCCGCGCTGGTGTTCGGCATTCCCGGCGACTCGATCACCGCCATCGTGATCGGGGTGCTGTACATGAAGAACATGAACCCGGGCCCGACGCTGTTCACCACCAACCCGCAGAACATCTATGCGGTGTTCCTGCTGTTCATCATCGCCAACATCATCATGATCCCGCTGGGCATCCTGTGCATCAAGGTGTCCAAGCGCATCCTGCGCGTGCCGCGCGAGATCCTGATGCCGCTGATCCTGCTGTTCTGCATCGTCGGCACGTTCGCGATCAACAACACCGTCTTCGAGGTCGGCGTGATGCTGGTGGCCGGCGTGATCGCGTACCTGCTGGAGTCCAACCGCTTTCCCATCGCCCCGGCGATCCTGGGTGTCGTGCTGGGCGGCATGCTGGAGGAGAACTTCATCACCTCCATGATCAAGTCCAACGGCGACCTGGGCGCGTTCTTCTCGCGGCCGATCGCGATGGGGCTGGCGGCGGTGACGCTGCTGGTCTGGTTCTTCCCGGTCATCATGCGAGGCTTGCGCGCGGCGAAGGCAGCGCCACGCCCAGCCTAGCGGCCCAGGGCTCCAGCGACGGCATGATCGACGGGTAGAGCGTCACACCCGATTCGCGCTGCTGGCGCGCCAGCTTGACACCACGCTCGCCCGGTGTGCGGACGGCGTTGCCGGGCTTGGCCGGGCGCGAGGCGCGGCTCTGGCGCGCGACTTCACTGGTCTGGCGAACGAATGCCTCGGCGCCCGCAAAAGCCGCCGGGTCGATGATCTGCAGGAACACCGTCGCGCCCCAGCCTTCCTTCTCGTCGGCGCGCCCGTGGCCGGCGAGGCCGCCGGTCAACGCCTCCACCAGGAGCGACAGCCCATAGCCCTTGTGGCCCGAGTCGATGCCACCCAGCGGTAGGATGGTGCCCTTGGGCTCGTTGAACAACACCGCAGGGTCGTCCGACGGCTTGCCGTGGCCGTCGATCACCCATGCGGCCGGCAGCTTTCCGCCTTCCTGGTGCAGGCGGTTGGTCAGGCCGTTGGTGGTGGCCGACGTCGAGATGTCGATCAGCACCGGCAGCTCACCGGCGGGAAAGCCGGCGGCCAGCGGGTTGGGCGTGAACACCGGGTCCAGGCCGCCGAAGGGCGCGACGCTGGCCGATTGCGGGTCAGAGCAGGTCAGCAGCATCACCAGCCCCTGGTCGGTGGCGCGCTGCAGGTAGGACTCGAGGCTGGCGATGTGGTGGCTGCGGCGGATGACCACGGTGCCGGTGCCCTGATGCTTCGCGCGTTCGGTTGCAAGCGCCATGGCCTTGAGCACGAGCCAGGGGCCGGGCAGGCGACGGCCGTCCCATGTCACCGCGGCCGGCATGTCGGAGATCACCACGGGGTCACCTTCACGCGTGATGGTGTCCGACTCGTAGCCCTTGAGGTAGGGCCCGAGCAGGTTGAGCCCGTGGGTCGTGTGTCCCATGAGGTCGCCCTCGACCAGGATCTGCGCCACCGCATCGGCCTTGTCCGCCGGCACTTTCATGGCGAGCAGCAGCTGCGTCGCGAAGGTCACCAGTTCGTTCGCGTCGTAGCGCGGTGCGTTCATCGTGTCGTTCCTTTTTGTTCCATGGTGCGGATGCGTTCCCGCGCGTCATCGCCTTCGGGGATCGGCTCGCCGCCGTCCCGCCACTGCACCGCGGCCTTGAAGCCCTCGGCTTGCGCATAACGGCGAAACCACAGCCCTTCGGGATTGTGGCGCGTGATGCCGTCGAACACGGTCGCCATCTGCTGGCTCTGTTCAAGCCCCATCGCGAGCATCACCTGGTTGACCACCATCTTGTGCATCGCCAGGTGGCCACGCGGCACGCCGGCGATGCGGCTGGCCAGCTTCATGGTTGCGGTCTCGAGTTCGGCGGCGGGCACGGACTCATTGGCGAGGCCCCATTGCGCAGCGGTCTTGCCGTCGATCGTGTCCCCGGTGAACATCAGTTGCTTGGCCCGCGTGGGCCCCAGGCGGTAGGTCCACATCGCCGTGGTCGGGCAGCCCCAGACCCGCGTGGGCATGTAGCCGATGCGCGCATCGTCGGCCATCACCAGCAGGTCGCAGCACAGTGCGATGTCGCTGCCGCCGGCGGCCGCATAGCCATGGACCTTGGCGATGGTGGGTTTGGCGCTCTTCCACAGGCTCATGAAGTCCTCGGTGTTGCGCTTCATGAACGCGTAGTCCTCCATCGGGTCCCAGGGATGGCGCTCCTGCTGGCAGGGATGGTCGAGCTTGCCTTCGCCGAACTGCGTGAGGTCGTAACCGCCGCAAAAGCCCTTGCCCGCGCCTTCCACGACGATTACATGGACCTCATCCTCGGCGTTGGCCCATGCCACCGCTTCGCGGATTTCGCGCGGCGTGGCGTCGTTGATCGCGTTCAGGCGTTCGGGCCGGTTGAGCAGCAGGCGCGCGACGCGGGGGTTGGCTGGGTCCTTGGCGATGCGCAAGGTCGTGAAGTCGGGCATGGCGTCTCCTTGTTTTGCTCAGCAGCGAGCCTACACCGGAGCGGGTGTTGTCGGGCGCGTCCTACACGCACAAGCCGTGGCCGGACCCACAATGAAAACGTCCAACAAGGAGAACGCCATGATCACTCGCTACACCTTTCTTCGCACGTCGATCGCCGCGGCCACGGTCGCGCTGGCGGTCGCGGGATGCGGCCAGATGCGCCCCTCGCAGAAGATGGACATCTATGAGGCGACCCTGAGCAGCGCCCAGGAAGTGCCGCCCAATTCCAGCCCGGCACGCGGCATGGCCGAACTCCAGATGAACACCAACACCAACGTGCTTCACTACAAGGTCACCTACAGCGGCCTGTCCGGCCCGGCCACGGGTGGCCATATCCATGGCCCGGCGGCAGCAGGCGCCAACGCCGGCGTGGTCGTGCCATTCACCGGCAACCTCAACGCACAGCCCGTCGAGGGCCAGGTGACCATCACGCCGACCCAGTACGGCGACCTGGCCGCAGGCCTGTGGTACGTGAACATCCATTCCGCCCAGTTCCCGGGTGGCGAGATCCGGGGCCAGCTGCGCAAGCGCCAGTAATACCCATGCGGGTGGCTCTTTGGGGCCTTAAAACGTAAAATAGCGGGTTCTCCCTGACGCTACGGCGTCCTTCTCCCAACCCGCTCCCATGAACGCCCCCGTCGACGTTTCCTTTTTCGCGCGCGCCGCCAAGCCGATCACCAGCTACCGCAAGTACTGGGCGAGCCGCTTCGGCACGTCGAAATTCCTGCCGATGAGCCGCAAGGAGATGGACGAACTCGGCTGGGACAGCTGCGACATCATCATCGTCACGGGCGATGCCTACGTGGACCACCCGAGCTTCGGCATGGCGGTGATTGGCCGCACCCTGGAAGCGCAGGGCTTCCGGGTGGGCATCATCGCCCAGCCGGACTGGCAGAGCGCCGACCCGTTCAAGGCCCTGGGCAAGCCAAACCTGTTCTTCGGCGTCACCGCCGGCAACATGGATTCGATGATCAACCGGTACACGGCCGACCGGAAGATCCGCAGCGACGACGCCTACACCCCCGGCGACGTGGGCGGCAAGCGGCCGGACCGCGCGGCGCTGGTCTATTCACAGCGCTGCCGCGAGGCCTACAACGACGTGCCCATCGTGCTGGGCGGCATCGAAGGGTCGCTGCGCCGTATCGCCCATTACGACTACTGGTCCGACAAGGTGCGCCGTTCGGTGCTGGTCGACGCCAAGTGCGACCTGCTGCTGTATGGCAACGCCGAGCGGGCCATCGTGGAGATCGCGCACCGGCTTGCGGCCAAGGAACCGGTGCAGCAGATCACTGACGTGCGCGGTACGGCGTTCATCCAGCGCACATCGCCCGAAGGCTGGTTCCAGATCGATTCGACGAGCGTGGATACGCCGGGTCGTGTCGAGGACCACATCAACCCGTACCAGACGACCTCCGAGCAGGCGGCTGCGCAAGGCACGACCTGTTCGAAGGAGGAGGGCACGGGCGCGCCGGAGGCGAACCCCGCCATCCAGACGCTGACCTTCGTGCCGAACCCGGCGCTCAAGCAAAAGCTGAAGGTTCCCCCGCGCGACCGCACGGTCATCCGCCTGCCCTCCTACGAACAGGTCAAGAGCGACCCGGTCTTGTACGCGCATGCCAACCGCGTGCTGCACCTGGAGACCAATCCCGGCAATGCCCGCGCGCTGGTGCAGGCGCATGGCGACCGCGACGTGTGGCTTACGCCGCCACCCATCCCGCTGACCACCGCCGAAATGGACTTTGTTTTCGGCCTGCCTTACGCGCGCAGCCCGCACCCGGCTTATGCCGACGAGAACGGCAGCCACGACGGCACGACGAAGATCCCCGCCTGGGAAATGATCCGCTTCTCGGTGAACATCATGCGTGGCTGCTTCGGCGGCTGCACCTTCTGCTCGATCACCGAGCACGAAGGCCGCATCATCCAGAGCCGCTCGGAAGACTCGGTCATCCGCGAGATCGAGGAGATCCGCGACAAGGTGCCCGGCTTCACCGGCATCATCTCCGACCTGGGTGGGCCGACGGCGAACATGTACCGCATCGGCTGCAAGACCCCCGAGATCGAGTCGGCCTGCCGCAAGCCGAGCTGCGTGTATCCCGGCATCTGCCAGAACCTGAACACCGACCATTCCGCACTGGTCAAGATGTACCGCCGTGCGCGGGCGCTCAAGGGCGTGAAGAAGATCCTGATCGGCTCGGGCCTGCGCTACGACCTGGCCGTGCAATCGCCCGAGTACGTCAAGGAACTGGTGCAGCACCATGTCGGCGGCTACCTCAAGATCGCGCCCGAACACACCGAGCAGGGCCCGCTCACCAAGATGATGAAGCCGGGCATCGGCAGCTACGACAAGTTCAAGACGCTGTTCGAGAAGTACAGCGCCGAGGCCGGCAAGAAGCAGTACCTCATCCCGTACTTCATCGCCGCGCATCCAGGCACCAGCGACGAGGACATGATGAACCTCGCGCTGTGGCTCAAGAAAAACGGCTTCCGCGCCGACCAGGTCCAGACCTTCTACCCGAGCCCGATGGCAACGGCGACGGCCATGTACCACACCAGCAAGAACACGCTGCGCAAGGTCACGCGTGACAGTGAAAGCGTGGACATCGTGCGCGGCGAGCGCCGGCGCCGCCTGCACAAGGCCTTCCTGCGCTACCACGACGCCAACAACTGGCCGTTGCTGCGCGATGCGCTCAAGGCCATGGGCCGGGCCGACCTCATCGGCAGCGGCAAGCACCAGTTGATCCCGGCCTACCAGCCGATTACCGACGGCAGCTACCAGAGCGCACGCCGCAAGAATTCGACGCCGACGGCGGGTCGGTTGCTGACCCAGCACACCGGGTTGCCCCCGCGCGTGACCGGCTCGGCCAAGCCGCCTGGAAAACCCGCGCGCAAGCCGCGCTGAACCCGCGTTTCCGACAAGAAACCAAGGCCTTGTCCTACACGGGGACGGCTGAGCTTGGCAGAGCATGGCATCTCAATTTCTTTTGGAGAGACCATGCAAGACACCACCTCGCCCCAGGAACGCCGTCCCCGCGGTTTCGCCGCCATGTCGCCGGAAAAGAAGCGCGAGATCGCCAGCCTGGGTGGCCGTGCGGCGCATGCCAGCGGCCGGGCCCATCAGTTCAGCAGCGAAGAAGCGCGGGCAGCGGGCAAGAAGCGCCACCAGCGCCCGGAAAGCCCTGCCGTCTGAGCAGGTCGCCGGGACAGCAAAAAGGCCGCATTAGCGGCCTTTTTGCTGGGCGGGACAGGCGTCAGATCTTGTCGTCCAGCTTGTCTTCCAGGTCGTCGGCCGCGTCCTCGATCTTCTCTTCCGCGTCGCCGGACTTCTTCTGCAGCTTGCCTTCCATTTCACGCGCATGGCCCTTGGCTTCCTGTTCCTTGTTGCCCAGCGCGCGGCCGACGTGCTCCTGCACCTCGCCGGTGGCTTCCTTGGCAGCACCCTTGATCTGGTCCTTGTTCATGGTGAATTCCTTTCGGTGGGATAGAGCGTCCACCTTAAGGCTCGGTTACCGAGGTGTGTGCAAGCGCAGCACTTGCAACCGCGTGCGAGCGTGCCTACACCCGCTGAGGCACAAGCTCATGCAGCGCCGTGGCACTTCTTGTACTTCTTGCCGCTGCCGCAAGGGCAGGGATCGTTGCGGCCGGGTTCCGGCGCCTTGCGAATGGCTTCCTGGCGAGGCCCCAGGCTCTTCCACAGCTGGCGCAGGTCGTAGGTGGCCCAGATGGCGTGGCCGAAGTCGTTCATGCGCTGCTCGCTGACGCTGGGCGGGCCGTCCTCGGCCAGCATGCAGATGCTCGGCTTGCCGGTATCGTCCTCGGTCAGCACGACAATGTTGCCCAGGGCGTTGTCCAGCATCCGGGCGGCTTCGGTGTCGCGTGGCGGCAGCCATTCGTCCGGCCAGGTTTCCACGGCATACATGAAGCCGAGCGCCCAGACCTGGCCGTAGGCGGGCAGGCCAGCGAGGTCGGTATCGCCCCGTTCTTCCTCGGGCAGCGCCAGCACCGCGCCGCGCGTATCGAGTACTTCGGGATGGAAGGTACGCTCGTCTTCCAGCAACTCCACGCGCGTGTCGAGCGCTGTGGTGATCTCCGCCCAGCGTCGCTTCCAGCGCCAGACGAACTCCATGTGCTCCACCGGCTTGAAGCCGTCCCCCAGCAACACCGGCCAGTACTCGTCCGGATCGATCGCGCGGCGCGTGCACACCAGTGCGGCCATGAAGCCCTCGCAGAACTCCCACTGGGGAATCTCTTCGTCCTGCTCGCGCAAGGCGTCGAGCTCGGCATCCAGCGCGTCGAAGTCTTCCGGCGCGAGCGGGGTGATTTCGGGGGTGGAGGCGTTCATGGATCGCTAGTTTGCCTCAGACCGGCGGCGCAGCGCACGCGTGAAGGCCCAGCTCGTGAAAGGCAGGCCCACGGCGGGAATGAGCAGCAGCGGCGCCATGCCCCAATGGTCGAACGCCCAGCCGGCGAGCGAGACGCCGAGGGCCTGGCCGGCGAACAGGCAGAAAGCAAACGACGAGACGGCGGTGCCCCGCATGGCCGGCGCCATCTGGGTCGCATGGGTCTGCAAGGTGTTGTGGAAAAGGTAGGTGCCGAAACCCACCACCAGTGCGACCGGCCCGGCCACCCATCCCACCGGCGAAAGCCACCACACCAGGAAACCGCCGCCCATCAGCATGCCGCCGTGCCAGACCATTCGTCGTTCGCCCAGGCGGCGCACCAGCGTTTTCACGGCCATCGCATAAACGATGCCGCCCACCGCGTAGAGCGCCACATAACCCGATGCGGCGGACAGCGACATGCCGAAGCGCTGGTGCAGGTAAGAGGGCAGGTAAGCCATGGGACCGAGCAGCAGGATCCCCTCAGCGGCCACCGCAGCCAGCACCACGCGCGCCCAAGGCGTGCGCAGGACGGCGAGGAATTGCCTGAAGACAGGCAGGTTCGCATGTCCCGCGGCCGCAACGGGCGCCGGCATGCCGCGCACGCGCAGCAGGAGCAGCACGGCAACCACGATGTAGCCAGCGGCGAGCGTGAAGAAGGCACCGCGCCAGCCTGCCGCAGCATCGGCAAACAGGCCGCCCGCCAGCTGCCCGCCCATCATGCCGGCGAGGATGCCGGTGAGCAGGCGGGCCAGCATCGCTTGCCGCTGCTCGTAGGGCACCGTGTCGCCGATCCACGCCAGCGACATCGGGATGACGCCCGCGGCCATCATGCCCCAGGCAATCCGCAGCCAGACCAGCGCGTCGAAGCCGGGCGCCAGGGCGCAGGCCACAGCGGCCAGGGTGCAACCGAACATCGCGGCGCACACGACGCGCAGCTTGCCCCAGCGGTCACCCAGGGGCCCGTAGACCAGCTGCATCAGGCCGTAGGCGACGGAGAAGGTGATGATGACGCGGCCGGCGACGCCGGGCGTGCGGTCGAAGTCCTGGGCCAGGCGCGGCAGCAGCGAATCGCAGATGCGCATCGCGGCGCCGCTGAAAAAACCGGCAACGGCCAGCAGGGCGATGGTGACGGTGGTGCCGGGTGGAAGAGGGGGTACTGCGGTTGGCTGCGACGTCACAAGGGCATTATCCTTCCCCAGCCCGCAACGAAAGTGCCGAACCATGCGTGACGAAGCTGTTTTCCATTCTCCCGAAGTGCGCGCCTTGCGCTCGGACCTGGCCCTGGCCTTGCGGGCCGCGGCCCACCACGGTTTGTCCGAAGGCGTCTGCAACCATTTCAGCGTAGCGTTGCCGGGGCGCGGCGACCGCTTCCTGCTCAACCCGCGCGGCCTGAACTGGTCGGAGGTCCAGGCCCATGACATCGTCCTGGTCGATGACGCTGGCCGCAAGCTCGCCGGCCAGCACGAAGTGGAGCCGACGGCGATGTTCATCCATGCGGCGGTGCACCGCGTCGCCGGCAAGGCCTGCGTGATGCACACCCACATGCCGTATTCGACGGCGCTGACCCTGACCGAGGCGCGCGGGCTGGACACCACGCTTTCGCAGAACGCGATGCGCTTCCATGGCCGCGTCGCCATCGATGCCGAATACAACGGGCTGGCGCTGGACGACGCGGAGGGCGAGCGGATCGCCCGCGCGATGGGCGGCGCAGACATCGTGTTCCTCGGCAACCACGGGGTTATCGTCTGCGGTGAGCGGGTGGACTATGCGTACGACGACCTGTACTACCTGGAGCGCGCCTGCATGGTGGAAGTGATCGCGCAATCGTCAGGGCGCAAGCTGGTGCCGGTCGATGCTGCGCTCGCGGCGCGCGTCGCGGAGCAGGCCAACGGGGAACGGATGCAGTCGGAGCTGTTCTTCACCAGCTTGCGCCGGCAGCTCGGCTGATCAGGCGCCCAGGTCGCCTGAAGTCGACAGGGCGTTGTGCACCTTGCGCACGCCGCGCAGGCCGGTCAGGCGCAGCAACAGCGGGTCGAGCTCGCCGGCGGGGACTTGCCCACTGACGCGGACGACGCCATCGGTGACCTCAACTTCCACCGCGCGCGGATGGCTCACGCGTTCGTCGACGCAGGCAAGGACCCGGTCGCGCAGCCGCGCGTCGGCGGCGGGACCCGAGACGGCGGCGCGGTGGCGCTTCATGAACTGCGCGCGCGCCTCGTCCAGCAGGCACACGGCCAGCACACCGGCCGCAAGACCGGCGGCGACGTTCAATAGCTCTTTCATGGGGCGATCCTCAGCGTGTAAATCATGCGGCCTTCTTGCGTGGCTTGGCCTTGGTGCCGGCGCTCGCCGTGGCATGCACCTTGGTCCGGCCGGCCGCGGCTGCGGCGCGGCGCGGCCGCGCGGGGGCCTCGTCGTTGGCAGCCTTGCGCCGCACAGTCGCCGCCTTCGCGGCAGCCTTGCGCGCAGGCTTCGCAGGCGCTTCATCGTCCGCCGCTCCCTTGCCCTTGCGCAGGCTGCGTCGCAGCAACTCGGTCAGGTCCAGGATGTCAGCGCTGGGCGGCACCTCTTCACCCGCGATCGGCTTCATGATGTGTTCGCCCTTGCCGGCCTTGACCTTCGCCTCGACGACCTTTTCCAGCTTCTCGCGGAATTCGTCGTGGAAGTCCTCGGGCTTCCACTTGTCGGCCAGCTCGTTCACCAGTTGTTCGGCCATCTTCAGTTCCTTGGCGGTCACCTTGGCGTCGGACTTGCCGGGCAGCGGGAGCCCCGCCGTGTCGCGCACTTCGTCGTGCCAGCGCAGCAGCTCGAGCACCAGGCCTTCTTCCGAGGGAAACAGCGCCGCAAGGTGCTGGCGCGTGGAGATCACGACTTTGGCGATGCCGACCTTGCCGGTATGCCGCAGGGTTTCCAGCAGCAGCAAATAGGGCTTGTTGCCCTTGGCGGCCGGTGCGATGTAATAGGGCTTGTGATAGTAGGCGCTGGGGATCTGGCCGGCGTCGATGAACGACTCGATCTCGATGGTCTGGGTGGATTTGGGCAGTGCGGCCTTGATCTCGTCGGGCGAGACGACCACATACTGGTCCTTCTCGTATTCGAAGCCCTTGACGACTTCCTCCTTCGCCATGGCTTCGCCGGTGGCCTTGTTCACCTGCTGGTTGCCCACCGGGTTCATGGTGCGCTTGTCGAGCAGGTTGAATTTCATGCGGTGCTCGGCGGTGGCCGAGTGCAGGGTGACGGGGATGTAGACCAGGCCGAAACTGATCGCGCCTTTCCACAGGGTTCGGGTGCTTGAGGGTGCCATCCTGCAACCCTAAACCCGCTGCGCCCCGGGGATGTAGGAGTGCGCAACCAGCCCTTGTGGGCGGGTGCCTAAGGGCCGATGGTCAAGTGTTGAGCTGGCCCCAACAATGGGGTTCGCCAAAACCAACCCGGAGGATTCCAGCCATGTCGTTTCGAGTGATTGCGCTGCTAGGCGCCTTGTTCCTGTCGCCCGCCCTGTCCCTGGCGCAAATGGCTACCGCGCCCTTCGATGGCCGGCTCAAGAAAATCCAGGACACCAAGACCATCGCCGTGGCTTACCGCACTGACGCGGTGCCCTTCTCGTTCGAGGAAGTCGACAAGAAGCCCGCCGGGTACACGGTGGAGCTGTGCCGCAGCGTGATCAGCGTGATCGAACGCCAGCTGGGCACGCCCCTGCAGGTCAAGTGGGTGCCGGTGAATGTCCAGAACCGTTTCACGGCCATCAGCAGCGGGCAGGCCGACATGGAATGCGGCGCCAGCTCCGTCACGCTGGGCCGTTTGAAGGAGGTTGACTTCTCCTCGCTGACCTTCGCCGACGCGACCGGCGTGCTGGTGCGCAACAGCACCTCGGGCAATTCGCTGATGGCCCTGGCGAACAAGAAGATTGCGGTGATGGGAGGCACGACGAACGAGCGCGCGCTCAATGACGCGCTGAAGGCCAGGGTGGTCTCGGCGACGGTCGTGACGGTGAAATCGCGCGAGGAAGGGCTGGCCCAGCTGGAGGCGGGCACCATCGACGGCTTTGCCGGCGACCGCGTCCTGCTGGTCGGGCTGGCGAGCCAGGCGAAAGACCCGAAGGCCTTCGCGCTGCTGTCGGACGCGCTCTCGTACGAACCCTACGCGATTGCATTGCCGCGTGGTGACTGGGCGATGAAGCAATCGGTGAATGCCGCGCTGGCGCAGATCTACGCCAGCAATGCGTTGCCGGAGCTCTACGGGCGCTGGTTCAAGGCGCTGGGCAACCCGTCGCTCGTACTCGAAGTCATGTTCGCATTGGGTCGCCTGCCTGAATAGGCGGCGAGGGCGGCGGGCCGGCGGCCCGCCCTGGCTGATCAGCCGCCCTTGTGCGGGCGCTTGCCCGGGTTCTTCTTGCTGCGGGTGGCGGTGCCACGCTCGAGGCTGACCTTCTGGCCGGCGCCGGCGCGCTTGACCTTGATGCCCTCCTGGAGCTTCCCGGCGGCGGTGCGCTTGCGGTCCGCTTCGGTGACGATCTTGTTGCCCATGAAATTACTCCTGTTACTTACTTTGCAAACCCGACATTAGGCCACACCCGCTGGTCGCACGTTGTTTGGGGGTGGTGTCTGACATGGCCACGGCCCACCCGGGCATAAGCTGAAAGCATCTCAACAGGAGAACTTGAATGAACCGCAAGACGAAACTCGCGCTAGGCGCCGCCGCAGTGGTACTGGCCTCGCAGGCCATGGCCTCCATCACTTTCTACGAAGGCGAGGGCTACCGTGGCCGCGCTTTCACCGCTTCCGACCGGATCGGCAACTTCGACCGGCGCGGCCTGAACGACCATGTCGGTTCCATCGTCATCGACCGCGGCCGCTGGGAAGTCTGCGACCAGCCGCGCTTCGAAGGCCGCTGCGTCGTGCTGCGCCGTGGCAGCTACGACTCGATCCGCCCCCTGGGCCTGAACCGGCAAGTCGCCTCGGCGCGGCCGGTGGAAGGCAACCGCTATTACGACAATGAAATCGCGGCCACATCCGATACCCCGAACTACGCCTTCCGCCGCCGTCCGAGCGAGCGCGTGTTCGACGCGCCCGTCACCCAGGTCCGTGCCGTGGTCGGCCCGCCCAACCAGCAGTGCTGGATCGAGCGCCAGCAGGTCGGCCAGACGGCTGGCCAGCCCAATGTGGGCGGCGCGATCGTCGGCGGTGTGATCGGGGGCATCCTCGGCCACCAAGTGGGCAAGGGCTCGGGCAAGGACGTCGCAACCGGTGTGGGCGCGCTGACGGGTGCGGCGATCGGCGCGAACACCAACAGCGGCCCGAGCGCGCCTGTGTACGGCGATGTGCAGCGCTGCCAGACGGTGGCCAGCACCACGCCGGCCTACTATGACGTGACTTACGTCTTCCGTGGCACCGAGCACCGCGTGCAGATGTCTGCCCCTCCCGGCCAAACCGTGGCCGTGAACGGCAACGGCGAACCGCGCCAGTAAGCCCGGGCAACGCCCTCAAGCCGCTGCCATTGTGTGCAGCGGCAGGTCTTTTTCGATCGCCAGCTGGTCCAGTTCCTTGCGCGTGCGCTGGAGCAGGAAGCTGGCGATCGCTTGATGGGTTTGCGGTGAGAACATCGCGCGCATGTCGGACCCGGTGACGCCGGCTGCGGCGCACAGGTCGGCGGCGAAGTGCGGCTCGAGGGCTGCCACCGCAACACGGCCGTCCTTGCACGGATAGACGCGGTAGCCCGCATGCGCCCCGCCGACCGAACCGCTGGGCTTCGTCAAGCCCCACTGCCGCGGCAGCGCCAGGTACGAAGCCGCGTCCGACAAGGCCACTTCGATGAACACGCCCTGGGGGTGCGGCTCGCCACTGCCTGCATAGCGTTCGCTTTGCAGCAGCGCGGCCTGGAGCACCGCTTCGCTGGCCATCACGGAGCCGCCCATGTCGGCGTACAGCGTGGGCGGCAAATCGGTGCCGGCAACGAGGCCGTTCTCGGCGATGTAGGTCAGGTCGTGCCCCGGCACTTCGGCGAGGGCGCCGGGCCAGCCGACGATGGCGACCTGCGAAAGGCTGGGGTAGCTGCTGTGCAACTGCTTCCAGCCCAGGCCCAGCTTTTCCACGGCTGAGGGACGAAATGACGTCAGCAGCACGTGGGTCTTCGCCAGTTCCCGGTGCAGGATCTTCTGGCCGGCCTCGGTCTTGAGGTCCGCCTCCAGCACCTTCACGCCTTCGTGCAATTGCGCATAGGCTTCCTTGTTGTAGTGGCCCATCGGGTCGCCTGTGGGCGGCTCGAGTTTCACGCAGGTGGCCCCCATCTGGCGGCAGCGCATCAGCGCCGCGGGCCCGGGCAGGTTGAGTGCCAGGCTCAGGACCTGGACGCCTTTGAGGACGGGGAGGGCGGGCTTTGGTGGCGGCATCGGGTGCTCTTGGGGGTCTTTTGTGCAAGACTAGCAGACACAAAACAACCCCATTGCGTGAACCCTCCATGCCTGTCGACGCCGACCACCTGAAGACCTGGAAAGGGCGCAGCGAAACCGTGCAGGACGTCGTGACGGCGGCGCCAGTGCGCATGTTGCGCGCCGCGCTCGACTTGCCCCCGGAGCCGGCGGTCACCGAACTGCCGCCGCTGTGGCACTGGCTCTACTTCCTGCCGTCGGAGCGTCAATCCGGACTGGGCCCGGACGGCCATCCGGCACGCGGCGGCTTCCTGCCACCGGTACCGCTGCCGCGCCGCATGTGGGCCGGTGGGCAGCTGGAATTTTTCGCACCGCTGGTGGTGGGTGATGAATTGCGCCGCACTTCCACGATCGACGACGTGACGGTGAAGTCCGGTCGCACCGGCGAGTTGTGCTTCGTGCGGGTGCGGCACGAAGTCAGCAGCCCGCGGGGCCTGGCGCTGCGTGAGTTCCACGACATCGTCTACCGCCCCGACCCGGTGCCCGGTGCGCCGGTGCCCGAATACGAAGCCGCCCCGCACAGCGTGCTGGCGCGCCGCGTGGTGCCGGACGATGTGCTGCTGTTCCGCTATTCCGCACTGACGTTCAACGGCCACCGCATCCACTACGACCGCCGCTACGTGACGCAGGTGGAGGGCTACCCGGGCCTGGTCGTGCACGGGCCGTTGATGGCGACGATGCTCGCTGGACTGGCGGGACGGCAATTCGTGGGCCGCCAGGCGAGAACTTTTGCCTTCCGCGCGCAGAAGCCGGTGTTTGACCTGCACCCATTCGAGGTATGCGGGCAGCCCGACGGCGCCAATGCAGCCGACCTCTGGATCCGTGACCACGCGGGCCACAAGGCGATGACCGCACGCATGGAATTCCAGGCTTAGCCGCAGCGGCCCGCTGGGGAACATACCGATTCGCCCGAAGCGCCGGCCGGTCTACGCTGGGAACCGCATTCCCACTACAAACCGGAGACATCCATGTTCATGCGTCGCTGTTTACTCGTGGCCGGCCTGTCCGCGTTCTTCGCAACCGGTGCGCTGTCCCAGTCGGCCTGGCCCACCAAACCGGTCACGCTGGTCGTGCCCTTCGCGGCGGGCGGGCCCACCGACGTGGTGGCGCGAACGCTGGCAGCGTCGATGACCAAGACGCTGGGCCAGACGGTGGTCGTCGAGAACAAGCTGGGCGCCGGCGGCACTGTCGCCGCAGCGGCCGTGGCCAGGTCGGCGCCCGACGGCTACACCTTCTTCATCCACCACAACGGCATGGCGACGTCCACCGCGCTGTACCGCAAGCTCTCGTACAACCCGCTGACGGACTTCGAATTCGTGAGCCAGGCGGTGGACGTGCCGATGACGCTGTTGGCACGCAAGGACTTCCCGGCCAACACGCTGCCCGAACTGGTCGCCTACGTGAAGGCCAACAAGGAAAAGATCAACCTGGCCAACGCGGGCCTGGGCGCCGTGTCGCAACTGTGCGGCATGTTGTTCGAGCGAGCGCTGGACGTCAAACTCACCGCCGTGCCGTTCCAGGGCACGGCGCCCGCCATGAATGCGCTGCTTGGCGGGCAGGTGGACATCCTCTGCGACCAGACCACGCAGACCATCCCGCAGATCAAGGCCGGCAACGTCAAGTTTTATGGCGTCACGACGAAGAGCCGGATCAAGGCGCTGCCCGATGCGCCGACGCTGGCCGAACAGGGACTGAAGGACTTCGAGGTCGTCGTGTGGCACGGCATCTACGCGCCCAAGGGCACGCCCAAGCCGATCATTGACCGCATGAACGGCGCCGTGCGCGCGGCATTGAAAGACCCGGACGTGATGAAGCGCATGGCTGACCTGGGCGCCGAGATCGCGCCGGACAGCAAGTTGTCGTCGGAAGGCCTGCAGACCTGGCTGAAAGCCGAGATCGACAAATGGGGCCCGATCATCAAGGCCGGTGGGACCTTCGCGGACTAGGGCCCGTTCACGCGCGTCACTTCTTCGTCAGCGTGCTGTGCACGCCGTTGACGACCATGAGGCCCGCGCTTCCGTAGTATTTGTGGAACTCCGGCACCATCTCGCCCTTGGCGACGACGGGGTCGGTCTCCACCAGCTTCTTCACCTCGTCGATGTCGGCGACGGCGAAGATGTACAGGCCCCGCCATCCATCCACCCCGTCGAACGGCCCGGCCAGCGCCAGCTTGCCTTCGCTCGCGAGGCGGTTGATGTTGGCGAAATGCCCCTTGAACATCTCGTCGCGTTCCGGTCCCGCGGGGATGCGGTTGGGCCCGGTCTTGAGCAGGACAAAGACATAGGCCCTCATGCCGTTGTCGTCGGCGCCCGTCATCGCCGCGAGCGCAGCGTCATAAGTGGGTTTGGCCGGGGCGGGGGTTTGGGCCGCCGAGAGGCCGGCGGCGAGTGCGATGCAGGTGCCCAGTGCGAGGGCCTTGAGTTTGCGCATGATGGATTCCTTCGCTGGGCAATCCATCATGCTAACGGCTACAGCGGCAGGCCCACGTAGTTTTCAGCGAGGGCGGTGGAAGCCGCCTTCGAGCCCACCAGGTAGTCCAGTTCCGCCTCCTGCAGCTTCTGGCCGAAATCCCCGGTGTCCGGGAACCTGTGCATCAGCGAGGTGAACCACCAGGAGAAGCGCTCGGCCTTCCACACACGGCGCAGGCACTTCTCGGAGTAGTGATCGATGCCGGCGCTGCTCTTGTCGCGGTAGTGCTCGATGAAGGCGTTGGACAGGTACTTCACGTCGGACGCGGCGAGGTTCAGCCCTTTCGCGCCAGTCGGCGGAACAATGTGGGCGGCGTCGCCGGCCAGGAACAGGCGGCCGAAGCGCATCGGTTCCGCGACGAAGCTGCGCAGCGGTGCGATGCTCTTCTCGAGCGACGGGCCGGTGACCAGCCGTTCGCGCGCCTCCGGGTCCAGGCGCAGGCGCAGCTCGTTCCAGAAGGCATCGTCGGACCAGTTTTCCGCCTTTTCTTCCAGCGGCACCTGCACGTAGTAGCGACTGCGCGTCGTGCTGCGCATGGAACACAGCGCGAAGCCGCGTTCCGTATTGGCGTAGATCAACTCGTGCGAGACCGGGGGCACATCCGACAGCACGCCCAGCCAGCCGAAGGGATAAATCTTCTCGTAGGTCTTCAGGGCTGCGGCCGGCGCGCTCGCGCGGCTGACACCGTGGTAACCGTCGCAGCCGGCGATGAAGTCGCAGGCCACTTCGTGCGACTGGCCGTCTTTCACGTATCGGACTTTGGGATGGGCACCGTCGAAGTCGTGCAGCGTCACGGTGTCGCCCACCTCGTAGATGGTGGGCAGGCCGGCGGCCGCGCGCGCATCCATCAGGTCGTGCGTGACCTCCGTCTGGCCATAGACCATGACGGTCTTGCCGCCGGTGAGCGCCTGCATGTCGACGCGGTGCCGCGTGCCCTTGAACAGCAACTCGATGCCGCCGTGCACCAGGCCCTGCTGGTGCATGCGCGCGCCGATGCCGCACTCGTCGAGCAGGTCGGTGGTGACCTGTTCCAGCACACCGGCGCGGATGCGGCCGAGCACGTAGTCGGCGCTCTGCCGCTCGATGATGATGTTGGCGATGCCCGCCCTGGACAGCAGTTGGCCGAGCAGGAGGCCCGAGGGGCCGGCGCCGATGATGGCGACCTGTGTGCGCATGAAATGTCTCCGTTCTGTGGAGCTTAGGTTCCGGGCGGTCGTCCGGCCAGCACTGCGGTCCGCCGTTGTGCGATCATTGCGCCATCTGCGCGATGATCGCGCAACGACCGGGGTGCCATGGCCATTGCAAAGGCGGATTTCATCGAAGGCATGGCCAAGGGCATGGCCGTGCTGGAGAGCTTCGACACCGAGCGGCAACGCCTTAACGCGACGCTGGCGGCGCAGCGTGCGGGCATCACCCGGGCGGCGGCGCGGCGACACCTGCTCACGCTTGCGCACCTCGGCTACCTG
>DATHWV010000339.1:0-1705 GCA_035460205.1 Ramlibacter sp.
GCGGCGTGCGCCAGCGCAGCCACGCCAGCCGCAGGAGCATCGCCGCCAGCAGCCCACCGCCCAGCCAGCCTATGGCCGTTCCATTGGCAAGCTGCGTGGCTGCCCCCACGATGGCAGCAATGAGGACGGCATTGACCACGAGGTTGGCGCCGTACATGCCCGCAAAGTCGCGCTCGTGCTGCAGGCGTGTGCTCCACAGTGCGGCCAGCAGCGCGGCCGGCAATGCAACGGCGCTCCACACCATTGCGCTCGCCCCGGCAGGCAGGTTCGCGGCCGAAAGCCCGCCGGCCAGCCAGCCCACGGCCGGCTCGCGCAGCAGGACCATGAGCAGGCCCAGCACGGCCCCCCCCGCCAACAGGCCAATCGCGACCTTGCGCTCGGTCCGCATCACATGGGCGGCGGGCTGCCCAGCCCATGCGGGCACCAGCACATAGGCCAGTGCGCCACTGGCCAGGACCCCCGCCAGCCAGTCCGGCAGCGTGAGCATCAGCACCACGACGTCGGCCTGCCCGGAGGCGCCAAAGGCCGCGGCCTGCGCGGATTCGCGCAATAACCCCAGCAGCCGGCTTGCCAGCAACAGGGCCAGGGACAAGGCACCGGCTTTCAGGAACATGGCGTGGATTATCTAGGGCCAACTAAAATCAGGGGTTTCGCCCGTCGAATCCCTAATCTCCCCCTTCATGTCCGACAACAACAACCCAGCCCCCGCCGCACCGGCCGCCGACGAAAACCAGCTGATCGCCGAGCGTCGCGAGAAGCTCAAGGCCCTGCGCGAAGCGCAGCGCCAGGGCAAGGGCGTTGCCTTTCCGAACGACTTCAAGCCGGGGCACCATGCCGCCGACCTGCTGGCCCATCACGGGGAGAAGACGACCGAGCTGCTGGCCGAACAGGGCACCCCGGCGAGCCTGGCGGGCCGGATGATGCTCAAGCGGGTGATGGGCAAGGCCAGCTTCGCGACCTTGCAGGATTCGACCGGCCGCTTCCAGATCTACATCACCCGCGACGACGTGGGCGAGGAAACCTACGCGGCGTTCAAGCACTGGGACCTGGGCGACATCATTGCCGCCGAAGGCAAGCTGTTCAAGACGCGCACCGGCGAGCTTTCGCTGCACGCCACCTCGATCCGCCTGCTGACGAAGAGCCTGCGCCCCATGCCGGACAAGTTCCACGGCGTGGCCGACCAGGAAGTGAAGTACCGCCAGCGCTATGTGGACCTGATGATGGACCCGGTGGCGCGCGACCGCTTCGTCGCCCGGTCCAAGGCCGTCAGCGGCATCCGCGAATTCATGGTGTCCAACGACTTCCTGGAAGTCGAGACGCCGATGCTGCATCCCATCCCCGGCGGCGCCAACGCCAAGCCGTTCGTGACGCATCACAACGCGCTGGACCAGCAGATGTTCCTGCGCATCGCGCCGGAGCTGTACCTCAAGCGCCTGATCGTGGGCGGCTTCGAACGCGTGTTCGAGATCAACCGCAGCTACCGCAACGAAGGCATCTCGGTGCGCCACAACCCCGAGTTCACCATGATGGAGTTCTACGCGGCGTACTGGAACTACCGCGACTTGATGGACTTCACCGAGAAGCTGATCCGCGACGCCGCGCAGCGCGCCGTGGGCACGCTGCAACTGAGCTACGCCGGCCAGCCGGTGGACCTGGCCAAGCCGTTCGAGCGCCTCACCATCCGCGAAGCCATCCTCAAGCACAC
>DATHWV010000340.1:0-5548 GCA_035460205.1 Ramlibacter sp.
CGATCAAGAAGATCCCGCAGAAGGACCGCCACCTCGCGATCGCGTCGGGCGACGTCCAGTGTGCGGCGACGACGGTCGAGACCTGGATCGTGTGGAACGCGAACGGCGTGCCGACCACCCAGATCTTCCAGCTCGACAAGAGCTACGGTGCGGACGGGATGGCCGTGCGCGCCAACATCCAGAAGATCTCGGACCTGAAGGGCAAGACCGTGGCCGCGTCGTCACCGGGCACCGCTCCGTACTTCACGCTCGCGTGGTTCCTCAAGAAGAACGGCCTGGACGTTACGATCAAGAAGATCCCGCAGAAGGACCGCCACCTGGCCATCGCCTCTGGCGACATCCAGTGCGCGGCCACCACGGTGGAAACCTGGGTGGTCTGGAACGCTGCCGGCGTGGCTACGACCCAGATCTTCCAGCTGGACAAGAGCTATGGCGCCGACGGCATGGTGGTCAAGCCCGGCATCGCCAAGATCAGCGACCTCAAGGGCAAGACCGTGGGCGCGAGCGCGCCGGGCACGTCGCCTTACTTCGCGCTGGCCTGGATCCTCAAGAAGAACGGTATGTCCACCAAGGATGTGAAGGTCACTACGATGGAGCCGCAGCCCGCAGCCAACGCCATCATCGCCGGCGTGGCCGACCTCGATGCCGCCATGACCTACGAGCCCTACCTGTCGGCCGTGCGCGCCAAGCCGGAAGCCGGCAAGATCATCGCCACCACGCTGGACTACCCGATGGTGATGGACACCTTCGGCTGCGCGCCGAAGTTCCTGGCCGAGAACGGCAAGGCCGCCAAGGCCCTGGCCGACAGCTATTTCGAAGCCGTTGAGATGATCAAGAAGGACCCGGCCAAGAGCTACGAGATCATGGGTGCGGACGTCAAGCAGAGCGGCGAGGCCTTCGGCAAGTCAGCCGCTTTCCTGCGCTGGCAGGACAAGGCCGCCAACCAGAAATTCTTCGCGGGCGAGCACGCCGCCTTCACCAAGGAAGCGGCCGACCTGCTGCTGGAAGCCGGCGTGATCAAGGCCATCCCGGACCTGAGCAAGCTGGCCGACACGTCGTTCATCAAGTGACGCGCAGCGTCATCCCCGCGCAGGCGGGGATCCAACTCGCATGAAACCGCTGCAACCCGTCTCCCCCGGCGCGCGCATCGCGCTGGGGATCAGCTTCTTCGTGCTGTTCTTCGCCGTCTGGGCGGTGGCAACGCTGGGTGGCTTTGTGTCCAAGACCTTCCTGGCTGACCCGATCACCATGGTGCGCTCGGGCTACGACCTGCTGGTCCACCAGGGCTTCATCAAGGACATCGGCATGACCGTGTGGCGCGTGCTCGGCGGCTTCGTCATCGCCGCGCTGCTGGCCGTGCCACTGGGCGTGATGATGGGCGCGTACAAGGGCATCGAGGCCTTCTTCGAGCCCTTCGTCAGCTTCGCGCGCTACCTGCCTGCCTCGGCCTTCATCCCCTTGCTGATCCTTTGGGCGGGCATCGGCGAGGCGCAGAAGCTTTCGCTGATCTTCATCGGCAGCTTCTTCCAGCTGGTGCTGATGATCGCGGTGAGCGTCGGCAATACGCGCCGCGACCTCGTCGAGGCCGCTTACACGCTGGGCGCCGGCGACCGCGGCATCGTGACTCGTGTGCTGATGCCCAGCAGCGCGCCCGAAATCGCGGAGACCCTGCGCATGGTGCTGGGCTGGGCCTGGACTTATGTGATCGTGGCGGAACTGATAGGCGCTTCGAGCGGCATTGGCCACATGATCACCGACAGCCAGTCGCTGCTGGCCACCGACCAGATCATCTTCGGCATCATCGTCATCGGGCTGATCGGCCTGGTGACCGACTTCGCGTTCAAGGCGTTCAACCGCAGGTTGTTCCCCTGGGCCAGCCTGGGGCGCTGAATGAGCATCCTTGAAATCACCCGCGTCTCCAAGACCTTCGCCGGTTCCAACGGCGGCACCGTGGCCCTCCAGGCCACCGACCTGTCGGTGCAGGAG
This sequence comes from Ramlibacter sp., assembly GCA_035460205.1. Classification (GTDB taxonomy): domain Bacteria; phylum Pseudomonadota; class Gammaproteobacteria; order Burkholderiales; family Burkholderiaceae_C; genus Ramlibacter. Next base: position 1,987 of record DATHWV010000340.1, read on the forward strand.
AACGACTTCATCACCATCCTCGGGCCCTCCGGCTGCGGCAAGAGCACGCTCCTGCGCATCGTGGCGGGCCTGGACACGCCGACCACCGGCAGCGTCGAGCTCGATGGCCGCCCGGTCATTGGCCCGGGCGCCGACCGCGGCATGGTGTTCCAGAGCTACACGCTCTTTCCCTGGCTCACCGTGCTGCAGAACGTCTGCTTCGGCCTGCGCGAGAAAGGCATGCCGCTGGCGGAACAGCACGCCCTCGCGCTGCAATTCATTGGCAAGGTGGGGCTGAAGGGCTTCGAAAACCACTTTCCCAAGCAGCTGTCCGGCGGCATGCAGCAGCGCACTGCCCTCGCCCGCGCGCTGGCCAATGCGCCGCGCATCCTGCTCATGGACGAGCCCTTTGGCGCGCTGGACCACCAGACACGTGAGCTGATGCAGGAGTTGCTGCAGGGCATCTGGGAGGCCGAGCGCAAGACCGTGCTGTTCGTCACGCACGACATCGACGAGGCCATCTTCATGGGCAACCGGGTGGTGGTCATGAGTGCGCGCCCCGGCCGCATCAAGTGCGACCTGCCCGTGCCCATCCCCCACCCGCGCAGCTACTCCGTGAAAACCACGCCGGGCTTCACCGAACTGAAGGCGCGCCTGACCGAAGAGATCCGCATCGAGGTGCAGCGCGCCGCCGGCCTGGCCGAGGCCGCCTGACGGCCCTCGCGGCCATTGGAATTTTTCCTACAAATAGCTCAGCCGCGTTCCGACGGTCGCGTTGCGCCGTCTTTTCCAGAATCTCGCTTGTAGCTACTTTGGCGAAATTCGGAGAGAACAAATGACGATGAGCAACGGACCCGGCGACACCAAGGAAGAGCACGGGTCGGACGACCAGCAGAACAGCCACGACACGGGTGACGCTGGTCACTCCGGCGAAGGCTCGGCCAGCGCGATGGCCCACATGATCTCCCGGGGCCAGCAGCAACGGCACCAGACGGGCGAAGCGGACGATGCCGCCGGGAGCAACCACCAATGAGCGAAGCAGAAGCCTCCCCCATGGGCGCTGCACAGCCCAAGAAGGAGCCGCCGGCGCCCGCCCCCAACGGGGGGGTGCCGCGCAACGGATCGGGCGCCGACACCGCATTCATGGCGATGGTCAAGAAGCGCAAAGGCCAGGATGGCGACGAGTCGCCCCCGCAGCCCAAACCGCAGGACGGAAACAAGACCCGCAAGAAATAACGTTGTCTCAGGCCGGCATGGCAGCGGCCTGCCCGGGGCTTTGGGCCGTCGACAGCTGCGCGTTCATGGAGGGTGTCTCGTCATCGCCGGCCATCCGGTCCCAGGCTGCCCGGATCGCCGGCAGCGCCTCTTCCCACGACAGGCGCGAGTCACCCTTGATGCGGACCCAGTTGGCGCACAGGGAACGCTCGGCGTCTTCGAAGTCGCCGCCGTACTGTCCGTACCCGATGTAGCCCACGCAGTACGCCGGCGCGTAGTCCTCATAGTCCAGCCCGGGCTGGTAATAGCGTTCGCGTCGGAAGGCATGACCCCAATGCGCGTCCTCGCCCAGGGCTTCTGCCCGGCCAAGGGCCGAGGCCATGTCTTCAATGTCGAAATCGTCGAGTGCTGCTGCCATGCGTCCTCCGGTGCTGGATTTGTTGGGCAGATGCTCGTGCACCAGCTGGGTGACCCGTGTAGGACTGGACAACCACCCGCGTGTCAGCGCGCGGCTACTGTTGTGCCAGCGGCACAACTTGCTTGGCTTGCAGCAGGCGCGCCGCTACACTTTCCATAGCATGAACGTCGCCACCTACTACGACATCCTGAAGGTTGACCGCGCGGCCGCGCCGGAACGCGTGCGGGCCGCCTATCGTTCGCTGGCCCAGCGCTACCACCCCGACAAGCTGCCCGGCAATGCGAATGCCGAGCGCGTCATGGCCGCGCTCAACGAGGCCTATGCGGTGTTGTCCGACCCCCAGCAGCGCGCCACCTATGACCGCTCCATCGAGAACGCCCGCGTTCCGGCAGTGCGCCGCCAGCGCACCATCGTGAATGCCGAGCTGCGCGTGGCCGCCTGGCCCTGGTGGCTTCTGTTCGCGACTTTCGCCTTCTCCGCAGCCGCCATCGGCACCGTGGCCTATCACTCGCTCTTCGCCAGCAGCCTGGCCAGCGCAGCCGCCGCGAGACCGGCACCAAGGGGCAATTGACATAGGCCGCCGGGTCACCTCATCCTTGCGCAGGCACCCCGCCCACCACGAGGAAAGAGGAGACCCATGAAAAGATCGCAGCTGGCCGTGCTCGGCCTCAGCGCCATTGCCGCCGCCTCGGCGCATGCCCAATCGTCTGTCACGGTGTTCGGCCTGCTGGACATGAGCCTGGCGCATTTCCGCGCGGACGGCAGCGGCTCGCAAACCGCCCTGGCCACCGACGGCTACCAGTCCAGCCGGCTGGGCTTCCGTGGCGTCGAAGACCTGGGCGGTGGGCTCAAGGCCGGCTTCTGGCTGGAAGCGGGCCTGGCGCCCGATGACGGCGAGGGCGCCGCCAGCAATTCGAACAACCAATCGAGCGGCGCCGGCGCTGCCACGGCGGGCCGCCAGGGCATCACGTTCAACCGCCGCTCCACAGTCAGCCTGATGGGCAACTGGGGCGAACTGCGGCTGGGCCGGGACTTCGTGCCTGGCTTCTGGAACCTGACCAACTTCAACCCGTTCGGCACCAATGGCGTCGGCAGCAGTGGCTTCCTGTTCTATCCGGTGCAAGGCGCCGCCCGCGTGACGAACATCCGGGCCTCCAATTCCGTCGGCTACTTCCTGCCCGCCATGGGCGGCTTCTACGGCCAGGCGATGTACGCCTTCGGGGAAAACCTGTCGAGCGTCGGCGCCACGGAAGACGACGGCAACGTGGCCGGCCTGCGCCTGGGCTATGCAGCCGGCCCGCTGGACGTGGCCATCGCCACCACCAAGACCACGATCAGCAGCGTCGGCGACCTGACGCAATCCAACATCGGTGGCTCCTATGACTTCGGCATGGTCAGGCCCATGGCGCTGTACAACGAGAACAAGGTCGGCGCCACCCGCACCAAGAGCTGGCTGATCGGCGCCCTGGTGCCCGTCGGCGCGGGCCAGATTCGCGTCGCCTACTCGAGCGTGAGCACCACCGGCATCGCCAATGACGCGGACCAGTGGGCACTGGGCTATGTGCACAACCTGTCCAAGCGCACCGCGCTGTACGCCAACTGGTCGCGCGTCAACAACGACGGCGGCACCAACTACAACGTGGGACGGCCCACCACGGTGGTGGGCGGCAGCTCCGAGGGCTACGAATTCGGCCTTCGCCACTCTTTCTAGGCCCCCCGCGCGCAGGCGCCGCGCTGCGTGTCGCCTTCGTGGCTTGCGCGCAGCCGCGCCCGCGCCATACTTGACGTTCATTCGGAGAGAACCATGGACATCAAGGGCAAGGTTGCCGTCATCACCGGCGGCGCGAGCGGCATTGGCGCCGGTCTCGCAAAACGTTTTGCGGCTGAAGGCGCGCGCGGCATCGTCCTCGCGGACCTGAACCTCGAACGCGCCCAGGGCGTGGCCAGGGA
>DATHWV010000341.1:0-9759 GCA_035460205.1 Ramlibacter sp.
ATGATCGAGGCCATCGTGTCACCGGTCTTGATCGGGATGCCCTTGAGCTCCTGCCGGTAACGCGCCGGGTCCTCGCCGCCCTCGCCGGTGTTGCTCTTGCCGCCGATGCGGTTCATGGCGACGGCCAGCGTGGCATGCGCCTCGGTGGAAATCGAGCCGAGCGACATCGCGCCGGTGGCGAAACGCTTGACGATTTCCTTGGCCGATTCCACCTCGTCGATGGCGATCGCCTTGGACGGGTCGATCTTGAACTCGAACAGGCCGCGCAGCGTCATGTGGCGGCGGTTCTGGTCGTTGATCAGCTGGGCGTATTCCTTGTACGTGTTCCAGTTGTTGGCGCGCGATGCGTGCTGCAGCTTGGCGATCGCATCGGGCGTCCACATGTGGTCCTCGCCGCGCACGCGCCAGGCGTACTCGCCGCCGGTGTCTAGCATGTTGGCCAGCAGCGGATCGTCGCCGAACGCGGCCTTGTGCATGCGGATCGCTTCCTGCGCGATCTCGAACACGCCGATGCCTTCGACCCGGCTCGCGGTGCCGGTGAAGTACTTTTCGATCGTGTCACTGTTCAGGCCAATCGCTTCGAACAGCTGGGCGCCGCAATAGCTCATGTACGTGCTCACGCCCATCTTGGACATGATCTTCGACAGGCCCTTGCCAATCGCCTTGACGTAGTTGTAGATCGCCTTGTCGGGGTTCAGGTCGCCCGGCAGGTCCTTGTGGATGGACACCAGGGTTTCCATCGCGAGGTAGGGGTGGATCGCTTCCGCGCCGTAGCCGGCGAGCACGCCGAAGTGATGCACTTCGCGGGCGGTACCGGTTTCGACCACGAGGCCGGCCGTCGTGCGCAGTCCCTCGCGTACCAGGTGCTGGTGGATCGACGACAGCGCCAGCAGCGCGGGCACGGCCACCTGGCCCGGGCCGACGGCGCGGTCGCTGATGATCAGGATGTTCTTGCCGCCCTTGATCGCGTCCACCGCTTCGGCGTTCAGCGAGGCGAGCTTGGCCTCTACACCCTCGTGGCCCCAGGCCAGCGGATAGGTGATATCCAGCGTGTAGCTGCGGAACTTGCCGTGCGTGTTGCTTTCGATCTCGCGCAGCTTCGCCATGTCGGCGAAGTCGAGGATCGGCTGGCTCACCTCGAGCCGCATCGGCGGGTTCACCTGGTTGATGTCGAGCAGGTTGGGCTTGGGGCCGATGAACGACACCAGCGACATCACGATCGCCTCGCGGATCGGGTCGATCGGCGGGTTCGTCACTTGCGCGAACAACTGCTTGAAGTAGTTGTAGAGCGGCTTGTCCTTGTTGGACAGCACGGCCAGCGGGCTGTCGTTGCCCATGGAGCCGATGCCCTCTTCGCCCGCTTGGGCCATGGGCGACATCAGGAACTTGATGTCTTCCTGGGTGTAGCCGAAGGCCTGCTGGCGGTCGAGCAGCGCGACCTGGCTGAGCGGCGCGGAGACCGGCTCGGCCTTGACGCTGTCGAGCTTGATGCGCAGGTTCTCGATCCACTGCTTGTAGGGCTTGCTGTTGGCCAGGCCCGCCTTCAGCTCCTCGTCGTCGATCATGCGGCCCTGTTCGAGGTCGATCAGGAACATCTTGCCCGGCTGCAGGCGCCACTTGCGCACGATCTTGTTCTCAGGCACCGGCAGCACGCCGGATTCGGAGGCCATGATGACGAGGTCGTCGTCGGTCACGCAGTAGCGCGACGGACGCAGGCCATTGCGGTCCAGCGTGGCGCCGATCTGGCGCCCGTCGGTGAAGACGATCGAAGCCGGACCATCCCAGGGCTCGAGCATGGCCGCGTGGTATTCATAGAAGGCCTTGCGGCGCTCGTCCATCGTGGTGTGCTGCTCCCAGGGTTCCGGGATCATCATCATCACGGCCTGGCTGATCGGGTAGCCGGCCATCGTCAGCAGTTCCAGGCAGTTGTCGAACGTTGCCGTATCGGACTGGCTGGCGAAGCTGATCGGGTACAGCTTCTTCAAGTCGTTGCCCAGCACGGGGGAAGACATCACGCCTTCGCGCGCCTTCATCCAGTTGTAGTTGCCCTTCACCGTGTTGATTTCGCCGTTGTGGGCGACATAGCGGTACGGGTGGGCCAACGGCCACTCGGGGAAGGTGTTGGTCGAGAAGCGCTGGTGCACCAGGCCCAGGGCCGAGACGCAACGCGGGTCCTTCAGGTCCAGGTAATACGTGCCCACCTGGTCGGCCAGCAGCAGGCCCTTGTAGACCACGGTGCGGCTGGACATGCTCGGAACGTAATATTCCTTGGTGTACTTCAGCTTGAGGTTCTGGATGGCCGCGCTGGCGGTCTTGCGGATCACATACAGCTTGCGCTCGAGTGCGTCCTGAACGATCACGTCGCTGCCGCGTCCGATGAACAGCTGGCGCAGGATCGGCTCCTTCTTGCGCACGGCGGGCGACATCGGCATCTCGCGGTCCACCGGCACGTCACGCCAGCCGAGCAGCACCTGGCCCTCGGTCTTGATGGCGCGCTCCAGCTCCTGTTCGCAAGCGAGGCGCGACGCATGCTCCTTGGGCAGGAAGATCATGCCGACGCCGTATTCGCCGGGCGGCGGCAATTCAACGCCCTGCTTGGCCATTTCTTCGCGATAGAGCGCGTCGGGCAGCTGGATCAGGATGCCCGCGCCGTCCCCCATCAGCTTGTCAGCGCCCACTGCGCCCCGGTGGTCCAGGTTTTCAAGGATCTTCAGGCCCTGCTGGACGATGGCGTGGCTCTTTTCGCCCTTGATGTGGGCCACGAAGCCCACCCCGCATGCGTCGTGTTCATTGGCGCCCGAGTACAGGCCGTGTTCTTGGAGATAGGTAATTTCGGCGGCCGTAGTCATGGCGCACTCCTGAAGATATTGATCGCGGGATGCGAAGAATATCGCAGTGCAACATTAATGCCAAGCAAAACAATTGGGGTCAGATTCCAATTAACTGACTGGATGTCATGTCACAGTTTAATTGGGGACAGATTAACTTGAGACGGATCCGGGCCGCATCAGCTGGTTTGTTTCCTTTCAGGGTTTTACCGGCGCCGGAGGGCGCCCGGCGCGGGATTTCACGACTCGCCGCTCCGTCCGCCGCTGGAGGTCCGCCACGTAATCCGCTTCACCGAGCGCCCAGCCGCGCAGGGCCGAGTCGGTCAGCGCCTTCTGCTGTTGGGAGGAGATCCCGGCGCGCACCAGTTGCGCATACGCCGCGTCCCGCGCGAATGGCGTGTTGCCCAATTCCCAATACAAGGCATGCGGCGTGATGAGCCGGTCGTTCCGCCGGCCCACGTAGTGCGCATGGCTGGACCAGAAGTAGTCGCCCGGCTCCGCGACGAGCCCGGCACGCACCGGATTGAGGTCGATGTAGGCCAGGCAGGCGAGCAGGTAGCGCTCGGCCTGGATCAGCGTCGACTTGTACCGTCCTTCCCACAAGGTGCCGGTTCGGGCCTGCCGCTGGTTGAAATACCGCACGTAGCGACGCCCCACCGACTGCATCATTTGGGGGATTGCCTGCTCGGTCCCCGGCGTGGCGAGCAGGTGGAAATGGTTCGTCATCAGCACGTACGCGTGGATGGCAACCCCCGCTTGGGTCGCATGCTCCCCGAGCATGTCCAGCAGGGTTTCATAGTCGGCGTTGCTGCTGAAGATCGGTTGCCGGTTGTTCCCACGCTGGATGATGTGGTGGGGGTACCCGGGAACGGTCAGTCGCGGAAGTCGGGCCATGCGGGGATTTGCTCTCCTCGCCGCATCATAAATTGGAATCTGACCCCAATTAAATGGGATACCGGATGGGCTCCAGGGCCTGGAGGCCGAATTCGGCCAGGACGGCGCGCAGGCGCTCGGCGGCGCTGCGTTTGCGCTGGCCGGTGTGGCGGGCGAGGATGAGCTCGTTCTTCATGCTGTGTTCCCAGCCGACCAGCTCGGTCACGGTCACCTGGTAGCCGCAGGCTTCCAGGTACAGGCAGCGCAGCACGTTGGTCAACTGGCTGCCCATTTCACGGGTGTGAAGCGGATGCCGCCACAACTCGGCCAATGGCGTGCGTGCCAGGTCCAGCGCCTTGTTCTGGCGCAGACAGGCTGCCAGCTCGGCCTGGCAGCAAGGCACCAACACCATGAACTTCGCCTGCTTGCGCAGGCCGAAGGCGATGGCGTCGTCGGTGGCGGTATCGCACGCGTGCAGCGCGGTGACCATGTCGATGCGTTCCGGCAGCATTGCGTGGTCCGCCGATTCGGCAACGCTCAGGTTCAGGAACGACATGCGATCGAATCCGAGCCGCCTGGCGAGTTCGCGCGACTTCTCCACCAGGTCCGCACGGGTCTCTACGCCGTAGATGTGCCCCGTCCCGAGTTGTTTGAAGAACAGGTCGTACAGGATGAATCCCAGGTACGACTTGCCCGCGCCATGGTCGGCCAGCGTGGGACCACCGTCTTCAGCGGGCAACTCCAGCAGCAGCTTCTCGATGAACTGGTACAGGTGGTAGACCTGCTTTAGCTTGCGCCGCGAATCCTGGTTGATGCGGCCCTCGCGGGTGAGGATATGCAGTTCCTTGAGCAACTCTTCCGACTGCCCCGGCCTCAGTTCGAGCTGGTCCTGCTTCATGCCGACCGCCCGACCTGCAACGCCGCCCAACCCTCGGGGCCCAGTTTGCGCAGCGTCTCCATGTTCGCCCCATAGATTGCCTCGGGGTCGGGAAAGGCTTCCACCGCGCGCGCGATGCTCTCCTCGCGCAGCAGGTGCAGCGTGGGCCAGGGTGATCGGTTGGTGCAGTTGGTGATGTCGTCCTCTTCGGTGCCTTCAAACTGGTAGGCAGGATGAAAGCTGGCCAGCTGGATCACGCCGTCCAGGCCCCGCTTGCGCACCAGCCGCTCGGCCTGCTGGAGCAATGCATTGAAACCGAGGAAGTCGTCGAGGCAGTCCGGGATCACCAGCAGCGTGGTGTCGCGCTCCGAAGGGTCCATGGCCACGAGTGCATCGAGTTCCGCACGCAGGTCATCCAGGACTTCCTGCGCTCCGGTCGCTGCACTCACCGCGAAGTGGACCTGCCCCTTGGCGAGAACGGATTTGGCAAACGGGCACAGGTTCAGGCCGATCACCGCACGCTGCAGCCAGTTGCGCGTGTCCTGCACAACGGCGGCCTGGCGGGCATTCATTCGTCAGCCAAAACTGTTCGGCTCGCCGACGATGAGTTTCGCCAGTTCGTCGAGGACGTCCGACTTGACCTTGCCGGCCGGCCATTTGCTGTTGGCGATGCCGAAGCCGCTCGCATTCAGCAACCGGAACGCCAGGATCCCCTCGTCATGGTCGGGCGTGATCACCACGTTGCCGCGCGTCTCGGTGATGTAGCTGAACTGGAGGGCCTGCAGCGTGTTCTTTTCGGGGTGGCGGATTTCCTTGCGCTCATGCTTGACCGGTCCCATCGCGAGCCTTGCCTCGACGCGCTCGAGATCGGGCGGGAAGTTGACGCTCACCACGCCGCCCACCGGCTGCCCCACCTGCGGCACCACGCGCCAGCCCATGGCGAGGTACTCGAAGCACTCGCGGTTGCGAAGCATCTTCTTGCGCGCGTCCACCCGGAACTCGGTGAGTTTCATCGCCGGCCACGGCGTCTTGCCGTCCAGCGTGAACCGCCCACCCTGGGGCGAGATGACGTTGAGCTGGCGGGCGAGGTCCTGCAGGTACTGCAGCGCAAAGCGGCAGCCCTCTTCGCACTGGCGCGTGTTTTCTTCCAGGTTGGAATTGACCTGGGTTTGCTCGCTCTGCAGGGCCTTGGCCTGCGACTTCAACTGGTTCAGGAAGCTCACGATGGACGTACTGGTGGAATTGGCGCCGATTTTACGTCGCGCCAGCGCGGCCGGGCGGCGGCTTTCGGTGCAGTAATTGCCCGATGAACGCCGCCAGCGCCAGCCCAGCGGCCGCGCAGCTGGCGGTCACCAACCAGCTCCATTGCCAGCCACCGCTGCGGGTCGCCACCCAGGCGACGAGCGGCGGTCCCGCCAGCTGGCCGGCCGACGACCACTGCTGCATCCAGCCCACCGTGGTGGAAACGGTGCGCTCACCCGGCGCGACACGGATCGCCAGCGAGAAGAGCGTGCCGGGGATCAGGCCGCCCACCATCGAAAACAGCAGCACGGCGCCGTAGCGCAGGACGGCGGAAGGCCCGGCGCCGACCGCATCGAGCACGGGCGCGAACGCCAGGATGCCGCCCAGCCCCATCGCCACGAACCCGGCATACAGCAGGCGCTCGGGCCGCACACCACGCTGCAGCAATCGCCCCGACGCGATGTTGCCAACCATGTTGACCGCGGCCGCCGCCGCGGTGGCTACTCCGGTCAACGCGGCAGACCAACCTGCCTGCGCGTACATCGAAGGAAGGAATCCGATCACCGCCAGCCATTGGCCGGAGTACATCGCAAAACTCAATGCCACCAGCCAGGGGCCGCGCGAACGCAACGTCGCGCGCAGTCGATCGGTCGAGGCCTGCGGGCCTGCGGCCTGCGTTGGCTGCGGCAAGGAATCGACCGGCAGCGCCAGCCAAAGCCATGCCGCCATGGCCGCCGACACGGCCGCCAGCACCCACCACCAGCCCTGCCAGCCAGCCGATGCGATGAAAGGCGGGCCGGCCAGCAGCGCCAGCGCGGCGCCAAACGGCATGTAGGCGCCCCACAGCCCCAGCGTCCGGCTCACGTGCGCAGGGTCCACGAGCCGACGGATCAGGCCCGGCGCCGGCACGGTGGCCAGCAGGAACCCGAAGCCCTCGACCGCCCGCAAGGCCATGAGCTCATGGGCCTCGCGTGCCCAGCCGCCCAGGCCACCCGCCAGCGACAGGACCACGAGACCGGCGACCATCGTCCGCCTGAGTCCCAGGCTGTCAGCTGCAAGGCCCGCCACCAATCCCAGCAACATGCCCGCCAGTTGCACCAGCGACAGGAGGAATCCCGCCTGCACGAGCGTGATGTCCAGCGCCTGCTGCAGCGCCGGCACGGCGGGCGGGAGCTTGCCCACGTGAAGCGCGGCGCAAATGCCACCCAGCACGACCAGCAGTGCGGGAGAGCTGCTGCGCATGGTCACGCGAGCAGCTTGCGTCCGGTCAGGCGCTCGTGCTCGCGCGCGGCGAACCGGTCGGTCATGCCGGCGATGTAGTCGGCCACCGCGCGCGCCACGTCGGCCCTTGCCGCGAAGTCCGGCGGCATCTGGCGCGGGTCGTCGACGTAGGCGGCGAACAATTCGCGCACCACCTGCTTGGCATGCGTGGTGGTCGCCATGACCTGGGCGTGCCGATAGAGGTTCTGCATCAGGAAGCGCTTCAACGCGATCGATTGCCCCGCCATCTCATCGCCGAACTTCACCAGCGGCGGCGCGCGCCGGGCCTCGTCCGCGCTCGCGGGTGAAGCGTCGACCAAGCGGGCCCGCGTCGCGTCGATCACGTCATAGACCTGCGCGCTCAGCATTCGGCGGATCGCCTCGTAGAGAAGGCGGCGCCCCTGCAGCGCCGGGAACTCGCGCAGCGTCTCGCGCCGGAACCGGTCGAACAGGTCGACATCGGCCAGTTGCTCCAGCGTCAGCAGCCCGGAGCGGACGCCGTCGTCGATGTCATGCGCGTTGTAGGCGATCTCGTCGGCGAGGTTGCACAACTGCGCCTCCAGGCCGGGCTGGGTGCGGTCCAGGAAGCGGCGGGCCACGCCATCCGGTTCGGCCGCCTCGATGCGCTGCGCATTCGCGCGCGAGCAGTGCTTGAGCACCCCTTCGCGGGTCTCGAAAGTCAGGTTCAGTCCGTCGTAGCGCGGGTAACGCTCTTCGAGCTCGTCCACCACGCGCAGGCTTTGCAGGTTGTGCTCGAAGCCACCCTGCCCTGCCATGCAATCGTCCAGCGCATCCTGGCCCGCGTGACCGAAGGGCGTGTGGCCCAGGTCGTGCGCCAGCGCGACGGCTTCGACCAGGTCCTCGTTCAGTTGCAGCGCCCGCGCGATCGACCGGCCCAGTTGCGCCACTTCGAGCGAGTGCGTCATGCGCGTGCGAAACAGGTCGCCTTCATGGTTCAGGAAAACCTGCGTCTTGTAGACCAGCCGGCGAAACGCCGTCGAGTGAACGATGCGGTCACGGTCCCGCTGGTACTCGGTGCGCGTTGGCGCGGCGGGCTCCGGATGGCGCCGGCCGCGCGACCGCGCCGGGTCGCAGGCGTAGCGGGCCAGTTCCATGTCAGCCCTGGCAGCAGAGTTCGATGACTTCGCGCACGAGCGCATCTGGCGCCGCGCGCACGATGGCACTGCCGGGCCTGTCGATGACGACGAACTTGACCTCTCCCGCTTCCGCCTTCTTGTCGACCTGCATCAGCTCGAGGTAGCGATCCGCCCCCAGCTGCGGGCCGACCGTGGGCAGGCCCGCCTTGCGCACCAGCGCCGTGACGCGTTCGACGAAGGCCAGGTCCACCAGGCCCAGGCGATGCGAAAGGTGCATGCCCATCACCATGCCGCAGCCCACCGCCTCACCATGCAGCCACTGGCCGTAGCCCAGCCCCGCTTCGATCGCGTGACCGAACGTGTGGCCGAAATTGAGGATGGCTCGCAGGCCCGCTTCGCGCTCGTCCTGGCCCACCACCCGGGCCTTGATCTCGCAACTGCGCCTCACGGCGTGCGCGAGCAGCGCGGTATCGCGCGCCATCAAGCCTTCGATGTTCGTCTCCAGCCAGGCCAGCAAGTCCATGTCGGCGATGGGACCGTACTTGATCACTTCGGCCAGGCCCGCGCTGAACTCACGCGCCGGCAGCGAACCCAGCGTGTCGAGGTCGCACACGACCAGCCGCGGCTGGTAGAAGGCGCCGATCATGTTCTTGCCCAGCGGATGGTTGATCGCCGTCTTGCCGCCCACTGACGAGTCGACCTGCGCCAGCAAGGTGGTCGCCACCTGCACGAACGGCACGCCGCGCATGTAGCTCGCAGCCGCGAAGCCCGTCATGTCGCCCACCACGCCGCCGCCCAGCGCATACAGCACGGTCTTGCGGTCACAGGCATGCTGCAGCAGCGCGTCGAAGATCAGGTTCAGCGTCTGCCAGTCCTTGAAAGCCTCGCCATCGGGCAGCGCCACGATGTGGATCGCCCCATGGCGATCGGCCAGCAGCTGGGCCAGGCGGGCCGCGTACAAGGGACCGACCACGGTATTGGTGACGATCAGGGCCTGCGCCGAGGCCGGCACCCCACCCCATGTTTCGGCACCGGCCAGCAGGCCCGTCCCGATGCGGATGGGATAGCTGCGGTCCCCCAGGTCAATCGGGACTTCGTGAAACAGGCGGGAAGGTTCAGCGGCGGACATGCCGCAAGTTTAAGGGCGCGCCGGCAGGATTCCGGCCAGCTCCAGTTGCATGAGGATCATGTTGACCAAGGTGGAGACCGATGGACGACCGGTTTCGATGGTGAAGTGCGCGGTCTCGCGGTAGAGCGGATCACGCTCCTCGTAGAGGCTGCGCAGGCGCTCCATCGGGTCCGCCACCTGCAATAGCGGCCGGTTGTTGTCATGGCGCACGCGACGGAAAACCTCCTCCGGCGTCGAGCGCAGGTAGATCACATGGCCGGCGGAGTGCAATTGCGCGCGGTTCGCCGGCCGCAGCACGGCACCGCCACCCGTGGCCACGATGCCCGGGCCAGCCTGCATCAGTTCACGGATGACCGCTTCCTCGACGTCGCGGAAGGCATCCTCGCCCTCACGCGCAAAAAACTCACGGATCGAGCAGCCAATCTGCTGCTCGATCGCGTGGTCGGAATCGGT
>DATHWV010000342.1:0-16556 GCA_035460205.1 Ramlibacter sp.
GCTGCTCAAGAAGGCCGCTTGCGTGTCCTGCCACGGCGCCAACTTCGCCAAGCCGATCGACCCGAGCTACCCGAAGATCGCCGGCCAGCATGCCGACTACATGTTCGTCGCGCTGAAGGCCTACAAGACCGAGAACAACGCTGCCGTTGGCCGCTCCAACGGCGTGATGGGCGCCATCGCCAAGCAGTTCTCCAATGCGGAACTGAAGGCACTCTCCGGTTACGTCAGTTCGCTGGATGGCGACCTGAAGACGGTGCCGGAGCACCGGTTCCGTTAAGGAGTACGCCCTTCGGGCAAAGGTGATAACAAGGCCCGCGTTGCGGGCCTTGTACTTTGTGTTGGCTCAATTTTTCGTGGCGCGTTGCTGCACGCACTGGATGTACGCGTTGCCGTCGGGCGGCCGGCCCGAACGCTGGCTCTCCCACAGCATCTGCCCGAGGCACTCCATGGCTTCGTGGTGCGCGTCGTGCAGCGAGCCGCGGCGCGCGGCCAGCAACTCCACGGCTTGCCGGATCCCGCGCGGCTGGTCGATCGAGCATTGCTCGCTGATTGACAGGTGCATCGACAAGTGCAGGAAGGGGTTGGTGCGGCCGTCCTGGCCGTCGTATTCGCGGGCCACGGCCGCCTCGGCGTCGGCAACGTCGGGGTGGTATTCAGGGTGCTCCTGAAGCCATTGGCCGGCGAGCGTTTCGAGCGCGTCCATGGGCTGGCCCGCGCCAGCCTTGGCGTGCACGCCGCAGAAAAAGCGGCGCACGTCTTCCTGTGAGGGGTTGAACATGGCGGCCAGCGTATCACGCAGGGGGCCTTGTCCTACGGCTGAGCCACGTGCGCGGTGCTAGCCTGAATCTTTCCCCGCAATCGGGCAAGGAGACACTTATGAACCCCATCAAAATCGCCGGCATCGTCCTGGTGGTGCTGGGCCTGGCCGGCTTCTTCACCGGCGGCTTCAGCTTCACCAAGAATGAGACCAAGGCGCAGATCGGCCCGCTGAAGTTGCAGGTGCAGGAAAAGGAATCCGTGAATGTGCCGCAGTGGTTGAGCCTGGGCGCCGTGGTGCTGGGTGGCGTGCTGCTCGTCTTCGGTTTCAAGCGCAACTGACAAGGGGCTTTTCGCCTGCCCCTAAAATCCGGAACGCAAGTGCGCCGCCCAGGCGCGCTGCGTGCATTTCTGGATGTCCATGATCGACAAGATCGCCGCCTCGGTCGCCGAGGCCCTGCAAGACGTGCCCGATGGTGCCACCGTGATGATCGGTGGCTTTGGCACGGCCGGCATCCCCAATGAATTGATCGAAGGCCTGATCGCACAAGGCGCGCGCGACCTCACCGTGGTCAACAACAATGCGGGCAATGGCGACCATGGCCTGGCCGCATTGCTCAAGACCGGGCGGGTGCGCAAGGTGATCTGCAGCTTCCCGCGCCAGGCTGACAGCCACGTCTTCGACGCGCTCTACCGGTCCGGCAAGATCGAGCTCGAGCTGGTTCCGCAGGGCAACCTGGCCGAGCGCATCCGCGCGGCGGGCGCCGGCATCGGGGCCTTTTTCGCGGCGACCGCTTACGGCACCGAACTGGCCGCCGGCCGCGAGACCCGCGAAATCAATGGCCGCCACTACGTGCTGGAGCACCCGATCCATGCCGACCTCGCCTTGGTCAAGGCCGAGCGCGGTGACCGCTGGGGCAATCTCACCTACCGGATGGCGGCGCGCAACTTCGGGCCGGTGATGGCAATGGCCGCAAAGAAGACCGTCGCGACCGTGCACGAAATCGTTCCCCTTGGCGCGCTCGACCCCGAGTCGATCGTCACGCCGGGCATCTTCGTGAGCCGCATCGTGAAAATCGACCGCGTCGCCACGCAGGGCGGCGGCTTCCGGCAGGCCGCCTGAGGAACGGGCATGGCGTACGCAAAGCGAACCAAGGAGCAGTTGGCCCGGCGCGTGGCCCAGGACATTCACGACGGCGCGTACGTGAACCTGGGCATCGGCATGCCGACGCTGGTCGCCAACCACCTGCCCGCGGGCATCGAGGTGATCCTGCACAGTGAAAACGGCATCCTCGGGATGGGTCCCGCGCCCGCTGATGGCAGTGAAGACTACGACCTGATCAACGCCGGCAAGCAACCGGTGACGCTGTTGCCCGGCGGCGCGTTCTTCCATCACGCCGACAGCTTCGCGATGATGCGCGGCGGCCACCTGGACATCTGCGTGCTCGGCGCGTTCCAGGTCTCCGCCACCGGCGACCTGGCCAACTGGCACACGGGCGAGAAGGATGCAATCCCGGCCGTCGGCGGCGCGATGGACCTGGCCGCCGGCGCGCGGCAGACCTGGGTGATGATGGACCTGCTCACCAAGTCGGGCGAAAGCAAGGTCGTCGCAAAGTGCAGCTACCCGCTCACAGGGATTGGTTGCGTCAAGCGCATCTACGGCGACCTCGCCACGCTCGAATGCACACCGCGCGGACTGCGCCTTGTCGACCTGGTCGACGGCTTGTCGCACGCGGAACTCGAAAAGCTCGTCGGCCTGCCGATACTGGCTGCAAGCTGACCCTCCCGGAGAACCCCATGACTTCCCAAGCCTTCATCTGCGACGCGATCCGCACGCCCTTCGGCCGTTACGGCGGCGCCCTGTCCTCCGTGCGCACCGACGACCTGGGCGCCATCCCGCTCAAGGCCCTGATGGCGCGCAATCCCAAAGTCGATTGGCAGGCGGTCACCGACGTGATCTACGGCTGCGCGAACCAGGCCGGCGAGGACAACCGCAATGTTGCGCACATGGCGTCCCTGTTGGCCGGCCTTCCCACAGTGGTGCCGGGTGCGACGATCAACCGCCTCTGCGGCTCGGGTCTGGATGCCATCGGCACGGCCGCCCGCGCGATCAAGGCAGGCGAGGCCACGCTGATGATCGCGGGCGGCGTGGAGAGCATGAGCCGCGCGCCCTTCGTGATGCCCAAGGCGGAGAGCGCGTTCTCGCGCAACAACGCCGTCTACGACACCACCATCGGCTGGCGCTTCGTCAACAAGCTGATGAAGGACATGTACGGCGTGGACTCCATGCCCGAAACCGCCGAGAACGTGGCCACAGAGCACAAGATCGAGCGCGAGGCCCAGGACCGGATGGCGCTGGCCTCGCAGCTCAAGGCAGTGGCGGCGCAGAAGTCAGGGTTTTTCGACAGCGAGATCACGCCGGTCACCATTGCCCAGAAAAAGGGCGAAGCCATCGTGGTCGATCGCGACGAGCATCCGCGCGAGACGAGCCTCGAGGCACTGGCGAAGCTCAAGGGCGTGGTCAAGCCCGATGGCACTGTCACCGCGGGCAACGCCAGCGGCGTGAACGACGGTGCTTGTGCACTGCTGCTGGCCAACGAGGCGACGGCGTCACGGCACGGACTGACGCCGCGCGCCCGTATCGTCGGCATGGCCACGGCCGGCGTCGAGCCGCGCGTGATGGGGATTGGTCCTGCGCCGGCGACGCAGAGGGTGCTGGCACTCACGGGCTTGCGCCTGGAGCAGATGGACGTGATCGAATTGAACGAAGCCTTCGCCGCGCAGGGCCTGGCCGTGCTGCGCATGCTGGGTCTGAAGGACAACGACCCGCGCGTCAATCCCAATGGCGGCGCGATCGCGCTGGGTCATCCGCTGGGCGCGTCGGGTGCCCGCCTGGCGACCACGGCGGTGAACCAGTTGCATCGCAGCGGTGGCCGCTACGCGCTGTGCACCATGTGCATCGGCGTGGGGCAGGGGATCGCGGTGATCCTCGAACGCGTCTAGGACTGGCGTTCGCGCAGCCGCATGCGCAGTCCGACCGGTGACATGGTGAAGGACATCAGCTCCTGGGCCTCCCCGCCGTCAGGCGTGTCGACACCCACGATCTCGAACCGGGTGAGCAACATGGCCATCGCCATCTTCATCTCCAGCAGTGCGAGGTAGCGCCCCGGGCAAACGCGCGGGCCACCGCCGAACGGCATCGATACCCGCTTGGCGGAAGCTAACTGCTGCCCCGCGGACTCGGATTCAAGCCAGCGCTCGGGCATGAACGCCGAGCCGTTCGGGAAGTGGCGGTCGTCCACGCTGTCGTGGCGCAGCACCGACCACACGAGCGTGTTTGCCGGCACGGCCACACCGCCAACGACGGTATCGTGGATCGCTTCCACCGGCAGGTTGGGAGCGACCGGCTTCAGGCGCATGGTTTCCTGCGCGCAGGCATCGAGGTAGTCGAGCGAGGCCATCTGTTCGATGGTGAATGCGGCAGGGTCGGTGGCCAGCGCGCGCACCTCGTCCTGCGCGCGGTGCAGCGCCTGCGGATGCCGATGCAACAGGTACACCATCCATGCAAGGGAGTTGGCTGTCGTGTCCTCGCCGGCCAGCAGCATCGTGAGCACGTTGCCGGCTATATCCGTGTCGTTCAAGCCGCTGCCGGGTTCGTCGGCCGCGACGATCATGGCCTCGAGCAGGTTGGGCGGCTGCTCGCGCCGGGCCGGCTCGTCCTGCAGGCGCTGGCGGGCCTGCGCGATGAAAGCCGCGATGGCCCGGTTGATCTCCTTCACGCTGCGGTCCAGCTGCCGGTCGGCCGGAAGCCGGACAAAGCGCCAATAGGGAATGCGCGTGAAGATCCGGCGGAACAGCGCCGGGAAGATCTTGTCCAGGTGTTGCTGGATGATGTCGTCGTCCGACTCCAGCGTGTTCACCTCGGCGCCAAAGGCCAGCCCCGCGATCGCATCGACGGTGAAGCGCATCAGGTCGGGTTGCAGCTCGATGCCTGCGCCGGCGCGCGCGGCCTTCAGCCAGCGGCCTTGCAGTCGCTGGGTGACCTTCTGCAGCGAAGGAAAGTAGGCGCGCACATGGGAGGGCGAAAAACTCGCCATCACCATGCGCCGCTGGTTGCGCCAGGCATCGCCCTCTGCGGCGAAAACGCCGGGCGGCAGGCCCATTTCACGGCCGGTCTCGCGGGCACGGGTCGAGCGGCGAAATCCCTCAGGGCGGTCGCGCAGCACGCTGCCGATCACGGCGTGGTCGGAGATGACCAGCATTTCGCGTGGCCCGATCTTGACGCGGTACATCGGCCCGTACTCCCGCGCCCAGCGCTCGAAGTCCTGGTGGATGCGCGGCAAGGTGATCTGCAACGCGTTGCCGAGGACCGGAATGCCGGGGGGGCCCGGCACGTCGCTGAGCTGGCGCAAAGGGGCTTGGGTCATCGAACCACTGTAGCAAAATGACCCGAGGAGGACCGTGCCATGACCCCCGACCTGGAAGACAAGCTGCGCATCCGCGAGATGGTGGAGTGCTGGGCCGTGTGGCGTGATGCCGGCGATTGGGAGCGGTTCGCCAGCGTCTGGCATCCGGACGGCGTGATGATGGCCACCTGGTTCCAGGGCCCCTTCACCGAGTTCATCCGCGTGACGCAGGAAGGCTGGGCCCGCGGCGTGAGCATCCTGCATTTCCTCGGCGGCTCGGCGATCGAGGTCGCCGGTGACCGGGCGATCGCGCAGACCAAGATGACGATTTCGCAGCGCGGCATGGTGGAGGGCGCCGGCGGTCCCGTGCTGTGCGACGTGGTTTGCACCGGGCGCTTCCACGACTTCGTCACGCGGCACGAAGGCCAGTGGAAGCTGTTGCACCGCCAGCCCATCTACGAGAAGGACCGCATCGACCCGGTGATGCCGGGCGCCCGGCTGGAGCTCGACGCGAACCTGCTGGCAACGTTTCCGGAAGGCTACCGGCACCTCGCCTACATCCAGACGCGGCTCGGCTACCAGGTCAAGATGGACATGCCCATGCTCAAGGGCGAGGTGGTGCAGGAGTTGTACCGGCGGGGCGCGCGCTGGCTCGCCGGCGGGGAACTGGAGCGCTGAGCGCGGGCGGTCAGTAGGCGGAGGCCCGTGCTTCTGCCACTTCCCTGGGCATCTGGGTTTCCAGCGCCGCAACCATCCGCGTCAGCTGCTCGCGATCCGTGACGTCGTGGAAGCGGGTGACCGTGCCGACGCGCTTGCCGGCGACGCGCTGGGGCATGACGTGGCATTCGAAGATCCGGCCGTCCGTCATCTCGATCACGCTGGACTGTTCGGTTTCCGGCTGCGCCTTGCGTTGCGCGGCCAGGGCCAGGAATTCGCCAGGGTTCTTGACCTGCGCCAGTTGCAAGGTGAGCAGCGCATCGTCGGTCAGGCGCTCGAGCTTGTCGGCGGGCAGGCGCCACATTTCGACGAAGCGGGTGTTGTAGTGCATCGCGCGGCCAAAGTAGCCCATGGCGACCATGCCGTCGGTCGCCGCGTCCAGCGTCGCCAGCAGCAGCGCCAGCGCCGAGCGGGCTTCGGTCAGCTCCTGCGTGCGCCCTTCGAGCGTCCGGCCGGTGCTGCCCAGCCTGTCGGTGGCGATGGCGAGCGAGCGCCGGGCGTGGGTGAGCTCCTGCGTCAGTCGATTGACGAGGTCTGACAGGCTCGTGCCCGGCTGGGGGGCTTGCTGCCCGGCCGGCGAAGCGGCTGCATTCAATTGGCTCATGAGAAAACCACTCTCCGTTCCCGCGCGTTTGCGCCAAGTTGCCATCACACCATGCTCGCGCAAGCCCCCATTAGGCAAATTGCCTAGGGCGGCTAGGGTGTTTGGCAGGGGAGGTTTCAGGCGGTTTCAGGCGCCCCAGCCGGGCGGGCGCTCACCGTTCTCGCGGCGCCTCTGCTCGCGCTCGGCGCGCTCCTGCGCCATCTGCTCTTCCAGCTGGGCGCGGCCCTGCTTGACCACGGCAATCAGCTGGCTGCGGTCCTTGCGATGCGGGTACATGCGCTCGAACAGTTCCAGGTTATGGCGGCGAAAGCGCATGGCATGCCCGCGAGCCTCGTGCGGCGCGTAACCCAGCACTTCCAGCACCGTGCGGGCGCTGCGCAGGCTGGATTCAAAGACTTCCCGTTCCACGTGCATCACGCCGCGGTCGCGCAATTCGTTCCAGTGGGTCACGTCTTTCGCGCGCGCAACCAGTTCAAGGTGAGGAAAGTGCTCGCGCGCCAGGTCCACGATGGCCAGTGACTGGTCCTTGTCGTCCACGGCGATCACCAGGATGCGCGCGGTGGGGGCGCCGGCGGTGCGCAGCAGGTCCAGCCGGGTGGCATCGCCGTAAAACACCTTGTAGCCGAAGGAGCGCGCGGCTTCGATCATGTCGGCGTCGTGGTCCAGCACCGTCGCCTGCAAGCCCTGCGAGGAGAGCATGCGGCCGATGATCTGGCCGTACCGCCCGTAGCCCGCGATGATGATGGGCGCGTCCTGCTGCTCGCTGATCTCCTCCATCTGGGGCACGTTGCAGTTCGCGAAACGCGGCAGCACCAGCTTGTCGACCAGCACCAGCACCAGCGGGCTGAGCAGCATGGACACCGCCACCGCGCCGATGAGCAGCGACGCCATGGACGGCTCGATGACTTGTGAATTGGATGCGGCCTGGAACACCACGAAGGCGAATTCGCCACCCTGTGCCAGCAGCAGGGTGAATACCGGCCGCTCCTGGAAAGGCAGCCCCATCCACCGGCCCAGGGCGTAGATCAGCGCGGCCTTGATGGCCAGGAAACCCAGCACCACCGCCGCCATGAGGCCCGGCGATTTCAGCAGCACGCCGAAATCGATGCTCATGCCCACCGCGATGAAGAAGAGGCCGAGCAGCAGGCCCTTGAACGGCTCGATGTCGGTTTCGAGCTCGCGCCGGTATTCGCTTTCGGCCAGCAGCACGCCGGCCAGGAACGCGCCCAGCGCCATCGACAGGCCCACCAGCTGCATGAGTGCGGCGATCGCCACCACCAGCAGCAGCGAGGCGGCAGTGAAGATTTCCGGCGTGTTGCTCTTGGCAATCCAGCGCAGCAACGGCCGCAAGAGCAGCCGACCGCCCAGCACGATGCCGCCGATCACGCCGATGATCTTGGCGGCCTCCAGCCAGCGCGAGGCGCCGGATGCATCGCCAGCCTCGGCGACGCCGCCCAGCAGCGGCAACAGGGCCAGGATGGGGATGGCGGCCACGTCCTGGAACAGCAGGATCGAAAAGCCGGCTTGCCCGCTGGAAGTGGGCAGCAGGTTGCGCTCGCCCATCACCTGCAGCGCGATCGCCGTGGACGACAGGGCAAGGCCCAGCGCGGCCACCAGGCTCACGCGCCAGGACAGGCCCGCCAGCATGCCGGCCGCGCAAAGCAGCGCGGCGCAGCCCAGCACCTGCGCGCCGCCCCAGCCGAAGATCGGCTTGCGCAGGTTCCACAGGCGCCTGGGTTCCAGTTCAAGGCCCACCAGGAAGAGCATCAACACCACGCCGAATTCGGCGAAATGCAGGATGTCGTCGACCTTGCTCACCAGTCCCAGGCCCCAGGGGCCGATGGCGATGCCCGCCGCAAGGTAGCCGATGATGGACCCCAGGCCCAGTGCGCGCGAAATCGGCACTGCGAGCACGGCGGCGCCCAGGTAGATCAGGCTGCTGGTCAGCCAGGCCGGCGCATGTTCCATCAGCTGCTTCCTTCGGTGTTGCCGGGGCGGTCGGTGAGCGGCACCACACAGGCGGGACATTGCTCCAGGTCCGCCAGCTCCGGCCAGTCAGGGTAGCTGCGCAGGCGCTGCGAAAACACCTCGACGTGCTGGCTCACCTGGTCGTCGCCGGCGCGGTTGGCGCCATGCAGGATCAGCGGTGGCAGGAAGCGCATGCCGCAAAGCGCCGCGGTCTGCTCGTACGGTGGCAGGAAGGCGTCGAAGAAGTACCGGTTGTAGCTTTGCGGGTGGTACGACTCTTCCGGCCCGCCCGTGGTCGCGACCAGCCAGATGTCCTTGCCTTGCAGCGCCGTGCCGCCATGGCCGTAGGCCCAGCCATAAGTGAGCACTTCATCCAGCCAGAGTTTTTGCAGCGCGGGCATCGAGTACCACTGCACCGGGTGCAGCAGCACCAGCAATTGCGCTGCCTGCGCGCTGGCCTGTTCGGCGGCAATGTCGATGTCGTAGTCGGGGTAGCGCGCATAGAGGTCGCGCACTTCGATGCCGTTGATGCCTTCGGCGGCGGCCCGCAAGTGCCGGTTCACGCGCGACTCGCGCCAGTTGGGATGGGCGGCGAGCACCAGCACCCCGTTTGGAACCCCTTCTTTTGCCATCTCAGCCATACCGGTAACATAGCGCAAAGCGGCTCACTTCCCGAAAGCCGTCCAACCGAGGAGTCTCCCATGCCGGTCGTGGTTGTTGCCAATCCCAAGGGCGGAGTCGGAAAGTCGACCATGGCCACCAATATTGCGGGCTACTTTGCCAGCAAGGGCCATGCCGTGATGCTAGGCGATGCGGACCGCCAGCAATCGTCCCGTTTGTGGCTGGGGCTGCGCCCGGCGGCGGCTCGGCCCATCAGCACCTGGGACGTCGGCGGTGACAACGTCGCCAAGCCGCCCAAGGGCACCAGCCACGTCGTGCTGGACACGCCGGCCGGCATGCACGGCAAGCTGTTCAGGGAAGTGCTGCAACTGGCGGACAAGGTGGTGGTGCCGCTGCAGCCCAGCGTCTTCGACATCTTCGCCACCCGCGCCTTCCTCGACGAGCTGGCCGAACACCGCAAGGCCGGCAAGATGCAGGTGGGCATCGTGGGCATGCGGGTGGACCCGCGCACCATCGCCGCCGACAAGCTGCATGAATTCGTGGACAACCTGGGCCTGCCGGTACTGGGCTACGTGCGCCACACGCAGAACTACATCCACCTCGCCGCGCGCGGCCTGACGCTGTTCGACGTGGCGCCGGGGCGTGTGCAGCGCGACCTGGAGCAGTGGCAAGGCATTTGTCGCTGGTTGGACAAGTAATTTCGGTCCCGGTTGGTACATTGGGGCCATGAAGACTTTCAAGACCCTTGCGGAGTTCGCTGCGCTGGTGGGCCAGCCGGTCGCCACCAGCGACTGGTTCACCATCACGCAGGAGCAGGTCAATCTTTTCGCTGAAGCGACCGGCGACCACCAGTGGATCCACGTCGATGTGGAGCGCGCGAAGGCAGGCCCTTTCGGCGCCCCGATCGCGCACGGCTACCTGACGCTGTCCCTGCTGCCGAAGATTTTCGAGACGGCGCTGCACGTCGAAGAGACGCGCATGGGCGTGAACTACGGGCTGAACAAGGTGCGCTTTCCGGCGCCGGTGCCGGTGGGCAGCCGCCTGCGCGGTCATCTGTCCCTGGTGGCAGCCGACGCGATCGACAACGGCGGCTACCAGTTCACCGTGGCGGTGACCGTGGAGCGCGAGGGCAGCGACAAGCCGGTGTGCGTGGCCGAGTCGTTGAGCCGGCGCTACCCCTGAGCCGCCGCGATCACCGCAGGGTCAGGACCACGGCATAACGGCCCGACCCCAGCATGTCGGACTCCGCGCCTGCACCCACCCCGTAGCCGACGAGGACCTGCGTTCCCGCCAGCCAGCGGAAATCCATGGTCCCGATGGCCAGGGGCAGCATGCCCTTCAGGCTGCCGGAATACACCGCCGGAATGGGTGCGGCCGGGTTGTAGGGCGCCCAGCCGGTGCTGCCGGAATACACGTAGAGCTGGCCGTTCGGAAGCGCGGCAGCGAGGTAAGCCTTGCCGGTCGTGTTCCAGTGCGACGGCGCGAACATCACGCCCACGTCCACTGTGCTGGTGCCGTCGACGTTTTCCGCCGTCTGCGTGCCTGCGTAGATCGGCCCCACCGTCGCGGGGTTGCCTGCATTGATGCCGGTGGGCGCCGGGGCCAGCAGCGGGCTCGACAGCGCGAGGTTGCCATCGCCCTGCACGCCGATGCCGGCTGTGGGCCCCCAGGTCCAGACGCTGCCGTCGGTACCGATGGCAGCTGCCGAGCGGCCCATGGCGACGTTGGCGAAGGGCATGCTTTGCGTCACCCGCAACGGGCCGACCTTCACATCGGTGGATGTTCCGCTGGCCGTGCCGTCGCCCTGCTGGCCGCCGCTGCCGCCGCCGCAGGTCCAGGCCTGCCCCGCGGTGTCCAGCAGCACGTCTTCGCCGTCCGGGCCGGACGAAACCGACGCCATGCTGGCTGCGACGATGAGGGGCGTTGCCGGAAACACGGAGACGCCCGACTGCTTGGGCTGCCCGCATCGGGTGACCGAGGAATTCGTGTCGCCCCAGGTCATCACCGCGCCGGAGCCCAGGACCGCAAAGTTGGCGTTGGCGTTGTTGACACCGTCAGCCCCGATCGCCACGGCGCCCACGACACCCGGGACTGCAGTAATCGGCGCGGGCAGGTCCGAGCCACCCCACTGGAATACCTGGCCCGAGCTGTTCAGCGCGATGGCCGACGTATCCGCGGCACGCAGGTCGACGATGCCGGACAAACCGGTAATGAGTTGCGGCGTCGTGACCGAGGCCGGCGTGGCCGAGCCGGTGCCCAACTCACCGTAGTAGTTCCGGCCCCAGCCGTAGACCTGGCCGTTCGACCGGATCGCGTAGGCCGAGTAGCCCCAGCCGGCTTCAATGCCGACGATTCCCGACAGGCCCCGCACCTGCACAGGGACGCTGCTGGAAGTGCCGTGGGGACCGGTGCGGCCGTTGGACGAGTCGCCCCAGGTCCACACGGTGCCATCGGCCTTCAATGCCATGGAAAAGGAGCCACGCGCGACCACGCTGACGACCCCTGACAGCGTGGCAATCGGTTTGGGTGTGGCGGACGTCCCGCCTTGCGCCCCAAGGCCCAGCTGCCCCCACTGGTCGCGCCCCCAGGACCAGGCCGTACCGTCGGTCTTGGCGAGCAGCATGTGCTCTTCGCCCACGGAGATTTTTGGCAGCGTGGCAACCCCGATCACGGGATCGGCCTGTGAGCTGGCTGTGGCGCACAGCCACGCCGCTGCCATGCAGGTTCGCATCAAGGCGCTATCCATGCTTCCCTCGCCCCGGCCTGTTGATGGCCTGCGTGCATTCTGGGCCAACTCATCGGCGCGCGGCCCATGGGTTTCAATCGCTCACAAATCCATTCTGCCGCCATGCCTCGAACACAGTCACCGCGACCGCATTCGACAGGTTGAGGCTGCGCTGGCCCTCGCGCATGGGCAGGCGCAGGCGCTGTGCCGGCGGGAAGGTTTCGCGCAGGGCCGGCGCCAGGCCGCTGGTCTCGGAGCCGAACACGAACCAGTCGCCCGGCCGGAACGTCACGTCATGCACCGGGCGGCTGCCCCGCGTGGTCAGCGCGAAGAGGCGGGCAGGGTCCGGCTGCGCCGCGGCCAGGAAGGCATCCCAGCTCTCGTGGCGGCGCACCTGCGCATACTCGTGATAGTCCAGGCCGGCGCGGCGCATGTGCTTGTCCTCCATCGAAAAACCCAGCGGCTCGATGAGGTCGAGCGTGCAACCCGTGTTGGCGGCCAGCCGGATCACATTGCCCGTGTTGGGCGGGATTTCGGGCTGGACCAGGACGATGTGGAACATGGCGCCTATTGTCCGGCGTCCTCCAGGCGGATTTCACGCGGGTTCGTCGGTGCGTGCCAGCACCAGGCCGGACACGGCGGCGGCGCCCGCCTGGCGCAAGGCCAGCGCTGCGGAGTACATGGATGCGCCACTGGTCATCACGTCGTCGACCAGCACCACGCGCAGGCCGCGCAATCGCGCCGCCTGCAGCGGCTCGACCGCGAACGCGCCTTGCACGTTGCCAAGGCGGGCCTTGCGGTCCAGCGCGCTCTGCGCTGCCGTGTTGCGGATTCGCAAAAGCAGTCGTGGCTGCGTTTTCCGCGGTGAGAGTGCACGGGCCAGCTCGAGCGACTGGTTGAAGCCGCGTTCGGCGAGCCGCTCGGATGACAAAGGCATGGGCAGTACGACATCGGCCTGATCCAGCGCCGGCTCGATCCAGGGCGCGCTGCGCATCAGCAGGGCGAAGCTGCGTGCCCAGGCGGCGTCGCCCGCAAACTTGAACTGGGTGATCAGTGCCGACCACGGGAACTCATAGGCCAGCGCCGCGTGGCAGGCGTCCAGCGGGGGTGGCGCAGCGGCGCAGCGCCCGCATTCAGACTGGCCCTGGGGCACAGGCAGCGCGCAACGCCGGCAGCGCGGCCGGGGCTGCGCGAAACGTGCCACGCAGGCTTCGCAGACGGGTTGCGCGGGCCAGGCGCGGCAGACGGCGCACTGGCCGGGCAGGGCGGCCGCGAGGCCATCGACGAGTCGGCGCAGCATGGACGGTGGCACGAAGGTTTCACTCAATATACTCGTTGGACAACGCGCCATGGCCCACGAGAACCCGCCCACCATCGACCCTGTTGCCGCCGCGCGCTGGCAGCACGTGGCGCCTGCACGCTCCCCCTGGCTGCACGAGGAAGTGGGCCGGCGGATGGAAGACCGCCTGCAATGGATCCGCCTGGAGCCCAAGGCCTGGGCCGATTGGGCGCCGGTGCGCGGCGGCCTGGCCGCCCATGAGCTGATCGAGCGCCGGTATCCGCGCGCCCAGTGCTTCGTCACTGCCGGGAGTCCGGGCGCCAGGGACACCACGACTGCACTGGCCGCCCGGCCCTGGTGGCGGCGCCTCACCGCCCCCGCCTTGCGCGAAGGCCCGCCGCCGGACGGGGCGGTGCAGATGCTCTGGGCGAACATGGCCCTGCACATGTCGGCCCAGCCCCAGGCGCTCATCGCGCAATGGCACCGGGCCCTGGCGCCGGACGGGTTCCTGATGTTCTCCTGCCTGGGCCCGGACACCGTACGCGAGTTGCGCGCCCTGTACCAGGCGCTGGGCTGGCCGCCGCCGGCGCATGAATTCACCGACATGCATGACTGGGGCGACATGCTGGTCCAGGCCGGCTTTGCCGAGCCGGTGATGGACATGGAGCGCATCACGCTGACCTGGCAGACCCCGCAGCGCCTGCTGGAGGAACTGGGCGAGCTGGGCGCCAACCTGCACCCGGCCCGGTTTGCCGCGCTTCGGGGCCGCGGCTGGCGTGACCGGCTGCACGCGGAGCTCACCCGCGGCCTGGGGCAGGAGGACGGGCGGCTGGCGCTGACCTTCGAGGTCATCTACGGCCACGCCGTGAAGCCGGCGCCGGTGGTCCGGGTGAGCGCGAGCAGTTCGGTCTCGCTGGACGACATGCGCACCATGCTGCAGGGCGACCGGCGGCCGCGGGAATGAGGCCGACCGTGCCGTGCCGCCGGGAAGAGGCAGTAATAACCCGCGCTACAATGCCGGGTTGATTTTCGAGTGACACCCGTGTCGAACCCGGTATTTCGTTTCGCCACTGTCCAGGGCCAGAACACCCACTGGTTTTTGAAGCGTAACTGCTCGGTCACGCCGGCCCAACTGGGCTCGCTGTATGCCTCGCTGTGCGCCGTGTCGCTGGGGATCGGGTTGGTGTTCTGGTTTCGGGGGGCAGTGCTGATCCTTCCGTTCGCCTGGTTGGAGCTTGCCGCCGTCGGTGCAGCCTTCCTGGTGTACGCCCGGCATGCCCGGGACGGCGAAACGATTTCGCTGCAGGGCCGCCAGCTGGTGGTGGAGCTGGAAAACGGGGGGCACCTGGAGCGGGCGGAATTCAACCGCGACTGGGTTCGCGTCGAGCCTTCCGCAGCCGATCGCTCGCTGATCGAGCTGTCGGGCCAGGGGCGGCGCGTGAATGTGGGGCGCTATGTGCGCCCGGAGCTGCGGCCGGCATTGGCGCAGGAGATTCGAAGGGCCTTGCGCGAGGCGTAAGGGCCTGCCCGGTGAGGGCGGCGGGATTGGATTGATTTGAGGTTTAGCCAGTGAAAACTATGAAGAGCATGTACTACAAGTTGGCTTCTCTGCTGCCCGCGCTGGGCGCATTCAGCACCGCGGCCTATGCCGTGAACGACCTGCCCGGCGGACCCGCGGTCCGCCAGCTCAACCTGCATCCGGCCGTGACCCGGATTGCCCATGAAACGGCATGGTTGCACTGGTTCATGATGATCACCTGCGTCGTGATCTTCATCGCTGTCTTCAGCGTGATGTTCTATTCGATCTGGAAGCACCGCAAGTCGGTGGGCCACAAGCCGGCCAACTTCCACGAATCGGTCACCGTCGAGGTGATCTGGACCATCGTCCCGTTCCTGATCGTGATCGGCATGGCACTGCCCGCCACCAAGGTGCTGGTCGCGTCCAAGGACACCAGCAACGCCGACCTCACCATCAAGGCCACCGGCTACCAGTGGAAGTGGGGCTACGACTACCTCAAGGGCGAGGGCGAAGGCGTTTCCTTCCTGGCCACGCTGGACAGCACCCACCGCGAAATCTCCAACGACGGTGCCAAGGGCGCGGTCCCCGACGACTACCTGCTGAAGGTCGACAACCCGATGGTCGTGCCGGTCAACAAGAAGGTCCGCATCATCACCACCGCCAATGACGTGATCCACGCCTGGGGCATCCCGGCGTTCGGCGTGAAGCAGGACGCGATCCCCGGCTTCGTGCGCGACACCTGGTTCCGCAGCGAAAAGACCGGCGACTTCTATGGCCAGTGCTATGAGCTGTGCGGCAAGGAACACGCCTACATGCCGATCCACGTGAAGGTGGTTTCGGCCGAGGACTACTCCAAGTGGGTGGCCGGCGAGAAGAAAAAGATGGCCGCCCTGCAGGACGACCCGGCCAAGGTCTGGACGCTGGACGACATCGCCAAGCGCGGCGAAAAGGTCTACGCCGCCAATTGCGCTGCCTGCCACCAGGCCAACGGCAAGGGCGCCGGCCCGATCAAGGCGCTGGACGCCTCGCCCGTCGTGCTGGATGCCGACAAGGCCAAGCAGATCCACATTGTGCTCAACGGCAAGGGCGCCATGCCGGCCTGGAAGCAGCTTTCCGACACGGACCTGGCCGCCGTCATCAGCTACACCAAGAACAACTGGACCAACAAGACCGGCCAGCTGGTGCAGCCGTCTGAAGTGCTCGCACAGCGCGGCAAGTAAGCAGTCAAGAACGCATTAGGAACATCAAGATGAGCGCCGTACTCGACCACCACGATCACGCCGACGATCACCACGACCACGCGCCCACCGGCTGGCGTCGCTGGGTCTTCGCGACCAACCACAAGGACATCGGTACCCTGTACCTGCTGTTCTCGTTCTTCATGCTGATGTTCGGCGGCCTGCTGGCCATGCTGATCCGACTGGAGCTGTTCCAGCCCGGCCTGCAGTTCGTCAACCCCGAGCTGTTCAACCAGCTCACCACCATGCACGGCCTGATCATGGTGTTCGGCGCCATCATGCCGGCCTTCGTGGGCTTCGCGAACTGGATGATCCCGCTGCAGGTCGGCGCTGCCGACATGGCGTTCGCGCGCATGAACAACTTCAGCTTCTGGCTGCTGATTCCGGCCGCGCTGATGCTCGTGGGCTCGTTCTTCATGCCCGGTGGCGCTCCGGCAGCCGGCTGGACGCTCTACGCGCCACTGACCCTGCAGATGGGCCCGTCGATGGATGCCGGCATCTTTGCGATGCACATCATGGGCGCGAGTTCGATCATGGGCTCGATCAACATCATCGTCACCATCCTCAACATGCGCGCGCCCGGCATGACGCTGATGAAGATGCCGCTGTTCTGCTGGACCTGGCTGATCACCGCCTACCTGCTGATCGCGGTGATGCCGGTGCTGGCGGGCGCGATCACGATGACATTGACAGATCGCCACTTCGGCACCAGCTTCTTCAACC